>NZ_JBFAOH010000011.1:84020-210603 GCF_040675175.1 Nonomuraea sp. NPDC049649
AGCATGGACGTACGGCATCACGCGGACGTAACGCATCACGCGGAGGCACCGCATGGACGTACGGCATCACACGGACGTAACGCATCACGCGGAGGCACCGCATGGACGTACGGCATCACACGGACGTAACGCATCACGCGGAGGCATGCGGCATCGAGAAGATACGCGGGTGGTAGGGCCTTTCCGGGTCCGTCGCACAGTGCACCTACCTCCACCCCGCCCTGTATCCAGGCCCATTCCGCCGCGTGATCGTGGTGCGTAGCGTCGCCGGCATGAAGAAGATCGGGCTGTGGGTGCTGCAGGTGATCGCGGCGCTGACGTTCCTGCTGGCCGCGGTGGGCAAGTTCACCGGGGCGGAGCCGTCGGCGTCGACGTTCGAGGCGATCGGGTGGGGTGTCTGGTTCCGTCACCTGGTGGGTGTGGTGGAGGTGGCGGGGGGCGCGGCGCTGCTGGTGCCTGCGCTGGCCGGGGTGGCCGCGATGGTGCTCGCCGGGTTGATGGCCGGTGCCGTGGTGACCGAGGCGTTCGTGAGCGGCGGGCCGGTGGCGGTGCCGCTGGTGTTGCTCGTGGTGAGCGGGCTGATCGCGTGGGGGCGGAGCGACCGCACCGCTGTGCTCTGGGAGCGTGTCGCGCGGGACGGGCGGGTATGCGACGAGAGTCGCCGCGAGGGGCATTCCTAGAATGACCGGGTGAGCGACGCATTCGTGAGTGAACCGTTCAGAGCACGTAATGACGGACTCAAATGGGCGAAAGCCAAACCAGGCGTCATTCCAGCCTGGGTCGCCGACATGGATCTGCCGACCGCTCCCGCGGTGGTGGAGGCGCTGCGGCGGCGCGCGGAGGGTGATCTCGGCTACCCGGTCTGGCTCGACAGCGCCGATGGCGGGCCGCTGGCGGTCGCTTTCGCGGAGCGGATGGCCGCCAGGTTCGGCTGGGAGCCCGATCCCGGCCTGGTCCGCACCTACAGCGATCTCAACCAGGCCCTCCAGGTGCTGCTGCACGTGTGGACCGCCCCGGGCGACGCGGTGGCGCTGCACGTCCCCGCATACCACCCGTTCCTCGGCACGCTGGAGACCATGGATCGGCCGCTGCGGCCGATCCGGCTGGTGCCGGACGGTGACTCGTGGCGCGCGGAGATCCCCGACCTGACCGGCTGCAGGGTGCTGCTGCTGGTCAACCCGCAGAATCCGACCGGCCGGGTCTTCACCCGCGCGGAGCTGGAGGAGCTGGCCGAGCTGGCCGAGCGGCATGACCTGCTGGTCATCTCCGACGAGATCCACGCGGATCTGGTGTACGAGCCGAACCGGCACATTCCGTTCGCCACGATCCTGCCTGACCGGACAGTCACCCTGACCTCGGCCACGAAGGCGTTCAACCTGGGCGGCATCCGTTGTTCAGTGGCCCACATCGGCTCGGCCGAGCTGCGTAAGGCGCTGGACGAGCAGCCGCCGTTCCTCTTCGGCTCGGCGAACCTGTTCGGTGTGGAGGCCACGGTCGCCGCCTGGGGGCACGGCGACGCCTGGCTGGCGGACACGGTCGCGCTGCTCGACCGCAACCGCCGGACCCTCGCCGAACGCCTGCCCGCCGGTGTCTCGTACCGCGTGCCGGAGGCCACCTACCTGGCGTGGCTCGACTACGGCCGGCCCGGCATGGCGGAGCGGCTGGAGCAGGAGGCGAAGGTGCTCCTCAACGACGGCGCGTCGTTCGGGCCGGGCGGCGAGACGTTTGTACGGCTCAACTTCGCGACGACCGAGCCGGTTCTCGACGAGATCCTCCGGAGGCTGGCCGGCGTCCGGCTATGATCGAAGTTCGCGGGCGACCCCGTCTTCCTGGCCGCCCTCACTCCCAAGGGCACGGCTCCGATCAAGGGCAGGCAGCGTATCAGCGGGCGCTGGTATAACCACAGCCTCGGCTTCAACATAGGGTGCGGCGTCGGCACGTCCAACACGGTGTACGCGATCGGCGAGGGCCACGGGCGCTTCCAGGCGACGGTCGGGGTGACCGGCGGGCGGAGCGACAGTCCGGTGACGTTCACCGTGTTCGCCGACGTCGACGAGGACGAGTGGGGTGACGAGTCCGAGGAGCTGGGGGTCGCCGCCGCGGTGCCAGGGCGGTCGGCCACGCTGGACGTGCCGCTGGACGGGGCCACGCGGATCATTCTGCGGTCCAACGCCTCGCTCTGTGTCAAGGGCATGGCCGTGTGGGCCGACCCTCGGGTCTTCTGACAGAAGCCCGGGTCTCCTGCCCCCGTGGGACAAGGGGGCAGGAGACCGGCCTGGTTACGGGACGGGCGGCAGGTCGGGCGGGGTCGCGGCGGGCGTCTCCTCCAGGGCGGCGAGCGCCAGTTCCACCGCCTTCTCCAGCTGCGGGTCGCGGTCGGCGGTGCGGTCCTGGGGCGTGATGACGACCTCGACGTCCGGGTCGACGCCGTGGTTCTCCACGCCCCAGCCGTGGCCCTCCAGCCAGAACGAGTACCGCGGCTGGGTGACGACGGTGCCGTCGACCAGCGAGTAGCGCTGGTCGATGCCGATCACGCCGCCCCAGGTGCGGACGCCGACCAGGGGCCCGATGTCGCGGTTCTTGATCCCGGCGCTGACGATGTCGCCGTCGGAGCCGGCGAACTCGTCGGTGACGGTGACGACGGGCCCGCGCGGCGAGTCCTCGGGGTAGCGCATCGGCTCGTGGCCGCGTGCCTGGATCCAGCCGGTGACCTTGCGCGACAGCTTCTCCAGGATCAGCTCGGACACGTGCCCGCCGCCGTTCTCGCGCACGTCCACGACGAGTCCTTCGTATGCCATCTCGGTGCGCAGGTCGCGGTGGAACTGCGCCCACCCGGACGCCACCATGTCGGGCACGTGCAGGTAGCCGAGCCGCCCGCCGGACGCCTCGCGGACGTAGGCGCGCCGGTTCTCCACCCAGTCGTGGTAGCGCAGCCGGGTCTCGTCGGAGATCGGGGTGACCACGACCGTGCGGGTCTCGCCGCCGGTGGCGGGGCGGACGGTCAGCTGGATGGGCTGGTTGGCGGTGCCCGCCAGCAGCGGCAGCGGCCCCCGTACCGGATCGACGGGCCGGCCGTTGACGGCGACGAGCGCGTCCCCGGGACGGACGGCGACGCCGGGCGCGAGCAGCGGCGAGCGTGCGTCGTGGTCGGACGACTCGCCGGGCAGGATGCGCGTCACCCGCCAGGTGCCGTCCTCGTCGCGGGCCAGGTCGGCGCCGAGGAGGCCCTGGCGGCGGCGCGGGTCGACGGGCTGGCCGTTGCCGATGGCGTAGGCGTGGGAGGTGCCGAGCTCGCCCTGCACCTCCCAGAGCAGGTCGACCAGTTCCGAGTAGGCGCCGATGCGTTCGACGAGCGGCGCGTAGCGGTCGAGGACGCCCTGCCAGTCGACGCCGTTCATGTCGGCGCGCCAGAAGTGGTCGCGCATGAGGCGCCCGGCCTCGCGGTAGCCCTGCCGCCATTCGGCGACGGGGTCGAGCTGGACGGAGACCCGGTCCAGTTCGATGGTGACGACCTCGTCGCCTTCCGCGGCGGGGCGGGTCTGCAGGCCGTTCTTGCCGTTGACGACGAGCCGGGTGCCGTCGCCGCTCACCTCGAAGGCGCGGTAGTCCTTGCCCAGCTCGCTCTTGGCGCGCTTCTTCAGGTCGTAGCGTTCCAGCACGATCTCGCCGGTGGAGTCGGTGCCGTCGCCGAGGCGGCCGGTGAGCGGGTGGCGCAGCCAGAGCAGCGCGTCCTTGGCGGTGCGCAGGTTGCCGTAGCGGCCGGCGGGCACCGGGACGGGGACCACGCGGGAGGCGAGCCCGTCGGGGTCGACCTCGGTGCGCGGGGGCGCGTCGTCCTTCTTCTTCTCCTCCGCGGGCGGGTGGTCGTCCTCGCCGTTGAAGCCGCGTCCCCGCAGGCTGGGGGCGAACGGGGAGGGGGTGTCGGCGCGCAGCGGCACCAGGTACGGGCGGCAGCCGACGGGGAACGACAGGTCGAACACGTGCGCGTCGTAGACCGGGTCGAACGTCCGGACCGACAGGAACGCCAGGTGCTTGCCGTCGCGGGTGAAGACGGGGTCGTAGTCGGCGAACCGGAGCGGGGTCACCTCGATGGTGGAGGTGCCGTCGACGCGGCCCATCTTGATCTGGGAGAGCGGCTCGTGGTGCGGGTGGACCCAGGCGAGCCAGGCGGAGTCGGGCGAGAACGTGAGCCCGCTGATGTCGCCGTGGCCCGTACGGTCCAGTTCGCGCTGGGCGCCGGTCTCGATGTCGACGACCAGGAGGCGGCCGTCGTGGGTGGCGACGGCGGCGTGCTTGCCGTCGGGCGAGGCTGTCAGGGCGAGGACGCGCCCGAGCTCGCCGGCGGCCAGCGTGCGGATCTCGCCGCCGGGGGTGCCGACCTCCAGGCCGTCCTCGCCGGTGGCGTCGGAGACCCAGATGGCGCGGCCGGTGGAGTCGAGCACGCGCGGCAGCCGGACCCGGACGCCGGGCTCGGCGCGGAGGGTGCCGGCGGGGCCGTCGCGGTGGGTGACCCAGTGGGCGGTGCCGCGGATCTCGACGGCGCTGGCGCGGCCGGTCTCGTCCGGGGAGAACCCGCCGACCTGGGCGGGCGCCGGTCGCTTGGCGCGGGCCGGGCGCGGCCCGCCGAGCTTGATGTCGAGCCGGTACGGTTCCGCGTCCAGGCTTTCCAGCAGCCAGAGGTCGCCGGCGTGGCTGTAGACGATCCGCTCGCCGTCGGAGGTGGCGTGGCGGGCGTAGAACTCCTCGTGGCCGGTGTGCCTGCGCAGGTCGGAGCCGTCGGGCAGGGCGGAGTAGACGTTCCCGGTGCCGTCGCGGTCGGACAGGAAGGCGATTCGGTCGCCGACCCACATGGCGGCCCAGTACTGGGCGGGGCTGTCGGCGAACAGGCGGGTGAACTCTCCGGAGCCTTCGGCGTCGATCCAGATCTTGCCCGCGGTGCCGCCGCGGTAGCGCTTCCACTGGGACGGTTCGCGCCACATGGAGGAGACCGCCACCACCCGGTCGCCGCTGACGTCGAACTCGCTCACCCAGCCGTACGGCAGGCGGGTGGCCGCGCCGCCGTCGAGCGGGACCGCGTAGCCCCACCTCCGCTGCCGGCCGCCCTGCCCGGCGGCGCTGACGACGTGCACGTGGCCGGTGGCGCTCCACCCGCACACCTTGGTCGTCGCGCTTCCCCAGTGGGTGAGCCGCTCGCCTTCCGGTCCGTCGATCTCGGCGGCGAACGCCTCGGGGTCGCCCTCTCGGGTGCTGGTCCAGGCGATGCGGGTGCCGTCGGGTGAGAAGCGGGGGTTCGAGACGGGGATCCGGTCGGCGGTGAACCGCCATGCTCGCCCACCGGCGATCGGGGCGAGCCAGACGTCGTCGTCGGCGACGAAGGTGACCAGGTCACCGGACAGATGGGGGAATCTCAGGTATGCGCCAGTTGTCACAGCTAGACACTAGTGCGCGCCAGGAGTTCCGGGCCAAGAAGACGGAATTACTCCGCCCCCCCTGAAGGCACGGTCAAAACCGGACACAAGGCAGGATGTCATGAAAAAGCATGGGAAGGGGTGAGGGATCGCATCACTCGGGAGGCACCATGCGCATCTTCGCCCGGCCCCACCAGATCCCGCCCCGCGCGGTCGCCGGGGCCTTCATCCTGAACTCCGGCCTGAACAAGGCCGACCCCGACGAGGAGGCGGCGGCCGTCATCCACGGCATGGCCGTCGGCACCTACCCCTTCCTGGCCGAGCAGCATCCGCAGCGGTTCACGAAGCTGGTCTCCGCGGCCGAGGTCGCGCTCGGCGCCGCGCTGCTGATGCCCGTGGTGCCCTCGCTGGTGGCCGGGGCCGCGCTGACCGCCTTCGCCGGCAGCCTGCTCGGCCTCTACCTCAAGACGCCCGGCATGCGCGAGGAGGGCAGCCTCAAGCCCACCCAGGAGGGCATCGGGCTGGCCAAGGACGTGTGGCTGCTCGGCATCGGCCTCGGCCTGGTGCTGGAGGAGCTCTGCGACCGCAAGTCATCCCCGTCCTCCGGAGCGTGACGCGATGGCGAAGATCGGCTACACCCTGATGTGCGAGCAGACGCCGGCCCGGCAGCTCGTCGACTTCGCGGCCCGGGCCGAGCAGGCCGGGTTCGACTACGCCGTCATCTCCGACCACTACTTCCCGTGGCTGGAGGAGATGGGCCACTCCCCGTACGCCTGGTCGGTGCTCGGCGCCGCCGCGCAGGCCACCGAGCGGCTGCCCCTGATGACGTACGTGACGTGCCCGACCATGCGCTACCACCCGGCGGTGGTGGCGCAGAAGGCCGCCACGATGGCGGTGCTGAGCGGCGGCCGGTTCTCGCTCGGGCTCGGGGCGGGCGAGAACCTGAACGAGCACGTCATCGGCGAGGGCTGGCCGTCCGCCGACACCCGCCACCGCATGCTCGTCGAGGCGGTACGGATCATCAAGGAACTGCTCGGCGGCGGCTACGTCACCTATCAGGGCGAGTTCTACGACGTGGACTCGGCCAAGCTCTACGACCTGCCGGAGGAGCCCATCCCGATCGGCATCGCGGCCTCCGGCGGCGACTCGGCCCGGCTCGCGGCCGAACACGCGGACATCCTCGTGGTCAACGAGCCGATGCCTGAGGTGGTGCGGCGCTTCCAGGGCGACGGCGGCTCGGGCAAGCCCGTGTACGGTCAGCTCGCGCTCTCGTACGACACCGACGCGGAGGCCGCCAGGGAACGGGCGCACCGGCTGTGGCGGTGGGCGTCGGCCGGCGGCTGGAAGGTGCTGGCCGAGCTGCCCGGCCCGGTCAACTTCGCGGCCGCCACCGGCACGGTCAGGCCGGAGGACGTGGCGCGGAGCGTGCCGTGCGGCGCCGACGTGGACGCGGTCGTCGAGGCGGCCCGCGCCTACGTCGAGGCCGGCCACACCCACATCGCCCTGGTCCAGATCGGTGCCGACCAGCAGGAACCCTTCTTCTCCTGGGCCGAGAAGGAACTCCTCCCAGCCCTGCGCCGACTCTGACCGCACTCGGCGAATCAGCACAGAACAGACAGGGGTTATAGAAGAGAAGAGCCGCCGCACCATCCGTGCGGCGGCCTTTCCCGTACGTACGACTCAGGGAACGATGTTGACCAGCTTCGGCGCGCGCACGATCACCCGCCGGGGCTCCCCGTCGAGGTGGGCGCGGACCTTCTCGGAGGCCAGCGCCAGAGACCGCAGCTCCTCCTCGGCGATCTCGGGCGAGACCTCCAGCCGGTCGCGGACCTTGCCCGCCACCTGGACCACGCAGGTCACCAGGTCCTGCACCAGCAGCGCGGGCTCGGCGCTCGGCCAGCCGGCCTTGGCGACGGTGCCGGTGCGGCCGAGCCGCTCCCAGCCCTCCTCGGCGGTGTAGGGCGCCACCAGGGACAGCATGATCGCCAGCGTCTCGGCGGCCTCGCGGACCGCCGGGTCGGCGGGGCCCGCGCCGGAGTCGATGGCCCGCCGGGCGGCGGTGGTCAGCTCCATCATGCGGGCCACCGCGACGTTGAACCGGTAGGACTCGACCAGCTTGGTGACCTCGTCGATCGTCCGGTGGGTGACCTTGCGCAGCTCCACGTCGCCGCCGTCGAAGGCGACGCCCGGCTCGCTGGTCACGTCGGACATCACGCGCAGCGCACGGGCCAGGAACTTCTGCGACGCGGCCGGCGAGACGTCGGCCCAGTCGATGTCCTCCTCGGGCGGGCCCGCGAAGACCATCGTCAGGCGGACCGCGTCGACGCCGTAGGCGTCGATCTGCTCGCCCAGGTCGACGCCGTTGCCCAGCGACTTGGACATCGCCTTGCCGCGGTTGATGACCTGGCCCTGGTTGAGCAGGCGCAGGAACGGCTCGGTGAAGTCGACCATGCCCATGTCGTACAGGACCTTGGTGAAGAACCGCGAGTAGAGCAGGTGGAGCACGGCGTGCTCGACACCGCCGACGTACTGGTCGATCGGGCCCCACTTGCGGACCTGCTCGACGTCGAACGGGCCGTCGGTGTAGCCCGGCGAGCAGTAACGCAGGAAGTACCACGACGAGTCGACGAAGGTGTCCATCGTGTCGGTGTCGCGCTGGGCCCGGCCGCCGCACTTGGGGCAGTCGACGTTGACCCAGTCGGTGGCGCCGGCCAGCGGGCTGATGCCCTTGGGCGCCAGCGCCTCGCCGCGCAGGTCGGGCAGGGTGACCGGCAGCTGCTCGTCGGGGACGGGCACCTCGCCGCAGTCGGGGCAGTGGATGATCGGGATCGGCGTGCCCCAGTAGCGCTGGCGGGACAGCAGCCAGTCGCGCAGCCGGAAGTTGACCGCGGCCTTGCCCTTGCCCTCGGTCTCCAGGATCTCGACGATCTTGGCGATGGCCTCGGCCTTGCTCAGCCCGTCGAGCGGCCCGGAGTTGACCAGCCGGCCCTCGCCGGGGGTGGCGACGCCGGACTCGCCGGGGTCGGCCAGCCCGGTGTGGACCACGACGCGCACCGGCAGGCCGAACTTGCGCGCGAAGTCGAGGTCGCGCTGGTCGTGGGCGGGCACCGCCATGATGGCGCCGTGGCCGTAGTCGGACAGCACGTAGTCGGCGGCCCAGACGGGGATGCGCTCGCCGTTGACCGGGTTGATCGCGTAGCGGCCCAGGAAGACGCCGGTCTTCTCCTTCTCGGTGGACAGCCGCTCGATGTCGCTCAGCTTGGCGACCTCGGCGCGGTAGGCCTCGAAGGCGGGGCGCTGCTCGTCGGTGACGATCTCGTCGGCCAGCGCCGCGTCGACGGCGACCACGAAGAACGTGGCGCCGAACAGGGTGTCGGGCCGGGTGGTGAAGACCTGCACCGGCTCGTCGCGGCCCTCGATCGTGAAGAGCACGTCGGCGCCCTCGGACCGGCCGATCCAGTTGCGCTGCATGGTCATGACGCGCTCGGGCCAGCCGCCTTCGAGCTGTTCCATGTCGTCCAGCAGGCGCTGCGCGTAGTCAGTGATCTTGAAGTACCACTGGGTGAGCTCGCGCCTTATGACGTCGGCGCCGCACCGCTCGCACTTGCCCGCCACGACCTGCTCGTTGGCCAGCACGGTCTGGTCGTTGGGGCACCAGTTGACCAGGCCGCCCTTGCGGTAGGCCAGGCCGCGCTCGAAGAAGCGGTTGAACAGCCACTGGTTCCAGTGGAAGTACTCAGGGTCGCTGGTGTGGAGGCGGCGCGACCAGTCGAAGGAGATGCCGTAGCGCTTGAACGAGGTGGCCTGCGTCTCGATGTTGCGGTAGGTCCACTCGGCGGGGTGGGCGTTCCGCCTGATCGCGGCGTTCTCCGCGGGCAGGCCGAAAGAGTCCCAGCCGATCGGGTGGAGCACGTTGTAGCCGCGCTGGAACCAGTAGCGCGCGATGACGTCCGCGAGAGCGAAGACCTCGCCGTGGCCCATGTGGAGGTCACCCGAGGGGTACGGGAACATGTCGAGGAGGTAGCGCCGCTCCCGGGGGTCGGCCGGGTCCTCACTCGCCCGGAACGGGTCCATCTCCTCCCAGCGCGGCAGCCACTTGGCCTGGAGCGCCTGCGGGTCGTACTCACTCACGGCGGTTGTCCTTCTGATTGACTCGGACCCATAAGAAAGCCCCCCGTGACCAGAACGAGGGGCAGCCGCGACGGCGAGACTTTCAGAACCGTCGCGGCCCGCTAAGCAGCAGGGTCGCGGAACGCATACGTCAAGCCTAGCGCACGTCTTCGGTTGAATGCGGGCGGTCGATCGAGGTCCGCGGGCACAATAGACCCTTCAGGTTCGCGAGACCTGATGGTGATCCATCCGTTGTGACCTCATATGTCCCATTAGAATACGCTCGTCACCGTGGTGCACTCAGCTGGACCGGAACGCTCGGAGGCCGATCTGCCGATGCAGGATCCGCCGACCGATCCGCATGGCTTCGCCCGTTTCGCTGCGGAGTCGGCTGACTCTCTTGGAAAATCCCATGAGATCATGCACGCGACGTCGAATCCGGACAAGTATTCAGGAGGGCCGGACCCCATGGCATCGGAGAACTCCGGAGCATCGCACCGGCCACCCTCCTGGCCCGAGGTTCCACGGCAGGACGTGCCCACCTCCTGGCCCGAGACGCCCGCGCCCGGCCCGCAGCCCTCGTGGCCCGAACCGCCGCGCGACGACGCGCCCGGCGGCTGGCCCGAGCCTTCCGGCGGCCCCACCTCCTGGCCGCCCGCCCAGCCGCCCGCGCCGTCCTGGCCCGAGCCGCCCGCCCCGAGCGGCGGGCCCCCTCAGTCTTCGCAGTCCTCGCAGCCCTCGTGGCCCGAGCCGCCGCCGGTCAAGGACCCGCTGCCCGCGTGGTCCGAGTCCCCGCGCTCGTCGTCGCCCTCCGACGCCTGGTCCAACCTGAACTCCCCCGCCCCCTGGCCCCGGCCGGCCGACAACCCGCCCGCCGACCCGCTGGAGGGCACCATGACCATGGACCGGGTCTCCGACCAGCCGAAGCCCGCGCCGGTGCCCAACGACCCGGACTCCTCCGTCCTGGGCTCGTACGGGCCGGGCAACCTCGAAGACCACCCCGGCCGCGCCAAGAGCTCCGCGGCCGCCGCCGCCGAGCGGACGATGATGTACGGCCGAGCAGACCTCACCGGCGCCCAGAGCTCCGGTGGTTCCGACGCCCCCGGCGGCGCAGACGGCTACGGCGGCCACGGAAGCGGCGCCGACGGGTATGGCGGCCACGGCAGTGGCGGCTACGGCGGGACCGACGGGTACGGCGGCCACGGTAGTGGCGGTTACGGCGGGGCTGACGGCTACGGCGGTCGTGGCGGCCCCGGAAGCGGTGATGGTTATGGCGGTCGCGGAAGCGGTGACGGCTACGGTGCCGACGGGTACGGGGGTCGCGGAAGCGGTGGAGCCGACGGTTACGGCAGGTCCGGTGGTACAGGCGAGTATGGCCGTCAGCCGCAGAGCGGGCAGTCCGGGCTGGCGGATCTCGTGAGGAGCGGACACCCGGGCGGGCCGGAAGGCAACGCCGGTCCAGGCGCGCGTGCGCATGCCGGAGCAGGTGTTGACGCTCCCACCGGCCCCGGTGGCGCGGGCGGCCCAGGTGGAGCCGGTGCCGGGGGACCCGGCGGGGCGGGCTCTGGTGGATTCGGTGGCCCAGGCGGACCCGGTGCTGGCGGACCCGGTGCTGGTGGCCCGGGCGGTGCCGGTCCCGGTGGGCCTGGTGCCGGCGGGTATGGGCCTGGTGGTCCCGGTGGGCGCGGCGGGTATGGGCCTGGGGGGCCGAGTGGGCCTCAGGGTCCAGGCGGCCCCGGCGGCAATTACGGGCCGGGTGGGCCGGACAACCCGTATGGGCCGGGCGGGCAGGACGGTCCGTATGGGCCAGGTGGGCGTGGCGGCGAGCAGGGGCGGCCGGGGGCGAACCTGAGCCGCGACCCCTCCGACCCCGACCGCCCGTTCGTGACGGCGGGTCAGATCGGCAGCTCCCGGACCCCTCCCCCGGAGCGCCAGCAGGAGCTCTGGAACACGGTCTTCGGCGACAACTACCAGGCGATGGGCGAGCCGGACTCCCTGGAGGAGCCGGGCAAGCCGCTGTGGATCTACGCGCTGGCCAGCTCGGCCGCCGTCGCGTTGGTGATCGCGCTGGTGTGGGCGTTCCTGGCGGGCCCGCTGGCCAGTGACGACTCCAGCGCGAGCGCCGCGGAGGCCACCCCGTCCCAGGCGCCCTCGGCCGCGCCGAAGAAGACCTCCAGCACGATCGGCAGGCTGCCCAACTACCGGGGCCAGGCGTCGCCCGTGACGGGCGTCGTGCAGGACTCGCAGGCGGGCATCCAGGTCCCGAGGCTGGGCGGCGACTGGCGGCTCGACGAGCGGCCCACGGTCAAGGGCACGTACGGGTACGACACCCGCCAGTACGCCATGGTCGGCGACGACCTGGCCGCCCAGGTGATGACCGGCCCGCTGCCGGAGAAGTTCGCGGGCAGGTACACCTCGCCGGACGACCTGGAGCCGGTGATCAAGGCGGTCGTGGTCGACGCGCGCAAGCGGCTCTACTCCGACGGCAACAAGGTGCGCAAGATCGCGCAGCAGCCGCTCAAGGTGGGCGACAGCACGGGCAGGCTCATCGCCTACTCGCTGACGTCGCCCACCGAGAAGGCGACGATCGTCGCCGCGGCGATCAACACGGGCGGCGACCTGCCGGCGATCGTCTTCATGTCGGTGCCCGCCGAGGGCAAGTCGCTGCTGCCGGACGTCAACACCGTCGTCAAGCGGCTGCGCCTGCTCCAGGGCTGAGCGCCGTCAGAAGACGCACTCCATGTGCTTGATGCCGTTGATGAAGGCGGAGTGCAGCCGGTCCGGCTTGTGACCTTCGATGCCGGGGACGCGCCGCAGCAGTTCGCGGAACATCACCGTGATCTCGCGGCGCGCCAGGTGGGCGCCGAGGCAGAAGTGCGGCCCGGGCCCGCCGAAGCCGACGTGCGGGTTGGGCTGGCGAGTGATGTCGAACCGCTCGGGGTCGTCGAACACCGCGGGGTCGCGGTTGGCGGCCCAGTAGTAGAGCACGACCTTCTCGCCCTGGCGGTACTGGTTGCCGTTCATGACGTGGTCGCGGGTGACCTTGCGGCGCATGAAGTTGACCGGTGACGCGAGGCGGACGATCTCCTCGACGGCTGTCGGGGCGTGCTTGTCGAAGTCCTGGCGCCAGAGTTCGCGCTGGTCGGGGTTCTTGGTGAGCAGGCGCAGCCCGTACGAGATCGCGTTGCGGGTGGTCTCGTTGCCCGCCACGACGAGCAGGATGAAGAACGAGCCGAGCTCCTGCGAGGTCAGCCGCTCGCCGTCGATGTTGGCGTTGACCAGCGAGGAGGTGAGGTCGCCGGTCGGGTTGTCGAGGCGGTGCGCGGCCAGGTCCTGCATGAGCTGCTGGAGTTCCATGCCGGCGGTGAGCAGGCGTTCGGCGATGCCCTCGACGTCGGTGCCGACGTACTCGGGGTCGAAGCCGCCGAGGATCATGTTGGACCGCTCGAAGACGAACTGGTAGTCCCGCTCGGGGATGCCCATCATGTCGCAGATGATCTTCAGGGGCAGGCGGGCGGCGACCTCGGTGACGAAGTCGCAGCCGGGGCCGGTGACGAGGAGGTCGTCGACGATCTTCTCGGCGGCGGTCTCGACGTCCGACTCGAACTGTTTGATCATCTTGGGCGTGAAGGCGCGGGAGACGATGCGCCGCAGGCGGGCGTGGCGCGGGTCGTCCATGTTGATCATGGAGCCGAAGTACTCGGCGAACTCCGGGGGCAGGTCGGGGATGTTCGTCGCGCCGCCTTGCCCCGAGGAGAAGACCTCCGGGTTGCGGCTGGCTTCGAGGATGTCGGCGTGCCGCACGAGCGCGTGGTAGCCGGGGCCCTTCGGGGCGAAGGAGATCTCGGGCTCCTCGAAGAAGACCGGCGTGTCTCGCCGGCGGAGCAGATCGAAGGCCTGCCTGCGCTCCGACATGGGCCTGGCCCAGAAGGAACTGTCCGACAGGTCGAATTCGAGGGCGGTCATGGAGCCATCATTCGAGCCCCGGCGGCCGTTAGTCAATGGGGTGGACGTACACCGTACGTATCTTTCGCGAAAAGCCGGTCGCCGGGGCTTCCGGGCGGTCGCTAAACTGCCCGCGTGAACTTCTTCTTCCTGCGCTAGCGATCCGCCGGCGGGTCGCGGACGACCCCACCGCCGGTGATGCGGGACGGCCTGCCGCCGTCCCGGGTCGCGACGTGGGAGAAGAACGCAGGTGCGGTACGCACGACCTGCGGAGGGTCGCCGGGCGCGTCCCTTCGCGCGCTTCGCCGTGGCCAGGTCGGTTCGAGGGCTCGAACCCCTGGTCGCCGCTGAGATCGAGAACTCCCGGCTGGGCCGGGTCCACGGACTGCGCCATCGTGAGGTGTGGTTCGAACCGGAAGGCTCCGGGCTGACGGGGCTGCGAACGGCCGACGACGTCCTGCTGGTGGCGGCCGTCGTGGACGGCGTCGGGGCCGCCCGCTCGGCCCTCCGCCGCCTCGGCGCCGCCGCCCGTACCATCACCCCTTTCGAACCTGTAGTGCCGGGAGAGGCCGGAAGGTCGTCAGAGACCGGCTTTCCCGGAGTCACCGGGTTGGAGGTGTCGGCGTCGTTCGTGGGACGGCGTAACTACACGCGGTTCGAGATCGAGGACGCCGTCGGGGCGGAGCTGTCGCGGCGGCTGCGGCTGCCGTATTTTTCGAGGTCAGGCGGGGTGGCGCCGCCCGCCGGGTGCGTGGCGTGGCGGGTCACGATCGAGGACGACCGCGCGGTGATCGCGGTACGGGTCGCGGAACGGCCCCTGCATCGGCGGGCGTACAAGACGGCCTCGATCCGGGGCACCCTGCACCCGCCGGTGGCCGCCGCGATGGCTGCTCTCGCCCGGCTCGACGGCGTGCGCACGATCCTGGACCCCTGCTGTGGCGCGGGCACCACCCTCATCGAAGCCGCCGTGCTCGCCCCTGGAGCCCGCCTGCTCGGCCTGGACCACGACCCGCACGCGATCGCCGCCGCCCGCTCGAACGCCTACCGCGCCCTCGGAGGCTGGGACCGAACGACCCGCCCCACCGAAGTGCGGGTTGAGCGGAAAGCGGGGGTTGAGGGGGAAGCGCGGGCCAAGGCGCGGGTTGGGACAGCTCGGGCCGAAGCGCAGGTGAAGGGGTCAGCGCAGGGCATGACGCGGGCCGAGTGGAAAGCACATGCCGAAGCGCGGGTTGAGTGGGTGGCGGGGGATGCGGGGTCGGTGCCGTTGGAGGAGGGCAGTGTCGATCGGGTGCTGGTGAATCCGCCGTGGGGGCGTCAGGTGCCGCCCGCCGGGGTGCTGGCCGGGAGGCCGGACCGGTTGTGGCGGGAGGTGCGGCGGGTGCTGGTCCCGGATGGGCTGGTGGTGGCGTTGCTGTACGACCTCGACGGAGGTCCGCCGGGGTTCGAGGTGGTGGAGCGGGTGCCGGTGAGCCTGTCGGGGCGGCGTCCCGTGCTGGTGGCGCTGAGGCCTAGAGCCAGTCGAGGATGAGGCGGTTGACGGCGTCCGGCCGTTCCAGGTGGAGGAAGTGGCCGGCGCCGGGCACCAGTTCGGCGCGGGAGCCGGGCGGCAGGTGCGGGAGCGCCTGCTTGGCCGCGTCGGGGGTGAGGCAGCCGTCCTGGTCGCCGTGGAGGTAGAGGATGGGGGTCGACTCCGCCCGGCCGGGGTCCGGGTAGCGGCCGGTGGGCGGGGTGGTGCCCAGCATGGCGCGGTAGTAGCCGATGGCCGCCGCCAGGTTGGCGGGTTCTCCGATGCTGCGGCGGACGAAGGCGAGGTCGTCGGTGGCGTCGTAGCCGGGTGACCAGTCGTTCCAGAGCCGTTCCAGGAACCCCGGTGACGCCGCGGCGGCCTCGGCCAGCGGCGTCTGGAAGAGGAACACGTAGAACGACCTCTTGAGCTGGTCGTACTGCATGAGCGTGGTGCGCAGCGCCGCGGGCGGCGGGACCGCCATGGTGACGGCGGCCCGGAACCGGTCGGCGAGGGCGTAGACGGGGAGCGTCCCCCAGTCGTGCCCGATGAGGACGGCGTGCTCGTCGCCGCCGAGTTCCTCGTGGAGCGCGAGGACGTCGGCGGCGAGCGCGGCGCCCTCGTAGGCGGCGTCGGCGGGGATTTCGGTCGGCGCGTAGCCGCGCGTGAAGGGCGCGACGGCGCGGTAGCCGCGTTCGGCGAGCGCGGGCATCAGGTGGCGCCAGGTGTGCGCGGTGTCGGGGAAGCCGTGCAGGCAGAGCGCCAGCGGCCCGTCCCCTACGGTCAGGTACGAGAACTCCACACCGTTGGCGTGGACGGTCCTGATTTCCATAGCAGCGCAACCTAACATTCCGGACACCCGGAAGGGGAGCGGTCCGGCGTGATCAGCTCTGCGCGATCAGGTCGGCCGCCTTCTCGCCGATCATCACCGCGGGGGCGTGGGTGTGGCCGCGGTTGAGCGTCGGCATGATCGAGGCGTCCGCCACCCGGAGGCCCGCGACGCCGCGGACGCGCAGCGACGGGTCCACGACCGACGCCTCGTCGGCGCCCATCCGGCAGGTGCCGACGGGGTGGTAGAGGGTTTCGGCGCGGTCCCGGATCCACTGGGCGATCTCCTCGTCGCTCTCGGGCGAGGTGTAGGGGGGCATCGGCCCGCCCGCGTACGGTTTCATCGCGTTGGTGGCGAGGATCTGCTTGGCGGTCTTGAGCCCGGCGGTCAGGCGTCTGAGGTCGACGCCGGCGCTCAGGTAGGCGGGGTCGATGACGACGTCGCGGCCGTTCAGCCCGACCCGGCCCCGGCTCTCGGGCTGCAGCAGCACGACGCCGACGGTCATGCCGTGGCCGGTGGGCGGCTTGAGGCCGTGCTCGACGAACGGCACGGGGGCGTAGACGAGTTCGATGTCGGGGGCGGGCTCCTCCGGGGAGGTCCGGACGAAGGCGACGGCCTCGCCGACGTTGGAGGTGAGCATGCCCGAGCGGAAGACGAGGTAGCGCAGCAGGTTGGCGACGGACTCGGCCCTGGTGAGGGTGACGGGCTTGGTGCAGGAGACGAACGCGCCGGTGGACAGGTGGTCCTGGAGGTTCTTGCCGACCTCGGGCAGGTCGCGCACGACGGGCACGCCGGCGTCGTGCAGTTCGGCGCCGTCGCCGACGCCGGAGCGCATGAGCAGGTACGGCGAGCCGACGGCGCCCGCGGCCAGGATGACCTCGCGCCTGGCCCGGATCCTCGCGCCGCCGCTGTGCTCGATGCCGGTGGCGCGCCCGTCCTCGATGACGACCCGGTCCACGGACGCCTCGGTGATCACGGTGAGGTTGGGGCGTTTCATCGCGGGCCGCAGGTAGGCGTCCGCGGCGCTCCAGCGGCGGCCCCGGTCCTGGGTGACGGGGGTGGGGCTGTAGCCCTCGTTGGAGGGGCCGTTGAGCTCGTCGAGCCGGCGTAACCCGATCTCCTCGCAGGCTTTGAGGAAGGCGGCGGTGGTGACGTTGGGGCTGCGCAGGTCGGAGACGTAGAGCGGGCCGGCGGTCCCGTAGACGCCGCCGTGGTTGCTGCCGACGCGGCGCTCGGCCAGGCGGAAGTACGGCAGCACGTCCTCGTACGACCAGCCGGGGACGCCCCACTGGTCGTAGTCCAGGGCGCAGCCGCGTACCCACATCTGGGCGTTGAGCGAGGAGGAGCCGCCGATGACCCGCCCGCGCGGCCAGTAGAGCTCGCGCCCAGCCATCTCGCCCTGCTTGGCGGTGGTGAGATTCCAGTCGTACGGGGTCTTGAAGAGTTTGGAGAAGCCGAGCGGCATGCGGATCTCCAGCTTGTCGTCCCGGCCGCCGGCCTCGACGAGCACCACGGAGACCCCGGGATCGGCCGAGAGGCGTCCCGCGAGGACGCATCCCGCCGACCCGGCCCCGACGATCACGTAGTCGTACTCCATGAACCCCTCCCAGGGGCGAGGAAAATCTGCTCTCTGCTTACTCCAGGAGAACGATCGCGTCCATATGCATCTGTTACCTGAGTTACCTACCGGTTGGTATGGCTCGCTGCGAGTATTGGCGCAAGGCCCATAGAGGAGGGAAAGGCGTCATGCTCAACCTGTCGGTCGTCCTGGAAGACAGCGCCAGGAACACCCCGGAGAACACAGCCATCGTCTTCGGCGACATGCGGCTGCCGTACTCCATGATCGACACCGTAGCCAACCAGGTCGCGAACCTGCTCGTGTCGCGCGGCATCGGCCGGGGCGACAAGGTCGCGATCGCCTGCCCCAACCTGCCCTACTTCCCGTTCGTCTACTTCGGCATCCTCAAGGCCGGCGCGGTGGTGGTGCCGCTCAACGTGCTGCTGCAGTCCAAGGAGATCGCCTACCACCTGGACGACAGCGACGCCAAGGCGCTGTTCTGCTTCGAGGGCACCCCCGAGCTGCCGCTGGGCGAGCGGGGCAAGGCCGGTTTCGAGGCGGCCGACGGGTGCGAGCACTTCTTCGTGCTGCCCGCCACGCCGCTGGCGACCGAGTCGGAGTACGGGGAGTCGTTCTGGGCGGCGCTGGACGGGATGCCGGGCGAGTTCGAGACCGCGCAGACCGCGCCCGACGACACCGCGGTCATCCTCTACACCTCCGGCACCACCGGCCATCCCAAGGGCGCCGAGCTCAGCCACCAGAACATGCTGATGAACGTCCTGGTCAGCGACAAGATGTTCCCGCGGGCCGAGAACGGCGACACCTACCTGGGCGTGCTGCCGCTGTTCCACTCCTTCGGGCAGACGGTGGTCATGAACACCGGGTTCATGCGCGGCGCCAAGGTCGTGCTGCTGCCGCGCTTCGAGCCGGGTGAGGCGCTGGAGCTGATGCGCCGCGAGGAGGTGACGTTCTTCGCGGGCGTGCCGACCATGTACTGGGCGATGCTCACGAAGCTCCACTCCGAGGGCGCGGAGAAGCCGACGACGCTGGAGATCACGGTCGCGGGCGGCTCGGCCTGCCCGGTCGAGGTGCTCAAGGACTGGGAACGGACCATGGGCATCAAGATCCTGGAGGGTTACGGCCTGTCCGAGACCGCCCCGGTGGCGAGCTTCAACCAGCCCGGCCGCCCGGCCAAGCCCGGCACGATCGGCACCCCCATCTGGGGCGTGGAGATGAAGCTCGTCGACGCCGACTGGAAGACGGTCGAGGGCGAGGGCCCCGGCGAGATCGCGATCCGCGGCCACAACGTCATGAAGGGCTACTACGGCCGCCCGGAGGCCACGGCCGAGGTGATGCGCGACGGCTGGTTCCGCACCGGTGACATCGCCACCCGCGACGCCGACGGCTATTACTCGATCGTCGACCGGGCCAAGGACATGATCATCCGCGGCGGCTTCAACGTCTACCCGCGCGAGATCGAAGAGGTCCTCATGACGCACGAGGGGGTCTCGCTCGCGGCGGTGGTGGGCGTGCCGCACGACTCGCACGGCGAGGAGATCAAGGCGTACGTCATCCGCGAGCCCGGTGCGAGCATCACCGAGGACGAGCTGGTCGAGTGGGCCAAGGCGAACATGGCGGCCTACAAGTACCCGCGGATCGTCGAGTTCCGCGACTCGCTGCCGATGACGGCCACCGGCAAGATCCTCAAGCGCGAGCTGCGTTAGTGCCGGACGCGGGCCCCCTTTTCGGATGAGGGGGCCCGCGGCAGGCGAAACGCTTCGCCCCGCCCCGGCGATCTGTTCGTGTACGGCTCACGAACATCGGAGGATCGCATGGAATCTGGCACGCTGGCCGTGCCCGGCGCCGAGCTGTACTACGAGATGCGCGGGGCGGGGCCGGTTCTGCTGCTGGTCAACGGCGGCGAGGGGGACGCGGGCGCGTTCGAGCCGCTGGCCACGGTGCTCGCCGACCACTACACGGTGATCACGTACGATCCACGCGGCAACTCGCGCAGCCGCCTGACCGGGCCGCTGGGCGAGCAGCGCATCCCCCAGCACGCGCGCGACGCCCACCTGCTGCTGCGGGCGCTCTGCCGCGAGCCCGCCTACCTCTTCGGCACCAGCTACGGCGGCATGGTCGTGATGGACCTGCTGGCGGCCCGGCCGGAGCAGGTGCGCGCGGCGGTCGCGCACGAGCCGCTCCTGGTCGAGCTGCTGCCCGACGCCGACCGCTGGCACGCCGCCTTCCAGGAGGTGTACGAGACGTTCGAGCGGGAGGGTTCACCGGCGGCGCTGCTCCGGCTGAGCGGCCTGCTGGGCGTGGCCGCGCCGCCGGAGGTGTCGGACACGCTGCCGCCGCCCCTGGCCGCCATGCTGGCGCGGGTGCACGTCAACATGTCCTTCTGCCTGGCCTACGAGCTGCGGTCGTTCGTCCGCTACGTCCCCCATCTGGAGGCGCTGCGGAGCGGCAAGTTCACCCTGGCCGGCAGCGGCGAGGCGGACGGCACGCTCGGCCACCGCACCGCCCGCGCCCTCGCCGACCTGCTCGGCCTGGAGATCGCCGGCTTCCCCGGCGGGCACGCGGGTTTCCTCACGCACCCGGCCGAGTTCGCCAAGACGTTGTACGCGGTGCTGAACGACTGATCGGATCTTTCGTCAGGGCCAGTCGCGGGACGGCCGCAGCGGCATGCCCGACCGGCCCTGGTCGTCCAGCTTCACGCCGAGCACCTGGTGGAGCTGGACCTTGTTGCGCTCGAACCCGACGATGCACCCCGCCATGTAGAGAGCCCAGACGCGGGCGGTGCCCACGCCGACCTCCTCGACCGCGGCCGTCCAGTTGGCGTCCAGGTTGCGGCACCAGTGAGCCAGGGTCTTGGCGTAGTGTTCGCGCAGGTTCTCCTCGTGGCGGATCTCGAAGCCGTGGTCCTCCATGTTCCGGATCAGCAGGCCGACCGACTCCAGCTCGCCGTCGGGGAAGACGTAGCGGTTGATGAAACCGCCCTTGTTGATCGTCTTCTCCTTGCCGGTGGGCCGGGTGATGCAGTGGTTGAGCAGCCGGCCGCCGGGCTTGAGCTTGCCGTTGAGGAAGGTGAAGTAGGCGGGCAGGTTGTTCTTGCCGATGTGTTCGGTCAGGCCGATGGAGCTGACGGCGTCGAAGCCGGTCTCGGTGACGTCGCGGTAGTCCATGTGGCGGACCTCGGCGAGCTCCTGCAGCCCCGCCTCGGCGATGGCCTTCTGCGCGTACTCGGCCTGCTGGCGGCTGAGCGTCACGCCGAGCGCCTTGACGCCGTAGTGCTTGGCCGCGTGCATGACCATGCCGCCCCAGCCGCAGCCGACGTCCAGCAGCCGCATGCCCTCCTTGAGCCCGAGCTTCCGGGCCACCAGGTCGAACTTGGCGAACTGGGCCTCTTCCAGCGTGGCGTCCTCGGTGGGGAAGGTGGCGCAGGTGTAGGCCATGGACGGGCCGAGCACCCACTCGTAGAAGCGGTTGGAGACGTCGTAGTGGTGCTGGATGGCCTTGGCGTCGCGTTCCTTGGCGTGCCGGGAGCCCAGCTTGGCGAGCGTGCTCGTGCGTACCTCCTGCGGCGGCAGCGGGACGCGCATGAGCAGCGGCTTGACCCCCAGCGAGCGGACCGCGGCGATCTTCTCGGCGGTGGTCAGGTCGTTGGTGGTGATGTTCCACATCCGGTCGAGCAGGGTGTAGAGGTCACCGTGCACGTCGAGGTGGCCGGTCACGTACGCCCGTGCGAGCCCCAGCTCGCCCGGCGCCTGTGCCAGGTAGGCCACCGCGATCGGGGATCTCACCTCGATGGTGACGTCGGCGTCGTCAGGCCCGGCCTTGGTGCCGTCGTAGGCCGTGAACGCGATGCCGGCGTCGGAACCGACGATCTTTTCGAAGATGGAAGCGAGAGCCATCACATCACCTTCCCCGCACGCACTTGTCGTACAGATCAAGCAGGCGCCCGCTCGGGTCGTATTCCCGCTTGACCGGCCAGTAGACGTCCCCGTTGTAGAGCCGCCAGAACTCGTCCTTGCCGTAGAAGGACGTGGAGTAGAGCGACTTGTGCCCGTCGAGCTCGTGCACCGCGGTCTCGATGAGGCGGTTGTGGTAGCCGTCGAACTGTCCCCGTGGCAGCGGTACCATGCCCCAGAACCCGAAGTTCACGTAGAGCTTGCCCGGTTCGAGCGGATAGAGCGGCCAGCGCGAGCCCGCCCGCAGCGGGCACATCCAGACCGGCGTCATGCCGACGTCGCGGTCGAAGAACTCCAGGAACTCCGCTCCCCGCTCGACCGGCACCTCGATGTCCTGGATGACCGACTCGTGCACCGGCAGGCCGCGCCAGCGGTCGATCCGTGCGCTGATCCCGTGCTTGCGGTCGAGCGCGACGAGCCGGCGGTAGACGTCGGAGCGCATCCAGCGGCGCGGCATGAACGTGCGGACCATCGGCTTCTGCACGCCGAACGCGCGCGAGCACCAGAACCAGTCGGTGTCCCAGCGCCACAGGTAGTCGCGGACGGTGAGCCAGTCGCGGGCGCGCTGCCGGATCGACTGGTAGTAGATCCGCATGCCCGTGTAGTCGGAGGTGTAGGGGGCCCGGTCGGCGAAGCGGCCGAGCGTGAGGTAGAGCTCCTGCGGGCCGAAGAACACCCCGTCGACGAAGTCGACCGGCTCGCCGTCGTGCTCCATGCTGTCGCAGATCTCCTGCATGGCCAGCATGCACTTGTCGGCGTCGGTGAACCGCACGTGGGTGAGCCGCACGTACGGCTTGACCTTGCGCAGCTTGATCCGCAGGCGCAGCGCGTAGCCCAGGGTGCCGTAGGAGTTGGGGAAGGCCCGGAACAGGTCGCGGTGCTCGTTGTCGTCGCGGGCGACGACGACGCGGCCGTCGCCGGTGAGGATCTCCATCTCCTCGACCGACTCGTGCGGCAGGCCGTCGCGGAAGCTCGTCGACTCGATGCCGAGCCCGGTCACCGCGCCGCCCAGCGTGATGGTCTTGAGCTGCGGGACCACGTACGGCATCAGCCCGTGCGGCAGGGTCGCGTCGACCAGGTGCTCGTAGGTGGTCATGCCCTGGACCTCGGCGGTCATCGTCTCGGGATCGACGGCGATGACCTCGTCCAGGTCCCTGGCCGACAGCCGCGCCGTCCGCCCGGAGTCGCGGAACCGGAAGAGGTTGGACGTGGCCTTGGCCAGGCGCGGAGCGGCGTCTTCGGGCATCTCGGCGTAGGAGCGCCGGATGTGTTCCACTGCCCGTCGGTGTGTCGACATCGTCGTCACGCGTGCACCCCCTGGAACCGGCAGAGATCGTCCACAGAACGTTATCTCTCTGGGACTGCCTGGAACAGAGCGGGGCCGTTAAAGGAGCGAAAACTGTTCATCGTGTCAGCAAAAGCATCATGACACCGGCGAACCGGAAAACTTCCTTCTGATGTACGGTGCGACGCCGTTCACCACGTGGGCCACCTCCCGGCCTTCGACGGCGGCGGCCAGGTTCTCCAGGGTGACGGTCAGCAGGCGGCCGGTGGACTCCTGGGTGACGCCGGCCACGTGCGGTGACAGCAGCACGCCGGGCAGGTCGCGGAGCGGGTCGCCGGCCGGCAGCGGCTCGATGTCGAACACGTCGAGCGCCGCTCCCCCGAGATGCCCGTCGCGCAGCGCCGCCACCAGCCCGTCCTGGTCCACGACCCCGCCCCGGGCGGCGTTGACGAGGACCGCTCCCCGCTTGAGCCGGCGCGGGTCGATCAGGCCGCGGGTCTCCTCCGACAGCGCGATCGCCACCACGACCACGTCGCTGGCGGCCAGCAGGTCCTCCAGCGGGGTGTAGCCGGGGTCCTCGCGGGGCGTGCGCGTCCAGTAGGAGACCTGGCCGCCGAAGGCGCGGAACAGCCGGGCGCACGCCTCGCCGATGGGGCCGTAGCCGACGACGCCCACCCGCGCCGCGCCCAGTTCCCGGGGCTGGAGCTCCTGCTGCGGCCACTCCCCCGCCCGTACGGCGGCGTCGGCCTGGGGCAGCTTGCGGATCACCGCCAGGGCCGCGGCCACGCACCACTCGGCCACCGCGCCCGCGCTGACGCCCGCCGTGTTGGCCACCGGCACGCCGGCCGCGGCGAGCGCGGCCAGGTCGTGGCCGTCGACGCCGACCGAGGGCTGCTGCACGAACGCCAGCCGGGGCGCGGCGGCCACGGCCCCGGCGTCCAGCGTGAGCTCGCCCGTCCAGTCGCCCAGCACGATCTCGGCCTCGGGCAGCGCGGCCAGCATCGCCGCGCGGTCGCGGGCGGCGGGCACGCGCACGGTCACCCGGTCGCCGAGCGGGGTGAGCAGGCTCCTGATCAGGTCCTCGGGGAGCGGCGGCAGCGCGAGCAGGTTCCAGGGCGTCATGCGCCCACCGTAAAGCTGCCGATCACCCGCCGCATCAGCTTGGTCTTGCTCTGCCACTGCGCCTCGGTGAAGGTCCAGGACAGGATGTAGGCGGTGTCGTCGATCAGCACGGCCCGGCGCAGCTCGTGGTACTGCCTGCCGGGCGCGGCCCAGCTTGTCCCGTTGCCCTCCCCCGCCGTCCAGACGAACTCCCACTCCACGGCCCTGGCCCCGTGGTGGCGCACCTTCTTGCGGGAGAGGCTGCGCAGGTCGTCGGCGCCCTGCGCGCGCAGCGTCTCCTCCTCGTCGCGCAGCAGCTGGTTCAGGTCGAGCCGGGCGTAGACGGCCTCGACCGACAGGTGCCCCATCCGGCGCGGGTGCGTCCACTCGGCGTGGTGCTCGCCGCGCGCGCCCCGCCATCCGGTGGGCCGTTTTATGGTCCAGCCGGCGGGCGAGGTCCACGGCCGGAGCACGGCCCGCGCCCTGGTCGGGGTGGGCGTCGGCGTGGGTGTCACGGTCTCCACCGGGGTGGGCGTGACGACGGTCGGCGGGGCGCTCGGCATCGGGCTGGTCGCCGCCGCCCGGTGCGCGAGCTGGGAGGCGCCCTCCGCCGGGCCGCCGGATCTGAAGTAGGCGACCGCGCCGGCCGATACGACCAGGACGGCCGCCGCTGCCGCCGCGGCGACGGTACGGGCGAGCCCGCGTGAGGCGCCGGACGGGGGCGCGTCCCGCTCGTCGGCGGCCGATCGGGTCTGCAGGACGGCGGCGAGCAGTTCGTCGGCCTCCTGCGCGCCGACCCGCTCGGCCGGGTCCTTGCGCAGCAGCCCCTGCAGCACCGGGTGCATGGCCGGCGGTATACGCCGGTAGTCGGGCTCCTCGTCGAGGATGGCCTTGAGCGTCTCCATCGGCTCGCCGCGCTCGAAGGGCGAGCGGCCGACCAGCGTGGCGTAGAGGGTGGCGCCCAGCGACCACAGGTCGGAGGCGGGGCCCGCCTCGGTGCCGCGCACCCGCTCGGGGGCGAGGAAGCCGGGCGAGCCGGTCACCATGCCGGTCTTGGTGAGCGAGGCCTCGCCCTCGGTGGTGGCGATGCCGAAGTCGGTCAGCACCGCCCGGCCGTCGTCGGCGAGCAGGACGTTGCTGGGTTTCACGTCGCGGTGCAGGATGCCCTGGGCGTGCGCGGCTACGAGCGCGGACAGCACCTGCCGCCCGACGTCGGCGGCCTGGCGCACGGGCAGCGCGCCCATGGTCGCCACGACCTCCTCGACGGACGGGGCCCGCACCAGCTCCATGATGATCCAGGGCCGCCCCTCCTCCTCCACGACGTCGTACACCGCGACCACGGAGGGGTGGTTGAGCTGGGCGGCGGTGCGGGCCTCCCGTGCGGTGCGGACGAGCTGGCGCTCCCGATCGGCCTGGGGCAGTCCCGCCGGGAGGACCACCTCTTTGACCGCGCACTGCCGGTTGAGCAGCGTGTCGCGGCCTTCCCAGACCACGCCCATACCACCGCGGCCAAGCGCGCGTACTAATGCGTAGCGCTTGGCGATCAGCCGGCTGCTATCCGAATCCATTTCCTACCCCTGTTGACCACCCGAATAGTGGGCAAGTTTCCCATACCTCACCTCCCTCTGAAGGCTGGTCAGGAAGGCGTCTTGCCAGAGCGCACCGAATGTTGTTCTACTAGTGCCGGTGTTCGCCTGCCCGTCATGAGAAGGAGACGCCGATGTCGCACGCTCGTCAGGGTCCGCTGTCCGGGATCCGGGTGCTGGAGCTGGCGGGGCTGGCGCCGGGGCCGTTCGCCGGGATGATGCTCGCCGACCACGGCGCCGAGGTGCTCCGGGTCGACCGGGTGGGCGCGGTCTCCGACCGGCCGCGCACCGACGTGATGGACCGCGGCAAGCGCACGATCGGGCTGGACCTGAAGTCCCCCGACGGCGTGGCGGCCTTCAAGGAGCTGGCCCGGCAGGCGGACGTGGTGATCGAGGTGTTCCGGCCGGGCGTGGCCGAACGGCTCGGCATCGGCCCCGCGGACCTGCACGCGGTCAACGAGCGGCTGATCTACGGCCGGATGACCGGCTGGGGCCAGGACGGCCCGCTGGCGGCCTCGGCGGGCCACGACATCGACTACCTGGCGATCTCCGGGGTGCTGTCGATGCTGGGCCGCGAGGGCGAGAAGCCCACCCCGCCGATCAACATCCTCGGCGACTTCGCCGGCGGCGGGCTCATGCTCGCGTACGGGGTGCTGCTGGCGCTGTTCGAGCGGGAGCGCACCGGCCGGGGACGGGTGATCGACGCCGCCATGGTGGACGGCGCGGCGATCCTGTTCGCCATGTTCTACCAGGCCGTCAGCGCCGGCCTGTGGGGGCCGCGCGGCACCAACCTGCTCGACACCGGCGCCCCCATGTACGACACCTACGAGACCGCCGACGGGCTGCACCTGGCGGTGGGCCCGCTGGAGCCGCAGTTCTGGGACACGATGGTCTCCCTGATGGGCCTCACGGACCTGCCCGACCGGAACGACCGGGCGCAGTGGCCGGCGCTGAAGGAGCGGCTGGCGGCCGAGTTCCGCAAGCGGACCAGGGCCGAGTGGGAGGCGCTGTTCGACGGCTCGGACGCCTGCGTGTCGCCGGTCCTGTCGATGGCCGAGGCGCCCGCGCACCCGCACAACGCGGCCCGGGGCACCTTCGTCGACGTCGGCGGGGTCAGCCAGCCCAGGCCCGCGCCCCGGCTGGACGGCGCTCCCGACCCCGACCTCGCCCCCGCCACCCGCCTGGACGACCTGTCGGCCTGGGGCATCCCGGCGGAGCAGGCGGCCAAGCTGCGCGCCCAGGGTGTCCTGGCCTGACCGGCTCTCCGGGCGCGCTAGCGGGGCGCGGTGCCGCGGGCCGTCTCGTACCGCGAGTAGTCCTTGAGCGTCACCGCGTCGTGCAGCCGCGTGCTCCCGCCGCCCAGCCGCCCGGCCGCCCTGATGAGCGGGTCCGGGATACGGCGGAGCACCCGCGCGGCCTGGACCAGCGCCCACAGGTCGAACCGGCCGCGGGGGACGAGCCGCCTGGCCATGCCGAGGGCCAGCTTCCGGCTGCCGCGCACGTACGCGCCGATCT
This sequence comes from Nonomuraea sp. NPDC049649, assembly GCF_040675175.1. Classification (NCBI taxonomy): domain Bacteria; kingdom Bacillati; phylum Actinomycetota; class Actinomycetes; order Streptosporangiales; family Streptosporangiaceae; genus Nonomuraea; species Nonomuraea sp. NPDC049649. The sequence continues at coordinate 110,833 of NZ_JBFAOH010000011.1, forward strand.
CGGCCTCGTACGCGGGGAACGCGCGGGCGGGGTCGCCGCCGGCCGCGGCGAGCTCGCCCGCCAGCACGTACGCGCCGACCACCGCCAGGCTGGTGCTGCCCCCGACGGCGGGACCCGGGCAGTAGCCGGCGTCGCCGACGAGCGTGACGCGCCCGCGTGACCAGGTGTCCATGCGCAGCTGGGTGATGCTGTCGAAGTAGAACGCGGGCGTGGTGCCGAGCTCGGCCAGCAGCCGCGGCACCTCCCAGCCGAGATCGGCGAAGTGCTCGCGCAGCAGTTCCTTCTGGCGGGGGACGTCGCGGTAGTGGTAGTCGAGCGGCTCGCGGGTGCGGAAGAGGAAGACGGCCCGCGCGTCCGGCAGGTGCGCCGCCGAGTACAGGCCGACGATCCGGTCGATGGCCGAGACGCCTTCCATGCGCCCTTCCAGGCCCAGATAGTCGGGCACGGACAGCACCGCCAGGTAGGCGCCGATCCAGGTGGCGAAGCGCTCCTCGGGGCCGAAGACCAGGCGGCGCACGTTCGAGTGCAGCCCGTCCGCGCCGATCACCAGGTCGAACCGGCGCGACGGCCCGCGCTCGAACGCCACCTCGCCGTCCTCGGCGATCGCCGTGATCGAGTCGCCGAAGACGTACTCGGCGTCGTCCCGCCCGGCGTCGTAGAAGATCTCGCTCAGGTCGTCGCGCATGATCTCCACGTGCCGGTCGGAGAAGGCGGTGATGAGCTTGCCGACCTGCATGCCGACCGGCCTCGACCGGCCCGGCACGTGGAAGGTCAGCAGCTCGGTGCCGGTCTTCCGCGCCCTGACCTGGTCGAGCACGCCCATCTTCTCGGCGATGTCGACGGCGGGGCGGAACAGGTCGACCGCGTGGCCGCCGGTCTTGCGCAGCGTGGGGGCGCGCTCGACGACCGTGACCTCGAACCCGTAGCGGGTGAGCCAGTAGGCGAGGACGGGGCCGGCGACGCTGGCCCCGGAGATGAGTACTTTCATGGACTTCCCTCCTTACTTACCGGATGGTAAGCGGGCGCCCGGAGGCGGCACAAGAGGTTACTTAACGGAAGGTAAGGAATAGGGTTGTCGCATGTCCAGGCCGACCGACACCCGGGCGCGCATCCAGGCGGTGGCGCGAGAGCTGTTCGTGCGCCAAGGCGTGCAGAACACCAGCCTGCGCCAGATCTCCGACCAGCTCGGCATCACCAAGCCGGCCCTCTACTACCACTTCGCCTCACGCGACGACCTGGTCCGCAGCATCATCCAGCCGCTCCTCGACGACATGGAACGGTTCCTGGACGGCCGCGAGCCCGGCGGCGACCCGCGCGAGCTCCTGGAAGACCACTTCGACCTCATCTGGCGGCACCGCGAGGTGATCGTCATGGTGGTGCGCGAGCTGTCCGTGCTGTCCTACCTCGACCTGGGCAAGCGCATGATGGCCTGGCGGCAGCGGCTCATCGTCCTGCTGCTCGGCGAGAACGTCACCACCGCCGAGCGCATCCGGGCCACGGTCGCGCTCGGCGGCATGTCCGACTGCTCGGTCGAGTACGCCCACCTCCCGCTGGAGGAGGTCAAGCCGACGGCGGTCGGCGCCGCCGCCGCCGCGCTCGGCCTCTAGACCGCGAGATAGATGTCCACCCCGCCCGGGTGGTGCACCTCCAGATCGGTGGTGAACGCGCGGGCCGGCGTGCCGCCCGACTCGGTGTGCTTCCACACCTGCTGCCACGCCTCGGCCAGCGCCTGCGGCATCGGGCCGCGCACCTCCAGCCTGACCGTCGTGGCCGCCGGCACCCGCACCGCGACCATGCCCTCCGGCAGCCGCGGCACCGTGCGCACGGCCGTGCCCACGATCTGCGTGTAGGCGCCGTGGTGGTCGCTCTCGTAGTCGGTGAGCACCGCGTACAGATTCTCGTCCACGCGGTTGGGCACGTGGGCGAAGGCCCCCGGAGCACCGGCCCGCTGCCACAGGGCGGGCAACCTGGCCCGCGCCTGATCCATCTCCTCGGCGTTCGTGGTGCGTACTGCGTAACCGACGACGATCATCTCGCCCCGCTCGGTGACGTCCACGCGCCCTCCCTCCCCCATAAGTATCCCGGCCGATCATAAGCCCCCGAGAAAGGGGGAAATTCCAGGTACCGGCAGACCACGCATAAGGTGAGTGAGCGTGAAATTCCTCAACGGTATGGCCCCACCGTACGACCTGACCTACAGCGACGTGTTCATGACCCCGTCGCGCTCCTCGGTCGGGTCCCGGCTCGACGTCGACCTGTCCACGAACGACGGCACCGGCACCACCATCCCCATCGTCGTGGCCAACATGACCGCGGTCGCCGGACGGCGGATGGCCGAGACCGTCGCCCGCCGCGGCGGCATCGTGGTGATCCCCCAGGACATCCCCTTCGACGTCGTCGCCGACGTGGTCGACTGGGTGAAGAAGCGCGACCTCGTCCACGACACGCCCATCGTGCTCACCCCGCACGACACCGTCGGCGAAGCCCTGCAGCTGCTGCCCAAGCGCGCCCACGGCGCCGTCATCGTCGTCGACTGGGAGAACCGGCCCGTCGGCGTGGTCACCGAGGCCGACTGCCAGGGCGTCGACATGTTCACCCAGCTCTCCCAGGTGATGTCCAGCGAGCTGCTCACGCTGCCCGCCGGGCTGGCCCCGCGCGAGGCGTTCGACCGGCTGCACGACGGCCGCCACCGCCTGGCCCCCATCGTCGACGAGTCGGGCCGCCTGGTCGGCATCCTCACCCGTACCGGCGCGCTCCGCGCCACCCTCTACCAGCCCGCCGTCGACGACCAGGGCAGGCTGCGCGTCGCCGCCGCCGTCGGAGTCAACGGCGACGTCGCCGCCAAGGCCAAGGAACTGCTCGAAGCCGGCGTCGACTGCCTCGTGGTCGACACCGCGCACGGCCACCAGGAGAAGATGGCCGCCGCGCTGCGGGCCGTCCGCGCCCTCGACCCGCACGTGCCCGTCGCGGGCGGCAACGTCGTCACCGCCGCCGGCGTGCGCGACCTGGTCGACGCGGGCGCCGACATCGTCAAGGTCGGCGTCGGGCCCGGCGCCATGTGCACCACCCGGATGATGACCGGGGTCGGCCGGCCGCAGTTCTCCGCCGTACTGGAATGCGCGGCCGAAGCCCGCAAGCTCGGCAAGCACGTCTGGGCCGACGGCGGCGTCCGCCACCCCCGCGACGTGGCGCTGGCCCTGGCGGCCGGCGCGGCCAACGTGATGATCGGCTCCTGGTTCGCCGGCACCTACGAGTCGCCCGGCGACACCCACACCGACGCCGACGGCCGCAAGTACAAGGAGAACTACGGCATGGCCTCCGCGCGCGCCGTCCGCCTCCGCACCGCCGAGGACAGCCCCTTCGACCGGGCCAGGAAGGCGCTGTTCGAGGAGGGCATCTCCACCTCGCGCATGTACCTCGACCCGCGCCGGCCCAGCGTCGAGGACCAGATCGACGCCATCGTGGCCGGGCTCCGCTCCGCCTGCACCTACGCGGGCGCGACCAACCTGGAGGAACTGCACGAACGGGCCGTCATCGGCGTCCAGAGCGCCTCCGGCTACTCGGAAGGCATGCCGCTGCACACCAGCTGGTGACCTGACCGCGTAGAGTCGTCGGGTTCATTGCCATCGTCTACAGGAGCACTTTCGTGGCACTCACGAAGCCGGAGATCGACTTCCCGGGCGGCAACCCGCCCGCCGAGCTGGAGATCGAGGACATCGTCGTCGGGGACGGCCCCGAGGCCAAGCCCGGCCACCAGGTCAGCGTCCACTACGTCGGCGTCGCCTTCTCCACCGGCGAGGAGTTCGACGCCTCGTGGAACCGCAACCAGACGTTCGAGTTCCCGCTGGGCGGCGGGCGCGTCATCGCCGGCTGGGACCAGGGCGTCGCGGGCATGAAGGTGGGCGGCCGCCGCAAGCTCGTCATCCCGCCGCACCTGGGATACGGCAACGCCGGCGCCGGCGGCCGCATCAAGCCCGGCGAGACCCTCATCTTCGTCGTGGACCTCCTCGGCATCAGCTGACCCCGTCCTTTCTGGGCAGGACACATCTACGGGAAGCTCCGCCCCGCCTCTCCCGCACTGCGCGGTCGTTCCGAGGCGGGGCTTTCCATGCTTCCAAGCTGGTCGCGGAGACCTGCCGTGCTGGACGGCGGCCCTCATGTGGGACTGCGGACCTCCACCCGAAATCACCGCTACCCCCGCCCGGCTGGATGGCGGTCCTGGTGGGGGTTGCGGAAATGTCGTGAAGGTGAGGCACGATAGCGGTGTGCTGCTGATCGACGTGGTCCGGGTGTCCGAGGCGGTGGCGCGCACGCCGGCGCGGCGGGGGAAGATCGGCCATCTGGCGGAGCTGCTCGGCCGGGTCGGCCCCGGCGAGGCCGAGATCGCCATCTCCTACCTGTCGGGTGAGCTGCCGCAGCGCCAGATCGGCGTGGGCTGGCGCTCACTGCAGGACCTGCCCGGCCCCAAGCTGGTCGCGACCGCCACGCTGACCGACGTCGACACCCTGCTCTCCAGGATCAAATCCGTGTCCGGCCAGGGCTCCCAGGCCGCGCGCAGAGCGCTGGTGCAGGAGCTGTTCGCGGGGCTGACCAGCCAGGAACAGGCGTTCATGCTCAAGCTGCTCGGCGGCGAGCTGCGGCAGGGCGCGCTCGACGGCGTGATGATCGAGGCGATCGCCGCGGCGTCCGGGGCTCCGTCGGCCGACGTCCGCCGCGCGCTCACCCTCCGCGGCTGGCTGCCCGCCGTGGGGGCCGCGGCGCTGGCGGGCGGCGTGGCGAGCCTGAAGGAGTTCCGGCTGGAGGTGGGCCGCCCGGTCTCGCCGATGCTCGCCGGCAGCGCCCCCGACGTCGCCGCCGCCCTGGCGAAGGCAGGCGCCCCGGCCGCGCTGGAGTGGAAGCTCGACGGCATCCGCGTCCAGGCCCACCGCTCGGGCTCGGAGGTCGGGGTTTTCACCCGTACGCTCGACGACATCACCTCCCGGGTGCCCGAGCTGGCGGAGGCGGTGCAGGCGCTCCCGGCGGGCGACCTGGTGCTCGACGGCGAGGTGATCGCGCTCCGCCCCGACGGCCGCCCGCACCCCTTCCAGGTGACGGCCGCCCGCACCGGCAGCAAGATCGACGTCGATCGCCTGCGCCGGGAGACGCCGCTGAGCGTCTTCTTCTTCGACGCGCTCCGGGTCGAGGGCGCCGACCTGCTCGATCTTCCGTACGAGGAGCGCCAGGAGGCGCTGACGGCCACCGTCCCGGAGCCGCTGCTGACCCCGCGCCTGGTCACGTCCGACGTGGCCGAGGCGGAGCGCTTCTTCGCCGAGGTCGTGCGGGCCGGTCACGAAGGGCTGGTCGTCAAGGCGCTGTCGTCCCCGTACGCGGCCGGGCGGCGCGGCGCGGGCTGGATCAAGGTGAAGCCCCGCCACACGCTCGACCTGGTGGTCCTGGCCGCCGAGTGGGGTCACGGCCGCCGGGAGGGCAAGCTGTCCAACCTCCATCTCGGCGCCCGCGACCCGGCGACGGGCGGGTTCGTCATGCTGGGGAAGACCTTCAAGGGCCTGACCGACCAGCTGCTCGCCTGGCAGACGGAACGCTTCCTGGAACTCGCCGAGGGTCCCACGGACGAGTGGACCGTACAGGTCCGTCCAGAGTTGGTGGTGGAGGTCGCCTTCGACGGCGTGCAGCGCTCGCCCCGCTATCCGGGCGGCATGGCCCTCCGTTTCGCCAGGGTCCTGCGCTACCGCCCCGACAAGCGCGCCGAGGACGCCGACACGGTCGACACCGTCCGCTCCCTCATGATCTGAGACGTACGAGGTCGCGGTGATGTAAGGCGTGCGGCGCCGAAGAGGCTGCGGTCGAGGTGGTCTGAGGCGTGCGGCGCCGAAGAGGCTCGGTCGAGGTGGTCTGAGGCGCACAGCGCCGATCAAGCCGGTGCTGAGGCGATTCGAGCCGTGCGCGGTCGGAGGGGTCGTGGTCGAGCACGGCCGGGCGGAGGCGCGGTAACGGGCGTCCGGGACTGAGGCATGTCGAGCCGGTGCGGCTTCCCGTTTAGTCCACCTCCACGTTGTCGAGGAGGCGGAGGAGGCTCGACAGCACGTGGAGGCAGGCGTCCACCTCCTCGGCGGTCACCTGGGCGGCGGCCGGGCTCAGCATGGCGCGTTCGCGGTCGATGAGGGCGTTGATGGCGGCCCGGCCCTCGCCGGTCAGGCGGATCAGCGAGGAGCGCCGGTGCGCCGGGTTGGGGACGGACTCCACCAGCCCCAGGGCGGCCGCCTCGTTGGTCATCCGCTGCACGAACTGGCGGCTCAGCGCCTGCGCCCGGCCCATCTGCGGGACCGTCATGGGCCCGTGCTCGCGCAGCAGGTTGAGCACGGCCCGCACGCCGACCGTCAGCCCCTCGACGGGCGCGTCCTGCTCGACCTTGCGGTAGGCGCGCCGGTAGAGCGGTCCGACGAGGTCGAACACTTCGATGAGCCGGTCGGTCAGCTCTCCGGACGCCGGATCACGGCCTGTCTCGCTCACCCCACCATGATGACACCTGAGTTGCCATCTTCTCACCAGAATGACACCCTGGTTGTCATGAATGACCTGTTCTGGACGGACACCGGCACCGGCCACCCCCTCGTCCTGCTGCACGGCGGCTTCCTCGACCACCGCATGTGGGACGACCAGATCCCCGCCCTCGCCTCGGACCACCGCGTCATCGCGCCCGACGCCCGCGGCCACGGCCGCTCCGCCAACGCCACCGGCCCGTACCGGCTCACCGACGACCTCGCCGCCCTGCTGCGCCACCTGGACACCGGCCCCGCGATCCTGGTCGGGCTCTCCATGGGCGGCAGCATCGCGATCGACACCGCTCTGGAGCACCCCGACCTGGTCAGCGCCGTGGTCATCAGCGGGTCGGGCACCAGCGAGCCCTACTTCACCGACCCCTGGACCACCCAGGCCATGGCCACCTGGAACGCCGCTATGGCCGCCGGGGACCTGGACGCCTCCGTCGAGGGGTTCATGCTCTTCGCCGCCGGCCCGCACCGCTCCCTCGACGCGGTCGACCCCGAGGTGGTGAGCCGCCTGCGCCGGATGACCCGCGACACCATGTCCAAGCACCACCCCGGCGAGCCGAACCACCTCACCGCCGTCCGCGACACCTGGGAACGCCTCCCCCAGATCAACGTCCCCGTCCTGGCCGTCAACGGCGCCATCGACTCACCCGACCACCTCGGCATGGCCGAACGCCTCACCGGCCTCGTCCCACACGGCCGCACGATCTCGATCGAGGGCACCGCCCACTACCCGAACATGGAACGCCCGGACGCCTTCAACAAGCTCCTCGGCGACTTCCTGCGCACCCTCTGACCCTCGACTTCGACCGGCCTCCCCGTGACTACCGGCCGGGGCCGACTGGAAACCCGCCTCCGCAGCGAGGGTGGATCTGGAACGCCCAGACGCCTTCATCCTCGACGGGTTTCCTCCGACGACCGGCCCGGAAAACACGAAACCCGCCTCCGGAGCGAAGGCGGGTCAGGTCCGCAGGGCGGCGGAAGTCACTTCACCAGGCGGATCGTCATCGGGTAGCGGTAGTCGCCACCCGTCAGCGCCGAGACGCCCGCCACGATCGACAGCACGATTCCGACCACCCAGATGACCGGCACCAGCACGATGCCGATGATCGTCAGCGGGAGCAGCATCGACGCGCCCATCAGCGTGAGCTGGAAGTTCAGCGCCTCCACCGCGTGACGGCGGATGAAGGGCGAGGTCTTGCCGCCCGTCAGCATCAGGATGAGCGGGCCGATGATGGGAAAGCCGAGCAGGGTCAGCAGGTGAGCCGCCGAACCCCCGAGCCGCTCGTTGCTCTCCGGCTCACCGGTGTAAGGGGCCGCGGGGGCAGGAGCCGGGCGGGGCATGGCGGCGGGGCCGTACAGCTCCTCCATGATGGGCATCAGGTCGCCGTGGGTGCGCGCCGTCATCGCCCGCTCCAGCCGGTCGTCGAACTCGATCTTGTCGAACCGACCTTCGGCGTAGGCGGCCTTGACGTGCTCCACCACGTGTTCGCGATCCTGGTTGGTGACGCGCAGCTCGGCCTGCGGCACCTGTCCCGGCCTGGAGGGTGTGGGTACCCCAGTCATCACAGCCATGCCTCTCCCCTTGGGATACGAACCATCCCTTTCATACTGTCGTACGGCCCGCCACGCTGGGCATCAGGAGGATCCCGGATGTATCCCCGAGATCTTCCCCGACGCGCCGGAGCGTTTGACGGTATAAAAAGGATTCATGAGATGGCGAGACCGCTACGGCCTCCGGCGACTACGTGGCAACAAGATCGCGAAATTCGATCGTGAGGCCACCGACGCCGACATCGAAGCGCTCATCGCCTTCGCGAAATCGCGGCGCGGCGTTGAGTTCTACGTCGAGCCCGAGACCTTCGCGACCGACACCACCGCCGTCGCCGTGGCCGACGACGGCGAGTGGACGCGGCGCAGGGTCGGATCCCCGGCGGTGATCCACAAGGTGGCCCGCGACCTGGCATTACCGGTATACGACGTCCAGCTCACCGGCTACCCGCAACGCATGCGCGCCTACAACGAACGCCGCCGCCGCGAAGGCGACGAACGCCTCTGACCCGCCCGCCGCCGCGAAGGCGACGAACGCCTCTGACCCTCCCACCGTCCCCGCCGACCCCGGCCTGACCCCGCCGCCGACATCTTTCCGCCCTCCAGGACAACCCTGACCCAGACCGCACCCCGATCGGCACTGCCCCGGCAAGCCGCGCCCCGGCCCTGTAGGAGCCCGGAGTCGACCTGGCGGGAGCCTCAGACGCGGCTGCCCTGGGGGAGGCGGCACTCCAGCGCGCCCACCTGAAGCCGTACGGGAAGGTGGTACGGCGGGTGCCGGGCTACAGCATCGCGGCGGGGATGACGTTGATCAGGCCGCCGTCGACGAGGAGGTCCTGGCCGTTGACGTACGATGCCTCCTTGGAAGCGAGGAAAGCCACTACGGCGGCGACCTCCTCGGCGGTACCGACGCGACCTGCGGCGACGAGTCCGGCCGCGGCGGCCTGGGCTTCGGTGCGGAAGGCCGGGGTGTCGATGTATCCGGGGCTTACCGAACTCACCCGGATTCCCCTTGGGGCGAGTTCGGCTGCGAAGGTGCGGGCAAGAGTGTGCACGGCCGCCTTGGTGGCGGTGTAAAGCGCTGCGTCCGGGGCGCCGCGGTGCAGGGCGAACGAGGCGTTGACAACGATCGCCGCTCCGTCGGGAGCAGCGGGAGGGACTTCTGGACGGTGAAGAACACCGACTTGAGGTTGATGTCGACGACTCGGTGGAACTCGTCCTCGGTTACCTCGTCGATGGCCTGGAACGCGCCGGTTCCGGCATTGGCGAAGACCACGTCGAGGCGGCCGTGTCTGTCGCGGATGGCGGCCGTCAGAGTCTCGAGGTCGGTGAGGTTCGCCGCGTCACCGGCGATTCCGAGGACGCGGTCACCGAGTTCCTCGGCCACCTCGTTCAATCGCGTCCTGTCGCGGCCTGTGATGACGACCTGTGCGCCTTCGGCGAGCAGGCGGCGCGCGGTGGCCAGGCCTATGCCGCTGGTACCCCCTGTGATGAGTGCGATCTTGCCGTCGTCGTTGCATGCCAGCACATTCCAGTAGCGATCACGCAACAGGGCCGGACGTTGCTCCCAGGCGTCGAGGAGTTGCCGCACTTGCGGGGTCACCGCACCCCCGCCCAGCTCACCGGCGGGCGGTGGGTTGAGGCCGACCAGCAGGTAGAGATGTCCGCGCTCAGCCGCATTCAACAGCAGTGCCCTCGCTACGGCGTCGAGCACCTCGGCGGAAACCGTGATGTCACGGCCCTGTTCGAGCCACGTGTACCAGGAAACCCCGACCCCCGCCAAGACCGCGACCTCCTCCCGCCGCAGCCCGGGAGTCCGCCTGCGCCCTACTGAGGACATGCCCACGTCCTAAGGCGTGAGCCGCTCGCGACGGCCACGCAGAAAGTCCCGGAGCTGCTCATGACGGGTGCGCACGGCTTCGCTGGCCATAAGAAACGGTAACAGCCGACCCAGCATGCTTTCTCGCTGGATCCACTCACCAGCGCCCACGACCGCGTCGACGGCGCCGCCCGCCGCCGGCACGGGGCCGCTGCTCTACGGCGCGCCGGGCCGGCCACCGCGCTCGGTCGGAGGCCGATCCCGTGACCTGCTCGGTCAGCACTTGCTCGGCGATGGCGCGGAAGGCGAGATCGTGCGCGACACAACGCATCCTCCTCGCTCTCACCTGCGGCTTGTGACAGCGGCCATGAGAGGCGGCGATGCGGGGAGACTGGCTCACTCCCCATGCGACGGAGGCGGCCAAGCCCTTTATCAAAGCGACTGACAAACAGGAAAAAGAGCTCCGGCTGCTGTTCAGCCTGAAATTTTCACTCCGTTTCCAGACGGAAAGACGCGATACGTGCCAGCAAACGGCATGGGAGCGCCGCCCGTCACCTTAGAGGAGCGAGCCGCGCCTTGACGGAACCTGCATGCCTCGTATTTGCTCCGTCGCATCACCACCCATCGGCAGGAACGGGCGCGGCAAAGCGATGTGAACGACACGGTTCTTCCGTCATGCCCTTTAATCACGCCGGTTCCGCACGTATGAGAGGACTGATTCAGCTCATGTTAACGCTAACTGACGCCCTGGCACCGTCCCTCCCGACGGTGCCACAGGCAGGTGAGTGATGATCCGGCGTAAATCCGTCCTCGCCGCCGTCATCGCGGCAGTGCTTCTCGCGGTGGCCCCAGGTGGCACGGCGCTGGGCAGCAGCGAAACCACGTCCCGCGCGGCGAGCGCCGCCGCCGCCGCGACGCCAGGATGCGGCAAGACTCCAACGCTCAGAAGTGGCACGCATACGATCCAGAGCAGCGGCCAGACTCGCTCCTTCATCCTGAGAATTCCCGACAACTACGACAACACCAACCCCTACCGGTTGATCTTCGGGTTCCATTGGCTGGGCGGCACCGCCAACGACGTCGACTCAGGCGGGAGCAGCGGATACACCTGGTCTTACTACGGGCTCAGGCAACTGGCGAACAACACCGCGATCTTCGTCGCCCCCCAGGGACTGAACAACGGCTGGGCCAATTCCGGTGGGCAAGACCTGACCTTCGTCGACGACATGATCAGCCTGATCGAAGCAGACCTGTGCGTCGACACCACGCAGCGGTTCGCCGGAGGTTTCAGCTACGGCGGCGGCATGAGTTACGCCCTGGCCTGCGCTCGGGCGACGGTCTTCCGCGCGGTCGCGGTCTACGCCGGCGCACAGCTCAGCGGATGCAGCGGCGGCACCCAGCCCATCGCCTACATCGGGCTCCACGGCCTCAGGGACAACGTGCTCAACATCTCGCAGGGCCGGTCGCTGCGCGACACGTTCGTCAGGAACAACGGGTGCACGCCCCAGAATCCGCCCGAGCCGGCACAGGGCAGCCTGACGCACGTCGTCACCGCCTACTCGGGATGCCGATCCGGATACCCGGTCGTGTGGGCGGCGTTCGACGGGGGGCACACCCCTGGTCCAGTGGACGGGTCCACCGCTGACGACGGCGCACGTACCTGGACCAAGGCAGTGGTGTGGGACTTCTTCAACCAGTTCCAGAGCACGGACGACACCACTCCGCCGACCTCTCCGGGCACTCCCGCCGTCTCCAACGTGACCGCCACCAGCGCCACCCTGACCTGGACGGCATCCACCGACCAGGGCGGCTCCGGCCTGGCGGGTTACAACGTCTACCGGGAGCAGGGCGCCACCGACCCGCTGCTCGGCCAGTCCACCACCAACTCGATCACCCTGACCGGGCTGACCGCCGACACCGAATACCAGGTCTACGTACGAGCACGCGACGGCGCGGGCAACCTGTCGGCCAACTCCGCGTCCGTCACGTTCACCACGACCTCCACCGGCGGCGACACCACTCCACCCACCGCCCCAAGCGGGCTGACGGCCTCCGGCACCACCGCTGACGGCACCAATCTGTCCTGGGCCGCCTCCACTGACGACGTGGGGGTCGCCGGCTATGACATCCTGCGCGCACCCGGGGCCACCGGCGGCACCTTCGCCCAGGTCGGCACCTCGGCCACGACCTCGTACAGCGACACGGGCCTGACCCCGAGCACCACCTACCGGTACCAGGTCCGGGCTCGGGACGCCGCCGGCAACCTCTCGCCGGTGTCCGACACCGTCCAGGTCACCACCAGCGGCACCAGTACCGGAGCCTGCTCGGCGACGCCGACCGTGCAGACCCAGTGGGGCACCGGCTATGTGATCCAGCCGCTGACCATCACCAACACCAGTACCTCGACGATCACCGATTGGACGGTCGCCTTCACGCTCCCGGCCGGGCACACGCTGACCGGCTCGTGGAACGCCACCATCACCACCAGCGGGCAGACCGTGACGGCCAGAAGCGTGAGCTTCAACGGCACGCTGGCCCCCGGAGCCACCACCAGCTTCGGCTTCCAGGCCACCCGCCCCGACGGCGACACGGCCCTGCCATCCGGATACACCTGCACCAGCGGGTGACCCCGCGACCGGATATCGGCCCAGCCCTCGGCGAACGTCTCGGCGGGGCTGGGCCGCACCCGTTCTTCCTCACCACTGAACTGCACGCTGGTGAGGGCGCGGCGATCAGCGAAGGCCTCGGACGTGCGGTTCAAGATCGCGGACAGCTCACGACGGCTGGTCCCGTACGAGTGACACTTCACCCGCCTGGACAGTCCGACCGGGATCGGGCCGGGACCTGGCTGAGGGGTCAGGCGGGAGGGTCAGGGGTGTGCTCGATCGCCGTGAGAAGGGGCAGGAGCCACGACGCGCGAGGTGGGCCCATGGCGGCGTCGAGTTCGCTGGGGACGGGCATGCGGCCGTCCAGGACCGCCGGGGGCAGCAGGTGCTGGAGGGCGTGCATGAGCAGGTTGGCCATCGAGTAGTGGGGGTCGATCGTCAGCGCCCGTTCCAGGGCGATGGTGGCCAGGATGCTGTCACCGGCCCGCCACGCCGCCATGGCCAGGAGAGACGCCGCCGGGGGTACGAAGCCGGGCTCCAGGCGGCGGGTGAGGTCCTTCCAGAGCGGGATGTGGGAGTCGTCCATCATGGTCCAGGCCTCGTCCCGGATCCTGATGACCATGAGGTCGAGGCCCAGCCGGGCGGCTTCGGCATCATCCAGTCGGTCTCCCTCGGCCGCGCGGGCCATCGCCGCCCGGACGCGAGCGAGCCCTTGAGCGACGAACTCCCCGGCGAACTCGTCCGCGGCAGGCTGACCGGCGAACCCGCCGATTCCCGAGGACGCGGCAGCCGGTTCACCGGCGGGAGAGACCGCGGCCAACGCTCCAGCGGCGGTGCGGAAGGCCGCGATCGCCTCGGCCGTCGCCCGGCTCATCGACTGGCGTGGGGGGCCTGTGATCGGGGCGACGGTGCGTTGCAGGGTCTGGCGGTCGGGGAGGGCGACGAGGCCGCGGACGGTCGCCTCGGCGGCCACGCGGCTGCTCAGCGGATCGTACGGGGTGCCGTCGGGCGGGCAGCAGGTGGCGCTGTCGCACACGTACGACCAGTAGCGGCCGTCGTGGGCGCGGAGCGCTTCCGCGACCTCGACCCCGGCGACGGCGGCCGTCGCGGTGGCCTCGTCGACGGCGGGGGTGACGGCCTCTCCGGGGCCGTAGCCGACGATGACGGCCTGGGTGATCTGCTCGCGTTCGAAGAGCCGGGTCAGGGGGGCGAGTGTGCCGGGCGGCATGGGGACGTTCCAGCGGGCGGCCACCTTGGCCTGGCTGTGGGCGAGGCCGACCACGATGAGGCTGTCGGCGGGGTGGAAGCCGACGAGGTAGGGCACGGCGGCGAGGATGTCGGCCGGGCTGGTGAGTGTGAGGCAGGCGGCGGAGATGTCGGTCGTCATGGGCACCGAGGGTGCCGTGCGGTGGGCCCGCGCCGATGACCCGAAGCCGGTTCTGTGGATGAGTGACCGAGAAAGCCGTCCGCCTGTGGACAGGCTCAGGCCGCGAGGCGGTCCCGTACCATCATCGCCGCGCCCGCGACCGCCGCCGGCATGGCCACGATCGCCACCAGCGGCAGCATGAACAGCAGGAACACCACCACGCCGAAGCCGAGCGACACCGGCAGGTTGGCGCGGAGCACGCGGAAGCGCTCCTTGCGGAGCATCCCGCGCCGCTCCAGCGCGAGCGTGCTCAGCTCGACCGTCAGGAAGAACCCCGACACGGCGGCCCCGACCACCGGCACCACGGTCTGCCCCAGCACGGGCACGAAACCGAGGACGAGCAGCGGCACGGTGAACAGCAGCACGTACCAGAGCGTGACCAGGCTGTCCTTGATGGACCGGGGCAGCGTCTGCCACCAGGGCGGCCCGTCGGGCTCCTCGATGCCGTCGGCCAGCGACGACAGCTTCTCGTAGAACGGCTCCCCGATGGTGAGGGTGACCGCCGCGAAGGTGAGCACCGACACCGCCAGCCCGCCGAGGAACAGCGCGACGGCCACCGCCCCCCGGAACTCCCCGCGCCAGGACCAGGAGTCGGCGAACGGGGTGAGGAGTTCGGCCAGCGTCAGCGCGTTGGTGCCGAGCAGGATCAGCGCGACCACGTACACGGCGAACGCGATCACGGCGGGGATCAGCCCGAACAGCCACCACCGACCGTTCCTGGCAGCCCAGGCGACGCCTTTCAGGAAGAAGCCGACACCGGTGCAGAAGTCGCGCAGCGATCGCATGCCCGGCAGGCTAGCGCCAGAACGCGCTGACCGTGTATCCGAGCTGGTCGAACAGGTCGCGCAGCAGCGGCAGCGAGAGACCCAGCACGTTGCCGTGGTCACCCTCGATGCCCTCGACGAACCAGCCGCCGCGTCCTTCGATGCTGAACCCTCCGGCCAGGTTGAGCGGCTCGCCGGTGGCGACGTAGGCGGCGATCTCCTCCTCGGAGGGGCTGCCGAAGTGGACGACGGTGGTGGCGGTCTCGGCGGCCTGCTTGCCCGCGGCGACGTCGATCACGCAGTGGCCGGTGACGAGCCGCCCGGTGCGGCCGCGCAGGATGCGCCAGCGCTCGGTCGCTTCCTCGGGGGTGCCGGGCTTGCCGTAGCCGCGGCCGTCGAGCTCCAGGATGGAGTCGCAGCCGATGACCAGGCCGTCTTCCAGCTCGCCGGCCACCTTCTCGGCCTTGGCCTTGGCCAGGACGAGGCTGAGCGCGGCGGGTGAGTAGGCGGTGAAGGCGTCCTCGTCGACGCCGCTCACGATCACCTTGGGATCGAGGCCCGCGCTGCGCAGCAGGGCCAGGCGGGCGGCGGACGCTGAGGCCAGAACGATCATCCGGCCAGCTTACCGTTCACCAGACCGTGCCCCGTGCCCTGGTGGCATGCGGCTCGGGCAGGTCGCCGAAGGCGTCGGCGAGGAGGCCGGCCAGTTCGCGGGGCAGCGTGGCGCGTTCGCGGCCGAGTTCGGCGGCCATCTCGTCGGTGCTCATGCCGGCCTCGTTGGCCCGGACGGCGAGCAGGGACATCACCATGGGGGCGAGCAGGGCCAGCAGCCGCATGACGGCGCCCGGGTCGAGGCCGGAGAGCCGGGCCAGCCCGTAGGCGGCTGTCTCGGTGCCCTGGCCGCCGAGCACGTGGGCGAGGATGTTCTGGCCGTCGCGGGCCAGGGAGGCGACGTCGCCGTTGAACGGGTCGGCGTCGGTGTGCTCGTCGAGCGCGGCGCGCAGGGCCTCGGCGGCGTCGGGATGCTCGGCGTCGCGGGCCATGCCGCCGACGATCATTCCGGCGGCGGCCGCGATCGCGTCGCGGGCCCTTCCGGGGTCGGTCGAGAGCATCCCGCCGATCTGCTCCAGGCCGGGATCGCCCAGTTCGGCGAGAAGCCGGTCGGTAAGTCTCACGGCAGTCCCCCGATCTTCGTCCCGGTTGACGTTCCCTGAGCGTTGCCGGGTTAAGTCCGGAGACTTCCTAACTTTTCGCCAATTCTCCGGGGCCGGGCTCCAGGGCCTGTTCCCCGAGCCCGGCGGCGGTGTAGGCGCTCTCCTGGTCGAGCGTCTCGTGCTCCAGCAGGGCCGCCACGATGCTTTCGAGCTTGTCGCGGTTCTCCCGCAAAATGCGGACGGCGTCCTCGTAGCACTCGTCCACGATGCGCCGCGCCTCCTCGTCCACGATGGCCAGCATGGCGGGCGAGGCCTGCGGCTGCTGCCCGTCACTGGGCAGGATGGAGAGCGGGCCGACCTTCTGCGACATGCCCCAGCGGCCCACCATGCCGCGGGCGATCATGGTGACCTGTTCGAGGTCGCTCTCGGCGCCGGTGGTGATGACGCCGTAGATGACGTCCTCGGCCGCCATGCCGCCGAGCGCCCCGGTGATGCGGCCGCGCAGGTAGCGCTCGTCGTAGGCGTAGCGGTCGGTCTCGGGCGTGGAGAGGGTGACGCCGAGCGCCCGGCCGCGCGGGATGATGGAGATCTTCCGGACCGGGTCGGCGCCCGGCAGCAGCATGCCGAGCAGGGCGTGACCGGCCTCGTGGTAGGCGGTCCTGACCCGTTCCTCGTCGGGCATGACGATGCTGCGGGCGGCGCCGAGCTGGAGCTTCTCCAGCGCGTCGGAGAAGTCGGCGGCGGCGACCTTCTCCCTGCCGCGCTTGGCGGCCAGCAGCGCCGCCTCGTTGACGAGGTTGGCCAGGTCGGCGCCGGTCATGCCGGGGGTGGTCCGGGCGATCCGGTCGAGGCTGACGCCCTCGTCCAGCGGCACGCCGCGGGTGTGGACGGCGAGGATCGCGGCGCGCCCGGCCGCGTCGGGCAGCCCGACCTGGACGGTCCGGTCGAACCGGCCGGGGCGCAGCAGCGCCTTGTCGAGGATCTCCGGCCGGTTGGTGGCGCCGATGACGATGACACCCTCCGCGCCGGAGAAGCCGTCCATCTCGGTGAGGATCTGGTTGAGGGTCTGCTCGCGCTCGTCGTGGCCGCCGACGCCGCCGGAGCCGCCGCGGGCGCGGCCGATGGCGTCGATCTCGTCGATGAAGACGATGGACGGCGCGACCTTGCGCGCCTCCTCGAACAGGTCTCGTACGCGGGAGGCGCCGACGCCGACGATCATCTCGATGAACTCGGAGGCGCTGGCCGAGAAGAACGGCACCTTGGCCTCACCGGCGACGGCCCTGGCGAGCAGGGTCTTGCCGGTGCCGGGCGGCCCGGCCAGGAGCACGCCCTTGGGCAGCTTGGCGCCGAGCTTGCGGTACTTGTCCGGGTCCTTGAGGTAGTCGACGATCTCGACCAGCTCGTTCTCCACCTCGTCGATGCCGGCCACGTCGTCGAACGTGACGCGCACCTGCCCGGCCTCGACCGGCTTGGCGGCCTTCGACTTGCCGAGGCCGCCGAGCCCGCCGCCCATCATGCTGGCGCCCCTGCGCATGATCCAGATCCACAGGGCGGCCAGCAGCAGCACGGGGAAGAAGGCCAGCAGCAGGTTGAGGAAGAAGCCGCGGCCGGTGTCGAGCGGCTCGGCCCGGATCTCCACCGCGGCCGCGTCCAGCTGCCGGGAGAGCTGGTCGGTGTCGGCGAAGGTGGGGATCTCGGTACGGAACTCGGTGTAGGAGCGGTTGTCGCTGTCGGGGTCGCCGGCGGCCGACTTGAGCTTGCCCTCGACGGACAGGCCGGTGGCGTAGATCTCGCTGACGTTCTTGTCGTTCACCTGCTTGGTGAACTCGGTGTAGGAGATGGTCTCCACCTGGCCGGTGTCGAAGAACGACGACACCAGGAAGAAGACGGCGTACGCGGCGAGCATGGTGGCGGCGAACCGCCACCAGTTGATCTTGGGGCGACCGCCGGGGGTGCCGGGCAGTCCCTCGGCCCGCCACGGTCGCTTCTCCTTGCCGTTCTCGGCAGGTCGCGGCGGACCCGAGCGCTCCACGACGTCGTCACTCCCCAAATCGGCCGCCCTTCATCTCAACGCATGGCACGCACTCCGGCGATCACGCGGGGGATGTCGCGCCACCTGTCCCGTTGCGTGTCCGGCACTGTGATGAACACCAGTCCGGGCTTGGTCATTCCGCCGTCCACGACCATGACGGCGGCGCGGGAGCTGCGCTTTCCGTATTTCACCTGGTAGAGAAGCGCCCAGCCGTCCTTGATCCGCTGCGAGCCGAGCCAGCGGATCTCGGAGCCCTTCGGGTGGTGGTTGAGCGTCCACCGGGCGGCCAGCAGCGCGGTGTCGCGGTCGGACTTCTGCGGCTTGATCGGCACCGGGGCGCTGACCAGCATGCCGCGCGGGCCGCTGCGCGGCATGGGCAGCACCTGCCGGGTGCTGAAGGGGGCCGGGCCGGACGACTTCCAGGGCTTGGACAGCTTGGGCACGGCCAGGCCGGAGCGCTTGTCCTTGACGACGCTCTTGCCGGCGCGGGGCAGGGACAGGCGCTTGAGCTTGGCGGGCAGCCGGGGCAGGCGCTCGTCCGCGTACAGGGCCTCCATCGCGGTGTAGCCGGGCGCGAGCGACGTGCCGGGCGTGGGCGTGGGGCGCGGCGTCGTCGCACTCGGCGTAGGCGTCGGTGTCGGTGTCGGCGTCGGTGCGGTTTCGTCGCCGACGATGCCGGAGGCGGGCTCGACGGCAGGCGGGCCGGACGAGACAGGTACGGCCGATGGCGCGGCGACCGGCCGGGGCCCGGCCTCGTCCGGTCCCGAAGGGAGCACCAGGGCAACCCCGACGGCGGCGACCGCCACCGCCGCGACCACGGCGAGCCCCCGGTAGATCGCCCCCATCCGGATGTCTCCGATACGGGAGCGTCTGGGCGGCGAGGCAGGGATTCCCGGTCTGGCTTCGTTCTTCACAAGGGAACCTCTGGTCTCATCAACCCCATTGAGCACGACGGGAGCGTACGACAAAACCGGCCAATCTGCGGCCTATTGCTACCGAAGTGTCATCTTCGGTCAGCCCCGGGGGTTGGATCCGGCCCTCCTGATCACTTCTCCGCGGAGCCACGGCGCCTCGGCGACGAAGGTGTACGAACCGGGATCGATCTCGGTGAACCCGGCGTCCCGCACCACCGGCAGCCCCGCCCCCACCCGGGCCGCGAACCCGCCAGGGTCGGCCGTACGCACCGACACGGCCAGCCCCCGCGCCCGCCAGGCCTCGCGCCCGGCCGCGTCGCTGGCCCACCAGGCGAGCTGGGCGGCGTGCCCGGCCTGCGCCATAGCCTTGCCCGCGGACATGCGCAGCGCGGGGTTCTCCCACAGGACCGGCGGCACGGCCGGTCCCGGCTCGGCGGTGTCGGCCAGCTCGGTGCCCGACACCTGCAGCCGCGCCAGATCCCTGGGCCAGCCGTCGAGCGGGACGGGCGGGTGGACCCGCACCTCGGCGGTGCGGTGGCTGACCGTGCGGCCGGGCAGCGCGACCGCCCGCCGCCACTCGGCGCCCCTGGCCCGGCGCACCACCTTCCGGATCCGGCCGGCCTGCCAGGCGCGCAGCTCCTCCGCCCACTCCCCCGGATCGTCGAGCAGGCCGAGCACCGCCATCGCGGCGGCCTCCAGGGCGTCGGTGCGCTCGGGCGGCGCGTCGCGCTCGATCCGCACCACGAGGGGCAGGACCATCTCTCCGGTGTCGTTCATCGGATCCCAGCATGCCCGATCCCGCCGGGGCCGGGAGTCAGGGAGCGGCCACGGGGTCGGTGATGCCGCCCGGGCAGGCGAGGGCCTCGACGTCCCAGCCCGCGAGCCGGGCGCCGGCCTCGTAGGCGCTCTGGTAGAAGCTCAGTACGGCGTCGCGCGGCGACTTCTCGGCCCGCGCGTCGTCGTACCGGAGGATGGCCAGGTGACTGCCGCGCTGCGGCACCCACTCGGCGGTCCCGGGCCGCAGAGGCTGGTCGGCCAGGCCCGGCGGCTCCGGAGCGGTGTAGGAGTAGAAGGCCGGTTCGGGGAAGGTGTCGTCGCCGAACCAGAAGCCGGAGCTGATCACCTCGCGCGAGTAGGCCTCCCGGGTCACCGGGTCGGCGTCGGCCGGCTGGTCGACCACCCGGTCGGAGAACCGGGTGCAGGCGATGTCGAAGGTGTGCCAGAAGTGGTGGACCGGGCTGACCTTGCCCGCGTAACCGGCGGCGAACTCCTCCAGCAGCAGGTTCACCTGGCTGAGCACCTGCCAGTAGCGGGTGGCCAGGACGGGGTCGTAGGCCGCGTGCTCGCTGTCGTCGGCGAACGGCCGGCCGGAGTCGGGCAGGTCGAACGGGTGCGGCAGGTCCGGCTCGGCCGTCACCCCGAGGAGTTCCAGAGCCCGCAGCGTCTCCCGGTAGAACGACGCCACGGAGTGGCCCTGCAGCGGGAAGGCCACTTCCCTGCCGTCGAGGGACGAGACGACCAGCCGGTGGCCGACGAGGTCGAAGTCGACGGTGAAGATCGGCCCGCCGTCGGCCCGTCCCGTCGGGCGGGTGGTGATCCCCCGCCCGGTCAGGTGGAACGGCACGTGCCACCAGTGGTTGCGCCGGATTCCCGCCGCCAGCCGGATCTTGCCGACGATCTGGGTGAAGCGGTGCAGCGTGGCCTTGGTGTCCTGCCACTCGGCGAGCGGAATCGCGGGAAACAGTTCCATGCCCTCACCCTCCCCAGCCCCGTCCGAACCATGAGCGACTGTGGCAAAGTAGGGCGGTGACGCTCACCAACTGGGCGGGAAACACCGCCTTCACGGCAGCCCGGATTCACCACCCCACCTCCCTCGACGAACTCCGGCGCCTGGTCGCGGACGCACCGCGGGTGCGCGCGCTGGGCAGCGGTCACTCCTTCAACGACGTCGCCGACTCCCCCGGCGAGCTGGTGCGGCTGGATCGCATGCCGCACCTGGTCGAGATCGACAGCGCGGCGGCCCGGGTGCGGGTCGGGGCGGCGACCACGTACGCGCGGCTCGCCACCGAGCTGCACGCGGCCGGGTTCGCGCTGGCGAACCTGGCGTCGCTGCCGCACATCTCGGTGGCGGGCTCGGTCGCCACCGGCACCCACGGTTCGGGGCCGGGCAACCAGAGCCTGTCCGCCGCCGTCCGCGCCCTGGAGCTGGTCACCGCCGACGGCTCCCTGGTCACCCTGGAACGCGGCCACGACGACTTCCCCGGCGCGGTGGTCGCCCTCGGCGCGCTCGGCGTGGTGACCGCGCTCACGCTGGATCTGGTCCCGGCGTTCGAGCTCCGCCAGTACGTACGAGAAGACCTGCCGGACGACGCCCCGCTCGACGAGGTCATGGCCGACGGCTACAGCGTCAGCCTGTTCACCGACTACCGCGGCACCCGGGCCTGGATCAAGCGCCGCGACGAGCTGCCCGGCGGCGACTGGCACGGCGCCCGGCCGGCGGACGGCCCGCGCCACCCCGTACCGGGCATGCCCGCCGAGAGCTGCACCGCGCAGCTCGGCGTGCCGGGGCCATGGCACGAGCGGCTGCCGCACTTCCGCCCCGACGCGCCGCCCAGCAGCGCCGGGAACGAGCTGCAGTCGGAGTGGCTGCTGGACCGCGCGGACGGCGCCGCCGCGCTGCGCGAGCTGCGCGCCGCGGGCGACCGGATCCGGCCGGTGCTGCAGATCTCGGAGGTGCGCACGATCGCGGCCGACGACCTGTGGCTCAGTCCTTCGTACGGGCGGGACAGCGTGGCGTTCCACTTCACCTGGGTCAAGGACCCGGAGGCGGTGCTGCCCGTGATCAAGCTGGTGGAGGACGTGCTGGCGCCGTTCGGCCCGAGGCCGCACTGGGGCAAGCTGTTCAGCCGCCGCCCGGCCGTCCCGGACCGCTTCCGCGACCTGGTGCGCCGCTACGACCCGGACGGCGTCTTCGCCAACGCCTTCACCCGGACCCTCCTGGAGACCTGACGCCC
Source organism: Nonomuraea sp. NPDC049649 (assembly GCF_040675175.1). Classification (NCBI taxonomy): domain Bacteria; kingdom Bacillati; phylum Actinomycetota; class Actinomycetes; order Streptosporangiales; family Streptosporangiaceae; genus Nonomuraea; species Nonomuraea sp. NPDC049649. Next base: position 132,661 of record NZ_JBFAOH010000011.1, read on the forward strand.
CGCCCGCCGGATGTTAGCCGCGGCTTCTCAGCGGCAGGAATCAGGCATGTACATCTGGGGGGTACAGACCGTCCTGCCGGACCACCGGTACGAGCAGGAGGAGATCACCGAGGCGTTCGCCCGGCTCACCAACGCCGACGAGGGGCTGCTGAAACGGTTCCACACGGCCACCGGCGTGACCGGCCGGAACCTGGCGCTGCCGCTGGAGGAGTACGCCAAGCTCGACTCGTTCGGCCGGGCCAACGAGGTCTACGCCGAGGTCGCGCTGGATCTGGGTGAGCGGGCGATCGCCGGGGCTCTGGAGAAGGCGGGGCTGCCTCCGGAGCGGGTCGACCATCTGGTGTTCTGCTCCACCACCGGGATGGCCACGCCGTCGCTGGACGCCCGGCTGGCCCAGCGGGCGGGGCTGCGGGCCGACGTCAAGCGGGTGCCGGTGTTCGGGCTGGGCTGCGCCGCCGGGGCGGCCGGGCTGGCGCGGCTGCACGACTATCTGCGGGGCTGGCCCGGCCAGGTGGCGCTGCTCGTCTGCGTCGAGCTCTGCTCGCTCACCGTGCAGCGCGACGACACCTCGATCGCGAACCTGGTCGCCAGCGGCCTGTTCGGCGACGGCGCCGCGGCGGTGGTGGCGACCGGGCACGGCACCGGCCGCGAGGTGGTGGCCACCCGCAGCAGGCTCTATCCCGGCACCGAGCGAATGATGGGCTGGGAGATCGGCGAGCACGGCTTCCGCATCGTGCTCGACGCCGAGCTGCCCGACTTCGTGGACCGGGTGCTGGCCCCCGACGTCGCGGCCTTCCTCGCCGACAACGGCCTCACCCCCGGCCAGGTCGGCACCTGGATCTGCCATCCCGGCGGCCCGAAGGTGATCGACAAGCTCGCGGCGGCGCTGGAGCTGCCCCCCGAGGCGCTGGAGGTGACGTGGCGGTCGCTGCGCGATCACGGCAACCTGTCGTCGGTGTCGGTGCTCCACGTGCTGCAGGAGACGCGCGGGCGCAGGGACCAGCCCGCCGTGCTGATGGCGCTGGGGCCGGGCTTCTCCGCCGAGCTGCTCCTGCTGCACTGGTGATCAGGACGCGGGCTTCGACACGGGGATCCGTTCCAGCCCTTCCGGCTTCTTCCCCGGGTAGACGCCGGTCAGCAGCGAGCTCACCGTGTACAGGTGCCAGGCCAGGGCGGGCTTCTTGACCACCGGGTCGGCGAACAGGGCGCGCACCTGGTCCGGGTTCACGATCGGCGTCAGCACGTCCAGGTTGTCCAGCACCTGCCGGCGCAGAATGTCCGTCAGGTCCGGGCCGGGGCTGGTCCGCCAGCTCCAGCCGCCGCCGGTGCGCAGCGTCGGCATGTGGGCCGGGGGCCGCTGGGTCCGCCGCCACCAGCGCGACGGCTGCTTCTCCAGGGCGTCGGCGAACCGCCACGGCTTGCCCTCGATCGGCACGTCCCGCAACTGGGGAGCGAACCGCAGGATGAGCGCGTAGATCACCTCTTCGGACAGCCGCCAGGCCTGATCCAGCTCCAGCGCGGCCCGTACCACGCGGTTGTCCAGGAACGGCCGGACCGGGTCGCCGCGGCGCAGCGACCCCGCGCGGGCGCTGGCCTGCCAGCGGCCCACCTTGTACCAGACGTATATGTGGTCCAGCGCCTCCAGCCGGTCCGCCTTGTCCAGCCACGGCCGGGCCAGCTCGCGGGCGTGCTCGTTCGCCTCCTCGGTGAACAGCTGCCCGTCCTTGCAGAACGTGGTGGTGATGCGGCGCAGCAGCGCCTTGTCGCTCAGGTCCTTCTGCAGCAGGTTCAGGCTGCCCGCGCGGAGCGTCTCGCCGCTCTGCCCGGACATGGTCGGCTTGCCGGAGTAGGGCAGGTAGCTCACGATCGACTCGTACGCGGACGTCATGCCCTCGCACGTCCGCAGCGTCTCCCAGACCCGGTCCAGCGGGTGCTCCACCAGCACGGCGTCCTGCCCGGCCGTCTGCGGCGGCGCGATCACCGTGTACTCCACGCCGAGACGGCCGGCGATCTGCCGGGCCAGGATCACGTCCGGGTGCGTGTCGAGCCCGTTCGTGGTCACCCGGAACGGCACCTCCGCCGCGTACAGCAGCGCCGCCAGGATGCGGGTGTCGCGCCCGCCGGTGAGCGCCAGGTTGACCGGCTCGCCGAGGCCACGCAGCGGGGCGACGGTGGCCAGCAGCGCGTCGGCCAGCTCGCCGATCGCCCGGCGCTTGCCCCGCTCCGACGTGGGCGCGGGCTCCGCGCTCGGCATCGGCGTCTCGGTGATCACGCGCCGCCCGTCGCGCACGTCCAGCCGCGTGCTCGGGCGCAGCGCCGACACTCCCTTGTACGGGGTCTCGTCCGACAGGAAGAAGCCCTGGCGGATCATGCTCTGCAGGGCGAGCACGTCGTGCTCCACCCGGTCGCCCTCCTGGGCGGCCAGGTGCACCAGCAGGGCCCGGCTGCCGGCGATGTGCAGCTCGGGCGTCTCGGCGTAGAACACCGGGCAGACCCGGTTGATCGCGGTCGCCGCGGAGAACACCCCGTCGCCCGCCACCCACGCGGAGAAGCAGCCGCCGACGCCCTCGCCGAGCGGGTCGCCGATCAGCCGGCCGGCGTCGTCCGGGTCGGCCAGGTGGCCGTTGATCCCGAGCACCCGCCCGTCCGACTCCCACAGCAGCGGCGGCCGGCGCGAGTCGTCCGGCTCGTTCGTCCACGCCAGCAGGGACACGCCGCGGCCGTGCCACTCACGCCCGCGGATCACCTCCGGCGGGACCGGGAACACCGTCTCGACGGCGGAACGGACCTTCTCCAGGACCCGGGCCGGAACCTCCCGGCCCTTCGCGGCCAGACCCACATAGATACGCACGGCACCCATGCCTACAGGAAACGACCACTCTGTGACAATCGATCACGTAAGAGTCGCGGTTTGTGCTCGCTTGCGTCACCGGCCCGGCGCGGCCCCTCCAAAGCCCGTCCAACGGGGTGGAGGTGACAGCACCATGAGAACACGCTCGCTGGCCGCCATCGGCCTCGCGGCACTGCTGGCTCTCACCGCGTGCAGCGGACCGGGCGGAACCGCCCAGGAACACCCCGCGCCCATGCGGCCGGAGGCGTCAGGCACCACCAGCGCCCGGATCTCCACGTTCGCCCTCGACGTGGACACCGCCTCGTACTCCTACACCCGCCGCGCCCTGCGCGAAGGACGCCGGCCCGAACCCGGCCACGTCAGGCCCGAGGAGTTCGTCAACTCCTTCCGCCAGGACTACGCCGAACCCCGCGACAACGGCTTCACCGTGCACACCGACGGCGCCCGGCTGCCCGGCCGCGACCGCGCCGTGCTCCGCGTCGGCCTGCAGACCCGCGGCACCGGCGCCGAGGCCCGCCGGCCCGCCAACCTGACCTTCGTCGTCGACGTCTCCGGCTCCATGGGCGAGCCCGGCCGCCTCGACCTGGTCAAGCAGTCGCTGCACACCCTGCTCGACCAGCTCACCCCCGGCGACCAGGTCGCCATCGCCGCCTTCAGCGACCAAGCCGAACTGCTCGCCGCCATGACCCCGCTCGCCGCCAGAGACGACCTGCACGCCGCCGTCGACCGGCTCGTCACCCAGGGCGGCACCAACCTCGAAGCCGGGCTCGTCCTCGGCTACGACGAAGCCTCCCGCGCCTACCGGCCCGCCGCCACCAACCGGGTCATCCTGCTCTCCGACGGCCTCGCCAACCAGGGCGACACCGGCTGGCAGGGCATCCTCGACCGGGTCAAGGAACGCGCCGCCAGACAGATCACCATGCTCACCGTCGGCGTCGGCCGCGAGTACGGCGACGAACTCATGGAACAGCTGGCCGACAACGGCGACGGCGCCGCCCTCTACGTGTCCACCGTCGACGAGGCCCGCCGGGCCTTCGTCACCCGGCTGCCCGCCACCCTCGAACTCCGCGCCCGCGACGCCAAGGCCCAGGTCGAGTTCAACCCCGCGGCCGTCGAGGAGTACCACCTCATCGGGTACGAGAACCGCGCGCTGGAGACGGAGGAGTTCCGCGACGACAGCGCCGACGGCGGCGAGGTCGGGCCCGGCCACTCCGTCACCGCCCTGTACGCGCTCACCCTCAAGCCCGGCGCCGAAGGCCACCTCGCCACCGCCACCGTCCGCTGGCAGGACCCCGACACCCGGCAGCCCTCCGAGACCTCCGACTCGGTCGACGTGGGCGCCCTGTCGGGCGAACTCTGGTCCGACGCGCCGCTCCGGCTCCAGATCGACGTCGTCGCCGCCGCCTTCGCCCTGCACCTGCGCGACGGCGAGGCCTTCGGCCTCGACCTGCCCTCCCTCGGCGAGCACGCCGGCCGCCTCGCCCGCGCCGCCGAGGACCCCATGGTCACCGAACTCGCCGGCCTCATCACCCAGGCCCGCGAGGTGCGCTGACCATCCGCCGCTGCCTGCCCCCGTGCACAAAGCGGTACGAGAGAGGTCGGGAGGTCCGATACACTGGGGCACGCAGCGATGCGAGGGGCTATGGCGCAGTTGGTAGCGCGCTTCCATGGCATGGAAGAGGTCTGGGGTTCGAATCCCCATAGCTCCACCTAGATTCAATGGCCACAGCGGCACAGTTGAGCTTCCGCTATCGTCCGCGCCTCCGGCGCAAAGGGCTTCGCCCTCCAGCGCTCCGCGCCTTTCCAGCTCAGGCGTTCTTCCAGTCGGGCCGCCGGCCCGACCCCTGAAGGTCCTCGCTTCGCTCGGGCTGCCTCATGATCCGCTCGCGCCGCGTCGTAGGGCGGTTCGGGAAGGCCGCCTTGTAGGGCGGGTCGGAAGGCCACCTCGTAAGGCGGGTCGGAAGGCCACCTCGTAAGGCGGGCCAGAAAGCCACCCGAAAGGCGGGCCGAAAGATCACATCTAGGGCGGTTTCAGATAGCCGCATCCTTACCGCGTCTGGGTACTCTGCGGCGACAGCGAACTGGCCGAGGGCTCGATCTGGAAGGTGGCCGAGCACGCCAGGCGGGTCAGACGGCGGAGAGCTGACACCAGACGATCTTGCCGACGCTGCCCGGACGCCGCCAGCCCCAGGACTTCGCCACGCTGTCCACGATGAGCAGCCCGCGCCCGCCCTCGTCGAAACAGTCGGCCCCCTCGCGCGGCACCGGCGGATCGGGGTCGCGGTCCCAGACCTCTATGAACGTCTCGTCGCCCGTGGTCGTCAGTAGTCATCCTGGACATGCGTACCCCGGATGGGAGGATGGTGCAGGTGACGATTTCCCGACGGGCCTTCGCTCAACTGCTCGCCTCCGGCGCGCTGTCCGCGCTCGCGCCCGGCGTCACCGACACCGACGAGGTCCGGCGGGTGGCCGGTGCGATCGAACGGCCCTCTCGTGTCGACGGGGAAGTGATCGGCTACTTCCGCCGGGTGCTGTCCGAGCACTACTCCGCCGACAAGATGCTCGGCCCGAGGTCACTGCTGCGGCCGGTGCTGGCGCAGATCGAAGTCCTCGACGACCTGCGCCGGTGCGCCGCGACCACGTACACCGATCCGCTGCTGCAGGTTCTCGCCCAGTACGGCGAGATGGCGGGCTGGCTCCACCAGGATCTGGGCGACCTCGGCGACGCGATGGCCTGGACCCGCCGGGCCGCCGAGTGGGCCGCCTGCGCGGGCGACACCCACCTGGCCGCCTACATGCTGGTGCGTCAGTCGAACATCGCCTGCCTCACGGGTGATCACGCCGCCGTCGTGCAGTTCGCGGCCGCCGCCCGCCGTCGCCCGGCCGAACTGGAGCCGAAACTGGCCGCGCTGGCCGCCCAGCAGCAGGCACGCGGGCTGGCCGGGCTCGGACAGCACCGACAGGCGTTCGCCCTGCTCGACGACGCGGCCGAACTCCTGCGCGCCCACCCGCACGTGACGCGCCCGGACGTGCCGGTCTACCTGCACCACTATGACCTGGACGCGCTGCGGGAGCAGTCGGCGGCCTGCTACCGGGCCATCGGCCGGGCCGACGTCGCCGCACGCATCCTCACCGAGCAGATCGCCAGACTGCCGGCCAGTGTGACGCGGGATCGCGGTCATCTGACCGCGAAGCTCGCGGTCGCCGTCGCCCAGTCCGAGGAGGACCCCGCCCGGGCCGCCCACCTCGGCCATGAGGCGCTCGAAGTCGCGGTCCGCACGGGTTCGGCGCGTATCCGGAGCGAGTTGCAGGCACTGGACGAGGAGTTGCAGGCGCGGTGGCCGGACCATGCCGAGGCCGGCGCCTTCCACGACGCGCTCACTGGCTGATCAGGGAGACCGGCCTCCTCGACCTCAGAAGCGTTCGGGCGTCAGGCTTTGTCCATGTTGGGCTCCACGCCTCCGCACGAAACCCGCATGATCTAGTTGAGGGGCGAATAGTAGTTCCCGGCGTTGCGTGACCGTTCATCGGCCAGGCGGGCGAACTCGGCAAGCGCTGGGTCCTCAGCATCCTTCGCCATATCGAGGACCTTGCGCCACTTGTCCACCTGGGCCGCGTACCCTTCCGGCCCGCTGTTGGCGACCAGCGCGAGCAGCGGGCGCGCCTCACCGCAGATCTCGGAAGACGAGACAGCGGGGGCACCACAGGCGGACAGAGCAAGCAGGGCACAACCGGCTAATACGGCTCTCTTCCGGAGGGTTCGGGGCGACATGGGCCTCTCCTGACTGAAGGCATGACAATTGACCGGCCCCACGGTAGCGGTCGCGGCCCACATCCATGCCGCATTCACTCCAAGCCGGATTTCACGCACATCGGCGTAGCGGATCTGACGCACATCGGCATACCGGATCTCACGCACGTCGGCTTCTCCGAGGCAATCAACCGAGCCGCATTGATCGCACCTGGGCATGCTCCGCGCGTAGGGCCCGCTCCACGGCCAGTTCAGCGCGGAGACCTGCTTGCTGCGCGGCCCTCAGCAGTTGGTTCTTCGTGGCGGCACCGCGATCCAGCAGTTCGGCGACAGCGGAGTCGATCAGGTCTTGGCCGGTGCCGTCGGCGGCGGTCTCCGCGATGGCGCGGACGGGTTTCGTCACCCGGAATCCCTCTCGCTCTTCGAGCTGATCATCCGTGAGCTCTGCCATGTGGAGAGCCAGCGCCGGATGCCGCCGGCGAAACCCGGGCGGAACCGTCAGGTGGATCTCGGCGGGATTGGCGATACCGAGATCGTGGACAGCGAGTGCGGTGGGCGTGGGACACCACCGCGAGCCCCTGACTCCACAGCGCCCACCGGACGAGATCATGCTCTTCACTCGGAAGGTCGATGAACTCCTGAAAGCGATAAATGCCGCGATCGACACGGATCCAGTTGCCGCGCTGTACGTGGAAGTACTGCGACTGATAGGTGTAGCCGTCCTCAAGAGCCTGGGCAGCGGTGAAGTAGCCACGCTGATGAGCCGCCCGACGCCAGAGCCGCACCCGAGGCTTGTCCCGTTGCGAATCCACACACTCCAGCGTGCCCGAACTAACAGAAGCTTTTAGGTTGATGTTCGATGCCTCCGACAACCTCCTATTTTGTTTCAGTTTCGAAGCCTGATCAGCCGATGACGTCCGCGACCGCCCACCGCCTTGGTCTCCCGCCGCGACCGGATTCAGGCCCTCGATTTCCGCCGTGCACGGTTAACTATTTGAGGATCATCGAATTCTCCACGATAGAGCGCGGACGCCACTGCCCTTCGGAGCGGCGAAGCGCATCATCAAAACAGCCCGAGCGGAGCGAGGACCGCCAGGGGTCGGGCCGGAGGCCCGACTGGGAGAACGCCTGAGCTGGAAAGGCGCGTAGCGCCTCGGAGGGCGAAGCCCTTTGAAAGACCGGGCACACATCCGGGGGCCACAAGGGCTACGGCGGCGGGAAATCCAAGTCGGCAACCGAGGCTGAGCAGCTTCAGTCCCGCTCCCACTGCCACATGCGCTCGCCGTCCTTGACGAGATCCGTAGGCCGTAGACCGATCCTGGCGGCTACCTTCATGGATGCCTGATGACCAGGGTGGATGTGGGCCTGGACGATACCGATCCCCTGGCCGCGCAGCCATTCGGCCATCGCCCCGGCGGCTTCCGAGGCATATCCGCGCCCCTGCCAGGCCGTCCCCACCACCCATGCGATCTCGGCCCGCCCGTCGGTGACGGTCGCCTGGACGGTGCCCACCGCCTGGCCGTCGTGCCTGCGCCGCAGGATCCAATTGAGCCAGTCCTGCCGGCCGTCCGGAGAGTGCCCCATGACCATCCGGGCATACCGCGACCGCAGGGCATCCAGGTCCGGCGGCCCTCCCCCGATGAAGGCGTACAGGTTCTCACCGGCGAGGACGTCCACCATGTCGTCGGCGTCCTCCACCGTGAGAGGCGCCAGCGTGAGCCGGTCGGCCTCGATCCGACCGGCGCTCACACGACGGCCGCCACCGCTGTATGGGTTCACGCGCTGGAGTCTTCCACGGGGCCGAGGCCGTCGGCCAGCCAGTTTTCCGCTGCCCGACAGGGGGCTTGTCCCGACCGGTCTGAAGCCGGTAGTGAGCGCCTCCAGGCGAAGCCGCCCAAGTAGAGGGTCTCCGTACAAGGAGCCGTTCACAGGGAAGCCTCGTGGAGCGTCTCCGTACAAAGGAGCCGTTCACGCGGAAGCCTTGGGAACGCGCAGGAAGCAGGCGACGAGCAGCCCCGCCACAACGGCGGCGGCGGCGTTGACGCCGATCGCGAAGCGGAGCCCGGGCAGCAGCGTCGTGGCCGCCCAGCCCGTGGCCAGCGCGGACATGACGGGGGTGCCGAGGGTGATGCCGACCTGCTGGCTCATCGTGACCAGCCCGGTGGCCAGTCCCTGCTGCTCGCCCGGGACGCCCGCGGTGGACGTCACGGTGTAGCCGACGATCGCGACGAGGTTCGCCACACCGCCGGCGAAGGTGACGATCAGCAGAGGCACGAGCCAGCCGCGGCTGTCACCGGCGAAGGCGAGGGGAAAGGTGGCGGCAGCCTGAACGACGAACCCGGCGACGATCGCGGCCTTCGCGCCGACCCTGCCGATGATCTTCGGTGCGACCAGGCCGCCGAGGACGGTCCCGGCCCCGAGGACGGCGAGGATCAGCCCGGCGGCCACCGCGGTGTAGCCGAGGATCTCCTGCAGATAGAGGGTCAGCAGGAACACCAGCGAAGTCTCGGTCGCGAAGGCCAGCAGCCCGGCGATGTTGCCCCAGGCGACGTTGCGCCGTTTGAGCAGGGCCGGCGCGATGAGGGGTGCCACGACCCGGGACTCGACGCCCCAGAAGACCGCGAACAGGACGATCGCCGCCAGGATCGGCCCCCAGGCCCCGACGCGGGTCCAGCCGCTGTGGCCGGCGGTGTCGATGCCGAGCACGAGGGCGGCCAGGGCCAGGGTGACGGTGATCGCGCCGAGGGCGTCGAGCTTCGGTCTGCGTCCGGCGGGTGGCTCGCGCAGCACGAACGGGGCGACGGCGAGCACGGCGGCGGCGATGACGACGTTGATGAAGAACGCCCACCGCCAGCTCACCGTGCCGGTGAGGACGCCGCCCAGCACGGCTCCCGTGGTGAATCCCGCGGCCATGAGGGCGCCGTTGAGGCCGAGTGCCCGGGAGCGGGCCGGGCCTTCCGGGAACATCGTGGTCATCAGCGACAGCGCGGCCGGGGTGACCATGACGGTGGCGATGCCCTGGCCGGCGCGGGCGGCCAGCATCAGGGCCGGTTCCTGGGCGAGCCCGCCGGCGAGTGAGGAGACGCCGAGCAGGACGACGCCGGCCAGGAAGAGCCGCCTGCGTCCGAACAGGTCGGCGGCGCGACGAACTCGGTCAGCCCGATCCCGAACCCGCCGACGCTGAGCGCGACCAACGCAGCCCTCCGATGACCGGCCGGCCGCTCCTCGATGTCCGCGCCCTCGATCCCCACAGTCATCGCCCTGCCTTCTCCTTCACTCGGGGTGGTCGGACTTGCCCGTCCACACTCCGCCCCGAGCGATACGGCAGCCAGCACTCTGCGCTGCCTAGCCTCGGCAGGGACACCCACGACAACGCGGAAACCCGTGCTCGCCCGGCTGGATCGCATGGAGTCTCATCTGAAGCAGATCCTGGCCGTCCTCGGCAGCACGCCGAACTAAAGGGCGCTTATCACCCGGCTCCATGGGGGCCGGGTTTTTCCGTGCCCACACCGTACGCGCGGAGGAAGGTGTCCACAGCGGCGTCGGCGATCCCGGCGAGGTCGTCGTCCGGCGGGGCGACCAAGGGCCAGCGCAGGTCGGCGGGGCCGGTGAGCAGGGCGAGGAGTTGCTCGGCCGCCACCGAGGGGTCGGCCGGGCGCAGGCGGCCGGCGAGGGCGAGGCGGGCCAGGCGGTCGGCGAGGGCTTCGGTGACGCGGTGGCCGGAGGGGCCGTGTACGAGAGAGAGCAGGTCCGGGAAGCGGGCCGCCTCGGCCGAGAGGAGGCGGCGGACGGCGCGGGCGCGTTCGTCGCAGTGGCAGCGGAGCAGGTCGAGCGCCACCTCCCGCAGGACGGGCTGGAGGTCGTCGCCGGGGTCGGTGAGGCGGTCGAGGGTGGCCAGGTGACGCCCGATGGCGGTGCGGGCGGCGGCGGTCATGGCCTCGCGGAACAGGGTGGCCTTATCGGTGAGGTGGTTGTAGACGGTGGGTTTGGCGACCCGGGCCTCGTCGGCGATTTCCTGGACGCAGGCCTGGTCGTAGCCGCGCCGGGCGAACACGGTGATCGCCGCGTCGAGGATGGCCTGCCGTTTGTCGATGCGGCCGCGAGGGGTGGGCATGGGCGCCATCCTACGTGGCTACTGAACTCGCCAGTTCAGTCTTACGGATCAGTACGTTAAGTTGAACCTATGAGTTCACTTTCCCGGTTAGTCGGAGTGGTCCTGCTGGGCGGGATGCTCGGCATCCTCAACAGCACGATGGTCGCCGTCGGGATCGACACCCTCGCCGCCGCTTTCGGCACGTCGCTCAGCGCGGCCGGCTGGATGTCGACCGGGTTCCTGCTGGCGGTGACCGCCGCCATCCCGGTCACCTCCTGGGCGGTCGACCGGTTCGGCGCCCGGCGGCTGTGGCTGTCCGGGCTGCTGGTGTTCCTCGCCGGGTCGCTCGGCGCGGGATCGGCCTGGGACGCGGGCAGCCTCGTCGGCTTCCGGGTGGTTCAGGGGCTGGGCACGGGTGTGCTGGATCCGCTGGTGCTCGTACTGCTCGCCCGCGCGGCCGGGCCGCGGCGGGCCGGGCGGGTGATGGGGCTGATGGGGGTGGTGCTCTCGCTGGGCCCGGTGCTCGGGCCCCTGGCCGGCGGGGCGCTGCTGGAGGCGTTCTCCTGGCGGTGGATGTTCCTGCTGAACGTGCCGGTCGGGGTGGTGGCCTACGCGCTGGCGCTGCGGGTGGTCCCGGACGATCCGCCGGACGGGCGGCGGGCGCGACTGGACATGATCGGCCTGGCGCTGCTCGCGCCGGGGTTCGCGGCGCTGGTGCTGGCGCTGTCGCAGGCGGCCGAGCAGGCCGCGTTCGGGGCGTGGCCGGTGCTCGTGCCGCTGGCGGCGGGGGTGGCGCTGCTGGCGGGGTACGGTCTGCACGCGCGGCGGGGGGAGCCGCTGATCGATCCGCGGCTGTTCGCCCGGCGCTCGTTCAGCGCGGCCGTGGTGGTCATGGGGCTGGTCGGGCTGGCCACGTTCGCCACCCTGTTCGCGCTGCCGCTGTTCTTCCGGCAGGTGCACGGAGTGGGCGAGCTGGCCGCCGGGATGCTGGTGGCGCCGGTGGGCGCGGGCGCGGCGGTGGCGATGCCGCTGGCCGGGCGGCTGTCGGACCGGCTCGGCGCGCGGGGCCTGGCGCTGGGCGGCGCGGTGGTGGCGGCGCTGGGCGGGGTCGCCTTCACGCAGGTCGGTCCCGGGACGGGGGTGGGGTGGCCGGTGCTGGCGGGCTGTGTCATGGGGCTCGGGCTGGGCTCCGTCGGCGCTCCGACGATGGGCTCGCTCTACCGGCTGCTGCCCGCGCCGCTGATCCCGCAGGGCAGCGCGGTGCTGTACATGCTGAACCAGCTCGGCGCGGCGCTGGGCATCGCGGTGGTCACGCTGATCGTGCAGAGGGCGGGCGATCCGGTGGGCGGGTTGCGCGGTGTCTTCTGGTTCGCCCTGGCGATGGTCGCGGTGATCCTGGCGGCGGCGCCACTGTTGCCCGGCCGCCCGGCTCCGGAGGCGCGGGCGGTCTCAGAAGACAGGGTGGGTTGAAAGGCGGGTCCCGGTGGCCGGCGGGCGGCCACCGGGACGGCCGGGTCAGAGACCCTGGGCCAGGCGGTAGTACGCCTGGTTCCAGCGGATCTCCTTGGCGAACTGGCGCGGGGTGGTGTCGGCGTCGATGACGAGGAGTTCGACGCCGAGCATCTCCGACAGGTCCGTCAGTTCCTCGACCCCGACGGCGGTGGTGAGCACCGTGTGGTGGGGGGCGCCCGCGGTGAGCCAGGACTCGGCCGAGGTGCGCAGGTTCGGGCGGGGCCGCCAGACGGCGCGGGCGACCGGGAGGCGCGGCAGCGGCTGCGGCGGCGCCACGACGTCGATCTCGTTGGCGACCAGCCGGAACCGGTCGCCCATGTCCGCCAGGCCGACGACGACCGCCGGCCCCGGTGCGGCGTCGAACACCAGCCGGACGGGGTCCTCGCGGTTGCCGATGCCGAGCGGGTGGATCTCGCACGACGGCGTCCCGGAGGCGATGGTCGGGCACACTTCGAGCATGTGCGCGCCGAGGATGAGTTCTTCGCCGGGCGTCAGGTGGTAGGTGTAGTCCTCCATGAACGAGGTGCCGCCGGGCGCCATCGCCTTGAGGGTGCGCAGCAGCACCGACGTCTTCCAGTCGCCTTCGCCGCCGAAGCCGTAGCCGTCGGCCATGAGCCGCTGCACGGCCAGGCCGGGGAGCTGGCGCAGCCCGCCGAGGTCCTCGAAGTTGGTGGTGAAGGCCTTGAAGCCGCCGCCCTCGAGGAAGTGGCGCAGGCCCAGCTCGATCCGGGCCGCGTAGCGCAGCGACTCGCGCCGTTCGCCGAGCAGCTCGGGCGCCACCCGGTAGAGCTCCTCGTACTCCTTGACCAGTTCGTCCACGTCGGAGTCGGCGGCGGCGTCGACGGCCTCGACCAGGTCGTTGACGCCGTAGGTGTTGACGGAGACGCCGAAGCGGAGCTGGGCCTCCACCTTGTCGCCCTCGGTGACGGCGACGTCGCGCATGTTGTCGCCGAACCGGGCCAGCTTGAGGGTCCGCAGCTCGGCCAGGCCGGTGGCGGCGCGCACCCAGGCGAGCACGCGCTCGGCCACGGCCGGGTCGCTGACGTGCCCGGCCACGGTCTTGCGGGCCACGCCGAGCCGGGTCTGGGCGTACCCGAACTCACGGTCGCCGTGGGCGGCCTGGTTGAGGTTCATGAAGTCCATGTCGATGGTCGCCCACGGCAGCTCCTGGTTGGCCTGCGTGTGCAGGTGGAGCAGCGGCTTGCGGAGCGCGTCCAGCCCGGCGATCCACATCTTGGCCGGGGAGAACGTGTGCATCCAGGCGATGACGCCGGCGCAGGTGTCGTCGGCGTTGGCCTCCAGCATGATCCGCCGGATGGCGGCGGCGTCCGTCAGGACCGGCTTCCACACCACGGGCATCGGCAGCGCCCCGGCGATGCGCTGCGACTGCTCGGCCACCTGCCGCAGCGTGTCCTCCCCGTACAGCCCTTGGCTGCCGGTCAGAAACCAGATGTTCAACGCGGGCTCCTCTGTCCGTAGACGTTCTGGTAGCGGTCGTAGAGGTGGTCGATGTGCTCCGGCTTGATCGGCAGGGGTTCGCCGAGCTGCCGGGCGACGTGGACGGTACGGGCGACGTCCTCGCACATCACGGCGGCCTTGACGGCGGCCTTGGGGTCCTTGCCGATGGTGAAGACGCCGTGGTTCTGCATGAGGACGGCGGGTGAGCGGTGCCCCTCGAGGGTGGCGACGATGCCCTGGCCGATGGAGTCGTCGCCGATCAGCGCGAACGGCCCCACCGGGATCTCGCCGCCGAACTCGTCGGCCATCGCGGTGAGCACGCACGGGATGGGCTCGCCGCGGGCCGCCCAGGCGGAGGCGTAGGTGGAGTGGGTGTGCACGACGCCGCCGACCTCGGGCATGTGGCGGTAGACGTAAGCGTGGGCGGCGGTGTCGCTGGAGGGGGCGTGGTCGCCTTCGACGAGGTTGCCGTCGAGGTCGCAGACGACCATGTTCTCCGGGGTCAGTTCGTCGTAGGCGACGCCGGAGGGCTTGATGACGAAGAGGTCCTCGCCGGGGATGCGGCCGGAGATGTTCCCGGCCGTCCAGGCGACGAGGTTGTAGCGGACCAGTTCCGCGTGGAGGGTCGCGACCTGGGTTCTCATGAGGCGGCCTCGTTCCTGATGGCGCGCAGGGTGTGCAGCATGCGTCCGTCTCCGAAGTGGTCGTGGAGGTTCTGGTATTCGGCGTAGAGGCGGTCGTAGGCGTCGGCTCTGGCCTGGTCGGGCACGTACGCGGCCTGGGTGCGCTTGCCCATGGCGGCGGCGGCCCGCTCGATGTCGGGGTAGGCGCCGGCGGCGACGGCGGCGTGGATGGCCGAGCCGAGGGCGGGGCCCTGGTCGGAGCCGATGGCGGAGAGGGGGCGGCGCAGCACGTCGGCGTAGACCTGCATGAGGAAGCTGTTCTTCAGCAGGCCGCCGGCGACGACGAACTCCCCGACCGGGACGCCGGCCCGTTCGAAGGTCTCGACGATCATGCGTGCGCCGAAGGCGGTGGACTCGATGAGCGCCCGGTAGACGTCCTCGGGCCGGGTGGCGAGGGTCTGGCCGACGATGACGCCGGACAGGTTGTGGTCGACGAGCACGGAGCGGTTGCCGCCGAACCAGTCGAGGGCGACCAGGCCGTGCTCGCCCACCGCCTGCTTCTCGGCGAGCGAGGTGAGGTATTCGTGGGCGTTCATGCCGAGGGCGGCGGCGGCCTCGGCGTACTCGGCGGGGAAGTGGGAGTCGGCGTACCAGGCGAAGATGTCGCCGACCGCGGACTGGCCGGCCTCGTACCCCCACAGGCCGGGGACGATGCCGTCGCGGACCACGCCGCACATGCCGGGCACCTCGGCGAGCTGGTCGCTGGGCATGATGTGGCAGGTGGAGGTGCCCATGATGGCGACCATCTGGCCGGGCCTGACGGCGTCGGCGGCGGCCGCGGTGACGTGCGCGTCGACGTTGCCGACGGCGACGGCGATGCCTTCGGGCAGGCCGGTCCAGGCGGCGGCCTCGGCGGTGAGGGTGCCGGCCAGGCCGCCGAGGGGGGCGAGGGTGACGCCGCCGATCTTCTCGCCGACCTGGCCGGTGGCGAGCTTGGCGGTGAAGCCGGCGAAGCCGGGGTTCAGCTCGGCCAGGAACTCCTCGGACGGGTAGGCCTCATCCTGAAAAATCCCCTTGTAGCCGGCGGTGCAGATGTTGCGGCTCTCCACCCCGGTGAGCTGCCAGATGATCCAGTCGGCGGCCTCGATCCACCGCTCGGCCCGGGCGTAGGTCTCGGGGTCCTCCTCCAGGACCTGCAGCGCCTTGGCGAACTGCCACTCGGAGGAGATCTTGCCGCCGTAGCGGGGCAGCCAGCGCTCGCCGCGCCGGGCCGCCAGCTCGTTGATCCGGTCGGCGTGCGGCTGGGCGGCGTGGTGCTTCCACAGCTTGGGCCAGGCGTGCGGCCGCTCGGGGGTCTGGGCGCAGAGGGGGGTGCCGTCGGCGGTGGCGGGCAGTACGGTGCAGGCGGTGAAGTCGGTGCCGATGCCGATCACGTCGCCGGCCTGGACTCCGGCGGCGGCGAGGGCGGCGGGCACGGCCTCGCGCAGCACGTCGATCCAGTCCTGCGGCGCTTGCAGGGCCCAGTCGGGGCCGAGCTTCAGGCCGGAGCCGGGCAGCTCGCGCTCGATGACGCCGTGCGCGTACTCGTGGACGGCGCTGCCCAGTTCGGCGCCGTCGGACACGCGGACGACGACGGCACGCCCGGACAGCGTGCCGAAGTCCACTCCGACCACGAATTTGTTAGCGTTCACACTGATCTCCAGGGGATGCGTACGGAGGCCTTGCATGCATTATCACGGCACCCGCGCAGCGGCGGCCGTGCTGGACCTGACGACGAACCCGGGCGGCACGACAAGTCGCTCGCACGTGTCCGCCCCCGCGTCGAGCTGCCGGAGCAGCACCTCGATGCAGTGCCTGCCCACCTGGTCGAAGTCCTGCCTGACCGTGGTGAGCGGGGGCGAGAAGAACGCCGACTCGGGGATGTCGTCGAAGCCCACGACGCTGATCTGGTCGGGTACCTTCACTCCTTCCTCCGAGAGCGCGCGCAGCACGCCCAGCGCCATCTGGTCGTTGGCCGCGAAGACGGCGGTGACGCCGTCCATCGCGGCCAGGATCCGGCCGGCCTCGTAGCCGGCGCGCGGGCTCCAGTCGCCGCGCAGCGGCTCGGGCACCGGCCGGCCCGCCTCCTCCAGCACCGACCGCCAGCCTTCCAGCCGCCCCTCGGTCTCCAGCCAGTCGGGCGGGCCGGTCACGTGGTGGACGGTCCGGTGGCCCAGCTCCAGCAGGTGCCGGGTGGCGAGCCGGGCGCCCTCGGCCTGGTCGATGCAGACCACCGAGACGTCGCCCCGCTGGGTGCCCTCGACCGCCACCGCGGGCGTGCCCGACGGCAGGCTCTCCAGCGCCGGGCCCGCCGAGCGCCGCGGCGCCACCACCACGATCCCGTCCACGCCCTGCTCGGACAGGTAGTCGATGGCGCCGCGGACGCTGTCGACGTCGAGCGTCTTCAGGCTCACGATGCTGACGAAGTAGCCGGCCGTCCGGGCCGCCTGCTCGATCCCGTAGATCGTGCTGGCGGGCCCGTAGAGGGTGGTGTCGAAGCTCACCACGCCGAGCATCCGCGACCGCTTGGTGACCAGCGCGCGGGCGGCCAGGTTACGGCGGTAGCCCAGCCTGCTGATCGCCGCCTCCACCCGGGCCCGGGTGTCGGGCCGCACGTTCGGATGATCGTTGAGCACCCGGGAGACCGTCTGGTGCGACACGCCGGCCTCCCTGGCCACGTCGGCCATCACCGGTGGCCGGCGCTTGGGTGACGCTCCCACGATCTCTCCTTTCGTACGGACGACTCGTACGGACGACTCTCGGCGATGCTCAGGCGGCGGCGCCCGCGCGGCGCTTGGTCCACACGTCGAAGGCGACGGCGGCCAGCAGCACCAGCCCCTTGACGAGCATGACCCGCTCGCTGGGCGAGCCGATGAGGGACATGCCGTTGTTGATCACGGCCATGATCAGGCCGCCGGTGACGGCTCCGACCACCTTGCCGACGCCGCCCTGGACGGCGGCGCCGCCGATGAAGGCCGCGGCGATGGCGTCCAGCTCGAACATGTTGCCCGCGGTGGGGCCCGCCTGGTTGAGCCGGCCGGCGAAGATGATGCCGGCGATGGAGGCCAGCACGCCCATGTTGACGAAGATCCAGAAGACGACCTTCTTGACCTTGACCCCGGACATGACGGCGGCCTGGAGGTTGCCGCCGATGGCGTAGATCTGCCGGCCGAACACGGTCTTGTTGGCCAGCAGCGAGTAGCCCAGCACCAGCACCGCGAGGAGCACCAGCACCCACGGCAGGTTCTTGAACCGGGCGAGCTGCACGACCAGGAAGAGGATGAGCGCGGACGCGGCGACCATCTTGAGCGCGAAGACCGCGATCGGCTCGACGGACTGGCCGTAGCCCGCCCGGGCGGCGCGGCTGCGCCACTGCGAGGCGACCATGCCGGCGATGGCGACCAGCGCCACCAGGAGGCTGAACAGGTCGGCGCCGCCGAGCGGGCCGAGGCCGATGTTGCCGAGGTAGCCGCTGGTGAACCCGTTGGCCAGGGTGCGGACCTGGTCGGGGAACGGGCCGATGCCCTGGTTGCCGAGGACGGTCAGGGTGAGCGCGCGGAACAGCAGCATGCCGGCCAGCGTGACGATGAACGCCGGGATGCCGAAGTAGGCCACCCAGTAGCCCTGCCAGGCGCCGATGGCGGCGCCGGCCGCGACCGTGATCAGCAGGGCCAGCGGCCATGCCACGCCCATGTTGACCATGAGCACGGCCGCGATGGCGCCGGTGACCGCCACCACCGAGCCGACCGACAGGTCGATGTGCCCGGCGATGATGACCAGGATCATCCCGATGGCGAGGATCAGGATGTAGGAGTTCTGAACGATGATGTTCGAGATGTTCTGCGGTGTGAGGAGAGCGCCGTCGGTGAGGATCGAGAAGAGCACGACGATCAGCGCGAAGGCGATGTAGATGCCGCTCGACCGCAGGTTGAGCGACATTCCGCCCAGAGAGACGCGGCCGGGCCGCTTGGGCTCTTCCGGTCCGCCGCCCTTGGCGCCGGCCTTGACGGCGGCGGGCGTGGTGCTGCTCATGTGGAGCTACTCCTGTCCCGTGGTCGTGGAATGGGTCATCAGTTGCATGAGGCGTTCCTGCGTGGCTTCCCGCCGCGGCAGTTCACCGGTGATCCGCCCCTCGGAGAGCGTGTAGACGCGGTCGCAGAGGCCCAGCAGCTCGGGCAGCTCCGAGGAGATCACGAGCACCGCCTTGCCCTCGTCGGCCAGGCGGTTGATGATCGTGTAGATCTCGTACTTGGCGCCGACGTCGATGCCCCGGGTCGGCTCGTCGAGGATGAGCACGTCGGGCTCGGTGAAGATCCACTTGGAGAGCACGACCTTCTGCTGGTTGCCGCCGCTCAGCTTGCCGACGACGCTCGACACGCTGGGGGCCTTGATGTTCATGCTCTTGTGGAAGCGCTCGGCGACCGCGTACTCCTCGTGCTCGTTCACCCAGCCGCGCCGCGCGAGCCCGCTCAGGCCGGCGGCGGAGACGTTGCGCTTGATGTCCTCGATGAGGTTGAGCCCGTAGCGCTTGCGGTCCTCGGTGGCGTAGGCGAGGCCGTGCTTGATCGCGTCCTGGACGTTGCGGATCTCGATGGGCCGGCCGTCCTTGTAGATCTTGCCCGAGATGTTCACCCCGTAGGTGCGGCCGAAGACGCTCATGGCCAGCTCGGTGCGGCCGGCGCCCATGAGCCCGGCCAGTCCCACGATCTCGCCCCGGCGCAGCGTGAGCGAGGCGCCGTCGACGACCTTGCGGCCGGGCTGGGTGGGGCTGTAGACGGTCCAGTCCTCGATGCGCAGCGCCTCTTCGCCGATGTTCGGCTCGTGCGGGGGGAAGCGGTTGTCGAGGGCCCGGCCGACCATCCCGGAGATGATCCGGTCCTCGGTCACCTCGTCGGTGGCCATGTCGAGCGTCTCGATCGTGCGCCCGTCGCGGATGATCGTGACGGAGTCGGCGATGTCGATGACCTCGTTCAGCTTGTGCGAGATGATCACGCAGGTGATGCCCTGGTCGCGCAGCCCGCGCAGCAGGTTGAGCAGGTGCGCGGAGTCGTCGTCGTTGAGGGCCGCGGTCGGCTCGTCGAGGATGAGCAGCTTCACCTCCTTCGACAGCGCCTTGGCGATCTCCACGAGCTGCTGCTTGCCGACGCCGACGTCGGAGACGACGGTGGTCGGGTTCTCCCGCAGGCCCACCCGCTCCATCAGCAGGCCGGCCTCGTAGTTGGTGCGGTTCCAGTCGATGAGGCCGCGCTTGGCGCGCTCGTTGCCGAGGAAGATGTTCTCCGCGATCGACAGCTGCGGGCTGAGCGCGAGCTCCTGGTGGATGATGACGATGCCGGAGCGCTCGCTGTCGCGGATGCCGCCGAAGGCGCAGCGCTGCCCGTCGAAGTGGATCTCGCCCTCGTACGTGCCGTGCGGGTAGACGCCGGAGAGCACCTTCATCAGCGTCGACTTGCCGGCGCCGTTCTCGCCGCAGATGGCGTGGATCTCACCGCGCCGCACGGACAGGTTGACGTCCTGCAGCGCCTTGACGCCGGGGAACGTCTTGGTGATCCCGGTCATCCGCAGAATGTGGTCGGTCATGTGTCGTGCCCCTCGGTCGGGGGCCCCGGGGGACGGGCCGTCCCCCGGGGCGCTGGTCCCTACTTGAGCTGGTCCTCGGTGTAGTAGTTGCCGCCGATGATGACCTCTTCGTAGTTGCTCTTGTCCACGATCACGGGCTCGAGCAGGTACGAGGGCACGACCTTGTTACCGTTGTCGTAGTCGGTCTCGTTGTTCACCTCGGGCTTCTCGCCCTTGAGCACGGCGTCGGCCATCTTGACGGTGACCTCGGCGAGCTTGCGGGTGTCCTTGAAGATCGTCGAGTACTGCTCGCCGGCGATGATCGACTTGACGGAGGCGAGCTCGGCGTCCTGGCCGGTCACGATCGGGTAGGGCTGGCCGCTGGTGCCGTAGCCGCTGCTCTTGAGCGCCGACAGGATGCCGATGGACAGGCCGTCGTACGGGGAGAGGACGCCGTCGACCTTGGTGTCACCGGTGTAGGTCTTGGTGAGGATGTCCTCCATGCGGCGCTGCGCGGTGGCCGGGTCCCAGCGCAGGATCGCGGCGGTCTTGAAGTCGGTCTGGCCGCTCTTGACCACGAGCGTGCCGTCGTCGATCTTCGGCTGGAGGACGGACATGGCGCCGTTCCAGAAGAACGTGGCGTTGTTGTCGTCGGGGGAGCCGCCGAACAGCTCGATGTTGAACGGGCCCTTCTCGCCCTTGTCCACGCCGAGGCCCTCCAGCAGGGAGGTGGCCTGCTGGACGCCGACCTTGAAGTTGTCGAAGGTGGCGTAGTAGTCGACGTTCGGGCTGTTGCGGATCAGCCGGTCATAGGAGATGACCGGGATGTCGTTGTCGGCGGCCTGCTGGAGCTGGGAAGTGAGCGCGGTGCCGTCGATCGAGGCCACGATCAGGAGCTTGGCGCCCTTGGTGATCTGGTTCTCGATCTGGTTGGCCTGGGTGGGGATGTCGTTCTCGGCGTACTGCAGGTCGACCTGGTAGCCGAGCTCTTCCAGCTGCTTCTTGACGTTGTCACCGTCGTGGATCCACCGCTCCGACGACTTCGTCGGCATGGTCACGCCGACGAGCGCTCCGGCGCTGCCGTCCGCTCCGGACGCCTCGGCGTCGACGGTCTTCTCGCTGGAGCCGCAGGCCGTCATGGTGGCGGCGAGCGCGATCGCGGCGACCGCGCCCCCGATCCGTCCCAACCTCATCGTTGTTTCTCCTTGCCTGAATGATCACGGCAGCGCGGAACGCCTTGGCTGCCCATGAGCGGTACGGTTCACACCAACGGGGGATGAACCGGAACAAAACTCTCGTAGTCCGCCTGGTGATTGTTATCGCTAACAACCACCATGTCAACGCCTGAGCGTAACCTCCCGATAACGTTCACATGGTCACTCCTCGCAGGTCAGGGGCGCGTCCGGGCCGAGAACAGGCGCTGCAGCAGGATGAAGACGAACAGCAGGAGGCCGATGACGATCTTGGTCCACCAGGAACTCAGCGTGCCCTCGAAACTGAGGATCGTCTGGATCAGGCCGAGCACCAGCACGCCCAGCACCGTGCCGAAGAGGAAGCCGCTCCCCCCGGTGAGCAGGGTGCCGCCGATGACGACCGCCGCGATCGCGTCCAGCTCCATGCCGACCGCGTGCAGCCCGTACCCGGAGAGCATG
Organism: Nonomuraea sp. NPDC049649; assembly: GCF_040675175.1. Taxonomy (NCBI): domain Bacteria; kingdom Bacillati; phylum Actinomycetota; class Actinomycetes; order Streptosporangiales; family Streptosporangiaceae; genus Nonomuraea; species Nonomuraea sp. NPDC049649. Next base: position 154,199 of record NZ_JBFAOH010000011.1, read on the forward strand.
TAGAACGACAGCACCAGGCCGCCGAGCGCCGAGCAGAAGCCGGAGATCGTGTAGACCGCCACCTTCGTCCGGCCCACCGGCAGGCCCATGAGCAGCGCCGACTGCTCGCTGCCGCCGGTCGCGTACACCGCGCGGCCCAGCCGCGTGTAGTGCAGCACGTACGCGGCGGCCAGCACCACCACCGCCGCGATCACCACGCTCGGCGAGATCCACAGATCGCCGAACAGGTCGATCCTGGTCTGCGCGAACGCGGTGAACGTCGGGTCGGTGATCGGGATCGACTCGGTGCCGATCGTGTAGCAGAGCCCCCTGGCCAGGAACATCCCGGCCAGCGTGACGATGAACGGCTGGATGTCGAAGGCGTGGATCAGGTAGCCCATCACCAGGCCCAGGCCCGAGCCGACGAGCAGCACCAGCGGCACCACCACGTACGGCGGCCAGCCCGGCCCGGACATCAGGCTCGCCGCGATCATCGTGGACAGCGCCACCACCGAGCCCACCGACAGGTCGATGCCCCCGGTCAGGATCACGAACGTCATCCCGACGGCCACCACCAGCAGGAAGGCGTTGTCGATGAAGACGTTGAGCACGATCTGCCCGGTGGCGAAGCCGTCATAGCGGATCCCGCCCGCCACGAACATGGCGACGAACAGGCAGGCCGTCACCAGCACCGGCACGTACTTGGCGGGGATCGTCCGGCCACCGCCCAGGCTGAGCGTGGTCATGTGCTCACCCGTACCTTCTCCTCGGCCACCGGGCGGGGCGGCGCGGGCCGCCCGCGGCGGTGGAACACCTTGTCACGGAAGGCCTGCGACTGGATCAGGCAGACCGCGGTCACCACCAGCGCCTTGAACAGCAGCGTGGTCTCCGGCGGCACGCCGACGGAGTAGATCGTGGTGGTGAGCGTCTGGATGATCAGGGCACCGATCACCGTGCCGCCGAGCGAGAACCGGCCGCCCGCCAGCGAGGTGCCGCCGATCACCACGGCGAGGATGGCGTCCAGCTCGATCCAGAGGCCGGCGTTGTTGCCGTCGGCGCTGGACACGTTCGAGCTGATCATCAGCCCGGCCACGCCCGCGCAGAGGGCGGCGAACGCGTAGACCATGATGATGATCCCGCGCGACCGGATGCCGGCCAGCCGGCTCGCCTCGGCGTTGCCGCCGACCGACTCGATGAGCACGCCGAGCGCCAGCCGCCGCGTGAGGAACGCGGTGATGGCCAGCACGGCGAGCACGATGAGCACGCCGAACGGCACGGTCAGCAGGTAGCCGCCGCCGATGAGCTTGTAGCCGGGCTCGTTGACGGTGATGATCTGGCCGCCGGTGATGAGCTGGGCCAGGCCGCGCCCGGCCACCATGAGGATCAGCGTGGCGATGATCGGCTGGATGCCGACCGCCGCGACCAGGAACCCGTTCCAGGCGCCGAGCAGCATGGACAGCCCCAGCGCCAGCACCACGGCCACCAGCACGCCCTGCTCCTGGTCGATGAGCAGGCAGGCGAGCGCCCCGGCGATGGCCACGATCGAGCCGACCGACAGATCGATGCCGCCGGTCGCGATGACCAGCGTCATGCCCAGCGACACCAGGATCAGCGGCGCGCCGAACCGCAGGATGTCGATGAGGCTCCCGTACAGGTGGCCCTCGCGGAGCTGGATGGAGAAGAAGCCGGGCGTGAAGATCAGGTTGACCAGCAACAGCAGGGCCAGAGCGAGGATCGGCCAGAGCAGACGGCGCATCAGGTCCGCCCTCCGCTCGCGATGGTCTCCATGATCACGTCCTTGGTGAGGTCGTCGTCGTTGGGCAGCTCGGCGATCAGGCGGCGGTCGCGCAGCACCGCGACCTTGTGGCTGAGCCGCAGCACCTCCTCCAGTTCGGCGGAGATGAACAGCACCGCCACGCCGCCGCCGGACAGCTCGGCGACGAGCCGCTGGATCTCGGTCTTGGCGCCCACGTCGATGCCGCGGGTGGGCTCGTCCAGGATGAGCAGCCGCGGCTCCAGGATCAGCCAGCGGGCCAGCAGCACCTTCTGCTGGTTGCCGCCGCTGAGGTTGCGCACCGGGATCTCCGGGTCGGGCGGGCTGATCCGCAGCGCCTTGACGTACTTGCCGACCAGCTCGTCCTGCTGCTCGCGCGGCACCGGCCTGGCCCAGCCGCGGGTGGCCTGCAAGGCGAGGATGATGTTCTCGCGGACGGTGAGGTCCTCGATCAGGCCGTCGCGCTTGCGGTTCTCCGAGCAGAACGCGATCTTGTGGTTCATCGCGGCCCGGGGGGTGCGCAGCGAGACGGGTTCGCCCTTGATGGCGACCTGCCCGCCGCCGGCGTGGTCGGCGCCGAACAGCAGCCGGGCGACCTCGGTGCGCCCGGACCCGAGCAGCCCGGCGAGCCCGACCACCTGGCCTTCGTGGATGGTCAGCGTGAACGGCTCGATGGCGCCCGGCCGGCCCAGCCCGCGCGCCTCGACCAGCGGCTCGGCGACGCTGCCCGCCTCACCGTGCAGCTTGTCGAGCGCCTCCAGCTCCTGGCCGATCATCTTGGCGACCAGCTCGACCTGGCTGAGCTCGCTGGTGAGGTACTCCCCCACCAGCCGCCCGTTGCGCAGGATCGTCATCCGGTCGGTGATCTCGTACACCTGGTCCAGGAAGTGGGTGACGAACAGGATGGCGATGCCCTCGTCCTTGAGCCTGCGCATCACCCGGAAGAGCTGGCCCACCTCGTCGGCGTCGAGGCTGGAGGTGGGCTCGTCCAGGATGAGCACGCGGGCCTCGACGTCGAGCGCGCGGGCGATGGCCACCATCTGCTGGATGGCCAGCGAGTACGACGAGAGCGGCGCGGAGACGTCGAGGTCGAGCTCCAGCCGGGCCAGGAGGTCACGGGCGCGGGCCCGCATCCGCTTCCAGTCGATGCGGCCGAAGCGGCGCGGCTCGCGGCCGATGAGGATGTTCTCGGCCACCGACAGGTTCGTGCAGAGGTTGACCTCCTGGTAGACGGTGCTGATCCCGGCCTGCCGGGCCTCCAGCGGGCTGCCGAAGGCCACCGGTCTGCCGTCCAGCTCGATGGCGCCCTCGTCCACGCTGTGCACGCCGGTCAGCACCTTGATCAGGGTGGACTTGCCCGCGCCGTTCTCGCCCATGAGCGCGTGGACCTCGCCTGGCAGCAGGCGCAGGTCCACGCGGTCGAGGGCGCGCACGCCCGGGAACTGTTTGCCGATCCCGCTCATCCGCAGGACCGGCGCGGGTGCGTCCATGTGGCGCCCCCTCCCTTCCCGACCGGGCCGGCCGCGCGGCCGGCCCGGTCGTCAGCGGTCAGTACTGCCGGCTGGGCAGGGCCTCCTTGGCCTGCTCCTGCGTGAACGTGGTCTCCTCGGTGACGACGCGCTCGGGGACGCTCTCCCCCGCGACGACCTTCTTGGCCAGGTCCATCAGCTGGGGGCCAAGCAGCGGGGAGCACTCCACGATGAAGTTGATCTTCCCGTCGGCGAGGGCCTGCATCCCGTCCTTGACGGCGTCCACAGTGATGATCTTGATGTCCTGGCCGGGCACCTTGCCCGCGCCCTCGATGGCCTCGATCGCGCCCAGGCCCATGTCGTCGTTGTGGGCGTAGAGCACGTCGATGTCCGGGTGGGCCTTCAGGAAGGCCTCCATGACCTCCTTGCCCTTGGCCCGGGTGAAGTCGCCGGTCTGCGAGGCGATGATCTTGAACTTCGAATCCGCGCCGATGACCTCGGCGAAGCCCGCCTTGCGGTCGTTGGCCGGGGCCGAGCCGGTGGTGCCCTGCAGCTCGACGATGTTGACGGTGTCGGTGCTGTCCTTGTACTCCTCGACCAGCCACTGGCCGGCCTTCTTGCCCTCCTCGACGAAGTCCGAGCCGAGGAAGGTCCGGTAGAGGCTGGTGTCCGCCGAGTCCACGGCCCGGTCGGTCAGGATGACCGGGATGTTCGCGTCCTTGGCCTCCTTGAGCACGGTGTCCCAGCCGGACTCGACGACCGGCGAGAAGGCGATGACGTCCACCTTCTGCTGGATGTACGACCGGATCGCCTTGATCTGGTTCTCCTGCTTCTGCTGGGCGTCGGAGAACCGCAGGGTGATGCCCGCCTCCTTGGCGGCCTCCTCGATGGACTTGGTGTTCGCGGTGCGCCAGCCGCTCTCGGCGCCGACCTGCGAGAAGCCCATGACGATCGCGTCGTCGCCACCGCCTCCGGGAGCGCCTGCGTCCACGGAATCGCTGCCGCCCTGGGAGCCGCAGGCGGCCAGTGTCGCCGCCGCCATACCGGCGACGACGAGCATCGCAATTCTCTTCAACACGTGGGGGGTGTCCTTTCTTGTTGTGAACGCTAACACGGGGGATGTGCGAGCGCCTTCCTGACGGCGGCCGGGCTCAGGGCCCGGCCGTGCTGGCTCGGTGGACGAAGGTGGGCGGGACCACGAGCCGCTCGCTCGCCAGTGGCCCGCCGTTCTCGATCTGCCGGAGCAGCACCCCGATGCTCTGCCGTCCGACCGCGCCGAAGTCCTGTCTGATGGTGGTGAGCGGGGGCGAGAAGTACGCCGACTCCGGGATGTCGTCGAAACCGACGAGGCTCACGTCGCCGGGCACCCGCACCCCCTTCTCGATGAAGGCCCGCAGCACGCCCAGCGCCATCTGGTCGTTGGCCACGAAGACCGCGGTGACGCCGCTCATTCTGGCCAGGCTCTGCCCGGCCTCGTAGCCGGAGCGCGGGCTCCAGTCGCCCGCCAGCGGCTCGGGGACCTCCCGGCCGGCCTTCTCCAGCACGGACCGCCAGCCGGCGGCCCGGCCCTCGGCCTCCAGCCAGTCGCCGGGCCCGCGCACGTGCCAGACCGTCTCGTGGCCCAGGTCCAGCAGGTGCCGGGTGGCCATCCGGCCGCCCTCGACCTGGTCCACGCAGACGACCGGCACCTCGCCGGCCTCGCCGCCCTCGACCGCGACCACCGGGATGTCCAGCGGCAGGTCGACCAGCGCGCGGGCGGCCGACCGCTGCGGCGCGACCACCACGATGCCGTCGACGCCCTGGTCGGCCAGGTAGTCGAGGGCGTCGCGGACGCGGACCCGGTCGATGGACTTGAGGCTGACGATGCTGATGAAGTAACCGGCCGCCCTGGCCGCCTGCTCGATGCCGTACACCGTGCTGGCCGGGCCGTAGAGCGTGGTGTCGAAGCTGACCACGCCCAGCGTCCGGGAGTTCTTGGTGACCAGCGCGCGGGCGACGAGGTTGCGGCGGTAGCCCAGCTTGTCGATCGCCTCCAGCACCCGCATCCGGGTCTCGGTCCGCACATTGGGGTGGTCGTTCAGAACGCGCGAGACCGTCTGGTGGGAGACGCCGGCCTCTCGGGCCACGTCCGCCATCACCGGCGGGCGGCGTCCACGGTCAGCTCCCACGGCCGTGCTCCTTTCGGGCTTGGCACGACTGTGAACGTTAACAAGGCGGTCCGTCAAGGACCGGTTCGATTACGGTCGCGTCACGCGCCGGACTCTTGACGAGCTGCCGGAGGGCCCTTTAACTGATCGGTGTTAACGCTAAACCTCGGTTGTTAACGCTAACACCCCCCGACCCGAGGAGCTCCATGTTGCGACTCGCCACAGCCGTCCTGCTCCTCGCGGGACTGCTCACGGCGCCCGCGCACGCCCAGGCCGCGGAGCCGATCCCCGAAGGCGCTGCCGTCGACGGGTTCGACGGGCCCCCGCTCGGCCCCGGCTGGACCGTGCCGGCCCGCGACGACAGCCGCTGGTCGCTCACCGAGCAGCCCGGCGCGCTGCGCGTGCACGCCCTGCCCGGCGACACCTACCAGGACACCAACACGGCCAGGAACCTCTTCCTCATGGACATCCCGGCCGGCGACTTCGAGGTGGTCGCCGCCGTCCGCGCCCCGGTCACGCTGGACTTCCAGAGCGCCGGCATCCTGGCCTGGCAGGACTGGGACAACCACGTCCGGGCCTGTTCGCGCTGGCCGCGCAGAACGGCACCTCGTTCGCCGCCGACTTCGACTACTTCGCGGTCAAGGCGGCGCCGGGACAGCCGGTCGTGCCGGAGGGCATGTTCACGCTCCGGCACCAGGGCGAGGAGCGGTACCTGTCGGCCGACGCCGCCGACACGGTCCATGCGAGCGCGAAACCTCCGATGACTGGTCTCGCGCTCACCGCCGAGACCGACGGGCGGCTCAAGGACGCGGCGACCGGGAAGTACCTGGAGATCTCCCGCGACCGGGTCAGGCTCGGAACCACCGGATCGGTCTTCCGGCTCACCGACGCGGGCGGCGGCAAGGTCACCGTCAGCTCCGGCGACCGCCACCTCGCGGTCAGCCGGGGCAGATTGGTGACCGCGGCCGAGGGCGGCAGGTTCCGCGTCGAGGGCTACACGACCGGCGAGCTGACCGTCGACACCGCCGCGAAGGGCACGAAGGTCGGACCTCACCTGTACGGGGTCTTTTATGAGGACATCAACCACGGCGCCGACGGCGGGCTCTACGCGGAGCTGGTCCAGAACCGCTCGTTCGAGTTCGACCCGGCCGACGAGCCGAGCTATCACGGGCTGACCGCGTGGAGCGCGGTCGAGCGCGGCGGCACCGCCGCGGCGACGGTCTCCGGCGACCGGCCGCTGAACCCGGACAACCGCAACTACCTGCGCCTGGAGGTGACCGGCGGCCCGGCCGGGGTGCAGAACGCGGGCTTCAACAGCGGCCTGCCGCTGAAGCGGGGCGAGCGCTACGACCTGTCGTTCTGGGCCCGCCGCGACACGCCGGGCACGGTGACGGTCAGCGTGGAAAGCGGCTCGGCCACGTACGGGAAAACGACCGTCAAGGTGCGGGCGGGCGGCTGGACCAAGTATCGGGCCACGTTCCGCGCGACCGGCACCACCGACGCGGGCCGGCTCGTGCTGCTGGCGCCCGAGGGCCGGACCGACCTGGACATGGTCTCGCTCTTCCCTCGCGGCACCTTCAAGAACCGGCCGAACGGCATGCGCAAGGACCTGGCCGAGCTGATCGCCGAGCTGAAGCCACGCTTCCTGCGCTTCCCCGGCGGCTGCGTCACCAACGTCGGCACGTACGACCCGTACCGCGAGAACCTGGACCGGCGGCGCATCTACCAGTGGAAGGAGACGATCGGACCGGTCGAGGAGCGACCCACCAACTTCAACTTCTGGGGCTACAACCAGAGCTACGGGATCGGCTTCTACGAGTACTTCCAGTTCGCCGAGGACCTGGGGGCGGAGCCGCTGCCGGTGCTGTCGGTGGGCGTGAACGGCTGCGGCCAGGACCGGCCGCTGACCGACGAGGCCAAGCTGGACCGCTGGGTCCAGGACACGCTGGACCTGATCGAGTTCGCCAACGGGCCGGTCACCTCGACCTGGGGGAAGAAGCGGGCCGAGCTGGGGCATCCCAAGCCGTTCGGGATGAAGTACCTCGGGCTCGGGAACGAGGAGATCTATCCGGAGTTCTTCGACAACTACCCGAGGTTCGCCGACGCGGTGCGGGCGAAATATCCGGACATCAAGATCATCAGCAACTCGGGGACGACCTCGCAGGGCGCCTGGTTCGACCGCATGTGGGAGTTCGCCCGCGACCAGCAGGCCGACCTGGTCGACGAGCACTACTACAACAACCCCGACTGGTTCCTGACCAGCAACCGGCGCTACGACTCCTACGACCGTGAGGGCCCGAAGGTGTTCGTCGGCGAGTACGCCTCGCGCGGCAACACGTTCTTCAACGCGCTGTCGGAGGCGTCCTTCCTGACCGGCATCGAGCGCAACGCCGACGTGGTCGAACTGGCCGCCTACGCGCCGCTGCTGGCCAACGTCGACTACGTGGACTGGGCGCCGGACCTCATCTGGTTCGACAACGACGAGGCATACGGGTCGCCGAGTTATCACGTGCAGAAGCTGTTCTCGCGCAACGCCGGCGACACCGTGCTGCCGAGCACGTTCGAGGGCACCACCCGCCCGGTGGAGGACATCTCGGGCGCGGTCGGGCTGGCGTCCTGGAACACCTCGGTCCGGTACGACGACGTCAAGGTGACGGCAGCCGACGGGACCGTACTGCTGGAGGACGACTTCGCCGACGGCGCCGCGCGATGGCGGCCCGGCACCGTCGCCCTCGGCCGGGCGCGCGTCGGGCGGACGGCCACGGTCACCTCGCTGACCGGCGACCCCGCCGACGTGAACACCCTCGCCGAACCGGACCGGATCGCGCCGGTGGAGCACCGGGTGCCGGGCTTCTCCCGCTCGTTCACCTACGATTTCCCGGCCCACTCGGTCACGTTCATCCGGCTGAGCGGAGGCCGGTGAGCCGGGCGGCCCGGGCGGTGGCGCGCCGCCCGGACCGCCGGTCACATCCGGGCGGTGGAGTCCCTGATCACGAGCTTGCAGTCCATCTTGTGCACCCCCGGCGTCGCCTTGCCGCCGATCGCGGCGAACAGGTGCTGGGCCGCGGTGCGCCCCAGCCGCTCCAGGCTGGGGTCCACGGTGGTCAGCGGCGGCCTGGTCTCGGCGGCCAGCACCTCCCAGTTGTCGTAGCCGACCACCGCGAGGTCGTCGGGCACCCGCCGTCCCAGCTCGCGGGCCGCCTCCACGAACCCGGCCGCGATCTGGTCGCTGCCGCAGAACACCGCGTCCAGGTCGGGGGCGGTGTTCAGCAGCATCTCGGCGGCGTGCCGCCCCCACCGCTGCGACCACGTGCCCCAGAGCGTCTCACCGGCCTGCTCCACGCCCGCCTCGCCGAGCGCGGCGGCCAGCCCCTCGGCCCGGTCGCGGGCGGCCTTGTAGTCGGCCGGCCCGGTGACGTGGGCGATCCGGCGCCGCCCCAGCGCGAGCAGGTGGCGGGCCGCGAGCATCGCGCCGCCCACGTCGTCGGGGACGAACGAGACGTCCGCCGGATCTTCCGACGGCCCGTAGGCGTACACGACCGGCACCGGCAGGTCCTTGCTCACCGACGGCCGCGGGTTGGTGCTCTCGCCCACGACGATCAGCCCGTCGACGCGGCGCGACAGCAGCGCCCGCAGGTGGTGCTGCTCCCGGATCGCGTCGCCGCGGGCGTCGCAGAGCAGCACCGCCATCTCCCCCGCGCCGAACGCGTCCTCGGCGCCGAGCAGCACCGGGATGCTGAACCGCCCGGCGCTGTCGGAGGTGAGCAGCCCCACGGTGCGGGTCTGCCCGGACAGCAGCCCGCGCGCCAGCGGGCTCGGCTGGAAGGACAGCTCCTCGGCCGCCGCCAGCACCCGCTGGCGGGTCGAGGCCCGCACGTCCTGCCGCCCGTTCAGCGCTTTGGACGCCGTGGCGATCGACACCCCCGCCAGCGAGGCCACATCACTGATGGTCGCCCGCCTCATCGCCATCTCTCGAAACCCTTTTCTCTCCACGGACCAGCTAGAAGCGACCTTACACCGTTGACATGCCTCAGCGTTTCTTCTACGTTTTCCGAAAACCTTTCAGCTCGCGGGGAACCGGAGGAGTCACCATGAGACGACGGCTGACCGGAGCGGCCCCCCTCGCGCTGTTGACCCTCGCCGCCGACGTCATCTTCGTGCCCTACTACACCTCCCAAGGACTGTTCCTGGACCTCACCGACAAGATCGCGAGCCTGCCGTTCAAGGACGGCCTGGCCCCCACATGCGGCTCGGCACCCGCCAGTACACGCTGCCGCACACGCTCGACCCCGAGCAGGGACCGAAAACGCTTAAGGAGTTCGCCGAGCACGCCACCGCCGTCCAGGACGAGCTCGGCAAGGACGGCGAGGTGCACGGCACGTTCTTCGGTTCGTCACGCCGCTGGTGCTGGTGTTCTGGATGTCGCTGAACCGCTGGCCGCTGCTGGGGCAGGCGGCGTTCAACAGGCCGGACAACCACACGAAGATCGCCGGGTTCAACATGCTGATCCTCAGCGTCACCGGCTCCCCGCTCGCCTTCGACCAGTTCTTCATCTTCACCAACGGCGGCCCGGACAACAGCACGGTGTCGATGGTGATGGTGATCTACCGGGCCGCGTTCTTCCGCTTCGACCTCGGCGGCGCGGCGGCCATGTCGGTGGTGCTGCCGCTCGCGCTGGTCGGGCTGTGCCGTGGTCAGCATGACGTCGCGCACCATGGGCGCGATCGACTACGGCATGCTCCAGGCCGGCGTCATGGTCATGGCCGTCCCCTGTCTCATCCTGTTCGTCGTGCTGCAGCGCCACTACGTGCGCGGATTCATGTCAGGAGCTCTGCGTGGCTAACCCTGTCCTGCCCTCTTCGGGCGTGCTCTCCCCTCTCGGCCTCGACGCGGTACGGATCTCGCCCGGTTTCTGGGGAGACCGGGCGGCGCTCAACCGCGAGGTCACGATCGCGCACTGCCAGGAATGGATGGAACGGACCGGCTGGATCGGCAACTTCCGGGGGCAGCGCCCGCGCCGGGGCCGCGAGTTCTCCGACTCGGAGATCTACAAGCTGCTGGAGGCGATGGCCTGGGCGGACCATCCGGCGCTGCCCGAGCTGGCCGAGACCGTCGCCCGCGCCCAGGAGGGCGACGGCTACCTCAACACCCGCTGGAGCGGCAGCCGCTACACCGACCTGGAGTGGGGCCACGAGCTCTACTGCTACGGCCACCTCATCCAGGCGGGCGTGGCCCGGCTGCGCACGCACGGCGAGGACACCCTCACCCGGACGGCGGTGCGCGCCGCCGACCACGTGTGCCGCCGCTTCATGGAGGGCACGCAGACCGACGGCCATCCCGTGATCGAGATGGCGCTGGTGGAGCTCTACCGGGTCACCGGCGCCGAACGCTACCTGGAGATGGCCCGCCGGTTCGTCGCCCGCCGCGGGCTGCCCTCTCTCGGGGAGATCCATCTCGGGCGCGCATACTTCCAGGACGACGTTCCCGTACGGCAGGCTCAGGCGTTCCGCGGGCACGCGGTGCGCGCGCTCTACCTCGCGTGCGGCGCGGTCGACGTGGCGGTGGAGACCGGCGACGAGGAGCTGCTGAAGGCCGTCGAGTCCCAGTGGGAGCGGACGGTGGCCCGGCGCACCCACCTGACCGGCGGCATGGGCTCGCGGCACGCGGGCGAGTCGTTCGGCGACGACTACGAGCTGCCGCCGGACCGGGCCTACTCCGAGACGTGCGCGGGCATCGCCTCGATCATGCTGTCGCACCGGCTGCTGCTGGCCACCGGCGACGCCCGCTACGCCGACCTGGCCGAGCGGACCCTGCACAACGTGCTGGCCACCGGGGTGGCGCTGGACGGGCGGTCGTTCTCCTACGTCAACCCGCTGGCGGTGCGGGTCCCGGCGGAGACCCCGGACGGGATGGTCAGCCACGCGGCGGAGGGCGGGCCGCGCTCGCCGTGGTTCGACGTGTCGTGCTGCCCCAGCAACATCGCCCGCACGCTGGCGTCGGTGGCGGCGTACGTGGCGACCTCCTCCGGCGACGGGGTGCGGATCGACCAGTACACGCCGAGCGAGATCAGCCACGGCGGGCTGCGGCTGCGGGTGGAGACCGGCTACCCGTGGACGGGCACCGTGCGGGTCCGGGTCCTGGAGGGCGGCGCGGGCCGGATCTCGCTCCGCGTCCCCGTCTGGGCCTCCTCGGCGACGCTCACCTCGTCCCCCGGCGAGAGCCGGGCCGTCGCGCCCGGGTACGCGGGCGCCGAGAGGGAGTGGCGGCCCGGCGACGAGTTGGTGCTGGAGCTGCCGATGGAGCCCCGCTGGACCTACCCGGACCGGCGGGTCGACGCGCTGCGCGGCTGCGTCGCGGTCGAGCGGGGACCGCTGGTGTACTGCGCCGAAGCGGCCGGGGACGAGCCGCCGCTCGCCGAGGTCGCCGTCCGCCCCGGCTCGGCGCTGACCGAGCGGACCGGCGGCGAGGTGGTGGAGCTGGAGACGGAGGCCGTGCTCGGCGCCTCCGCGGCAAGCGCCTGGCCGTACGGAAGCGCCCCCGACGGGTGGCACGGATCCCACGGTGCCGGGCCCGGGGCGGCACTGCGGCTGATCCCCTACCACCGCTGGGGCAACCGCGGCCCGGCCACCATGCGCGTCTGGCTCCCCGTGGCCGGGGAGCCGTCAGGCTGACGTGGGGAGACCGGCTCCCGGGGCGTCCGGGGGCCGGTCTTCGGCCGAGCGCGCCACAGGATAGGACTTTCCCGGCTTAACACGTACGATCGGGAACATGTTCTTCGAACCGCCACCGACGCAGGAAGATTTAACCGGTCCTCCGCACCCGTCCCTCCCCGCCTGGCTCGCCCCGCCGGCGACGGAGCTGGGCACGTCGATGGCGATCGACCGGGTGCTGGTCCACAACTCCACCGTCGCCGTCGCCCTGTCGACGGTCCGCGCGTACTCCACCGGCTGCCTGCTGAACGTGGAGGTCGTGCTCCGCCAGAACGGCCTCTCCCCCGACGCCTTCTGGGACCTCCAGATGTCGCTCTACCCGCTGGCCCGCATCCGGTCCACGGGCGGCGACCGGCTGCCCGACAAGCTGCTCAGGTTCGGCGTCCGCTACGCCGACGGCACCAAGGCCACCACGGTCGCCGCGAACGCCGACCCCGCGGGCGAGCCGCCGAAGGACACCCGGCTCTCCTGGCTCCCGGGCGGCAGCACCCTGCGCAGCGGCCGCGATCTCGGCATCCACGAGGTCGCCCTCTGGCTGTGGCCGGTGCCCCCGGCGGAGCCCTTCGAGTTCGCCGTCGAGTGGCCCGTCGGCGGGGTCGGCCTGACCATCGTCGAGCTCGACGGCGCGCCCATCGCCTCCGCCGCCCGCCGCTCGACGACCTACTGGCCCAGCCCGTAGGAGATCAGGAACGCAGCCGCGACCAGAGCGCCCCGGCCGGCAGGGCGGCGCCGATCCAGCAGAACGGCGCCAGATGCGGAGCCGGGAAGGCCACCGGGATCGAGATCAGGAAGAAAGCCGGCACGACCGCGATGTCGGCGGACGTCCGCGCCACCCGCGGCCGGGGCAGGTCACGGCTGTGCGCGATCCAGAACCGGCCGATCACGGCGAAGCTCAGCGCGGCGCTGCCCAGGATCGGCAGCAGTCCCTCCAGGTGCGCGCCGAGCTCCTCGGGCGACAGCCCGGGAGGCACGTCGAGCCCCAGGACGAGGATGGTGATCGCGATGGCGAACACCCCGTCGCTGAAGGCCGGCAGCCTGCCCAGGTCCGCCCGCCCGGCCTCCAGGTCGTCCTCGCCTTTCATGGCTCCGGTGTAACAGCCGGGACCCGGCGGGGCACGGACGACATGCCCGCCGGGCGCAAGTCACTTCAGCCCGGCGAGGAACGGGCCGGCCAGCTCCAGCACGGCCTTCTTGGCGACGGCCGCCTCGAAGGCAGGCTCCTGATATCCGGGGGCACCGGCGACGCCGCCGCCGGTCGTGGTGCCCCGGAAGCTGAACTCGACCGTCCTGTCCCCGGTCAGCACCTTGACCAGGATCTCATGGAGGGCCGGCTCGTCCTCGTCGTACGGGCGGGTGGTCGCCGACACCACGGCGAACGCCTTCTCGCCGAGCCCCGGCAGCTCCTCGCGGGCCTCGAAGGTGGTGTGGGTGCGGTCGTTGCCGATGCCGCCCTTGGCCCGGTAGCGGTCGAACTTCTTGGCCTCCCGGTCGTACTGGAACTTCGCCCCCGGGCCGTCGCTCCCCCAGTCGGCCACGCGGACGGCCAGCCTGCCGCCGCGGGCGCTGAACTCCTGGCCGGGCGCGTGCTTGACCTGCTCGCGGATGTTCCAGGTGCAGGCGGTCTGCTTGACGCTGCCGTCGTTGGCGCTGACGGACGGCCCCGACACGGCCGGGAAGAACGCCGCCTCGACGTCCTTCACGGACAGGATCCCGCACGGCCCGGTGACCTTGACCTTCCCGGCGTCCTTGGCCATCTCCGCGGCGACGAGCTCGGCGACCTTGCCGGCCGCGGCCCGCGTCTCGTCGCCGCCCGGGTACTTGGCGCCGGTCCGGTTGGAGCCGCCGTACTCGACCTGGATCAGCCACGGCCCCTGCCGGACGTGCACGACGGTCTTCAGCCCGCTGTGGCCGATCGAGCTCTGGCTGTACGACTCGTCGCCGTATTCGAGCTCCCGGAGCTCGCCGAAGGACGAACCGGTCGTCTTCCCGTCGACCCGCTTGCCGTCGCGGACGTTCACCCGCTTCTCGTAGCGCTCCTTGTCGCGGGCGAACTGCTCGCGCGCGTACTCGACGGCGTCCTGCGTCTCTCTGCTGCGGGCCTGGACGGAGATGCCGAGCAGGCGGTAGCCGATGACGCCGCCGCCGACCTCCATCTTGTTGTTCCGCCACGAACAGGCGGCCCGCTTGTCGTCCGGGGCGGCCGAGGACGTGGACGCGTCCTTCCCGCCGTACTTGCCGTCGGTGACCAGGCTCTTGCGGAGGTCGTCCGGGACGGCGGCGCAGAGCTGATCGCCGGTGACCGGCCGCAGCTTCACCGCCGCCGCCTGCTTCTTCGCAGGCGACGGCGATGCCGACGGCTTCAGGTCGCGCCGCAGCGTCGGGAGGCCGTCGCCCTGTCCGGACGCGGCACCGGACTCCGGCTCATCGGTACGGAGCAGCGCCCAGGCGCCGGCCACCCCGCCGATCAGGAGGATCACGGCGAGCCCGGCGAGCACGGCGATGAGCGGCCCCTTGCCGCCGCCTCCCCCGTGAGGAGGCCGCCCCCCGCCGGGCCCGCCGATTCCCCCTGGCCCTCCCGGCCCGTAAGGCCCGAACCCCTGGGGCCCTCCGGGTCCCCCCGGCCCGTACCCCTCGGTTCCGTAGCTTCCTGGGTACGGCCCGCCTCCGGGAGGGCTGCCCGGTCTCGCGGCGCCCGGCCACCCTCCAGGAGGACCAGCCGGTCCGCCGTGGCCGGGACCTCGTCCGTGGCGAGGCGGATATGGGGTGGACATCTGCATCCTTTCGACTCGTTCGGCGGCAGGCATGCTCTGCCCTCAACGCCCATACCGTGGCTGGCAGCAAGCCTAGGCAGGCCCGGAACGCCGGCGTGTCAGGTGAACACCTGACAAAACGACCCCGATCGGAGGCATGAAAAAAGCCCACCCGATGTGCCGGGTGGGCCAGAAAGACTGTGGAGCTATGGGGATTCGAACCCCAGACCTCTTCCATGCCATGGAAGCGCGCTACCAACTGCGCCATAGCCCCTTGCGGATGCGTCGCCAAGTGTATCCGAATCTCCGGCCACCCGTGCCACGCCCGGCTGTCAGAGGCGGTCGGCGATGCGGGTGAGCACGGGCAGCGCCGCGGCCAGGCGTTCGCGCTCCTCCGGGGTGAGCGTCTCGACCGCGCGAGCCAGCCGGTCGGTGATGACCTGCTCCCGGCCGCCGAGCGCGGCGCGGCCGGCGTCGGAGATGGACGTGATGACGCGGCGGCCGTCGGCCGGGTCCGGGTCGCGGCGCACGAGCCCGCGCCGGTGCAGGCCCGTCAGCACCGTGCCGATGGCCTGTGCGGTGATGCGTTCGACCTGGGCGAGCTGGACCGAGGTGTGCGGCCCGTCGCGCTCCAGGCGGGAGAGCACGCCGAGTTCGGTGAACGACAGGTCGTCACCCGTGGCGTTGGTGTAGAGGCGGCGGATGCGGCGGGCCAGCAGCCCGACGGCGATCCGCAGGTTCTTCGCGAGCATATGCCAAGTCTAGCTTTATCAATCTAGCTTTGGTAGTTGTGGACCCATGTGTTACGACCACGACTCCGCACCACCCGCCTACGGCCCGCCCCTCACCGGGGTCCGGGCCGCCGACATCCGCCTGACGTCGGCCGACGGCTCCGCCTTCGCGGCCTACGAGGCCCGGCCCGAGGAGGTGCGGGGCGCGGGGGTAGTGATCCTTCCCGACTGGCGCGGGCTGCACGACTTCTACAAGCAGCTGGCCGTGCGCTTCGCCGAGCAGGGCCACCCGGCCGTGGCGATGGACTACTTCGGCCGGACGGCCGAGACCGACGACCGGGGCCCGGACTTCCCGTTCCGGGCCCACCTCGGCGGGCTGACCAGGGAGGGCATCCAGGCCGACCTCATGGCCGCGATCGACCGGCTGGGCAGGCCGGCGGTGGCGCTCGGGTTCTGCATGGGCGGCCGCAACGCGTTCTTCGCCGCCGCGCCGCGCTTCGGTCTCGCCGGAGTCGTCGGGTTCTACGGCGTGCCGGGCATCGCTCCCCCGTACGGGCCGGGGCCGGCCCAGCACGCCCGGGAGCTTCGAGCGCCGGTCCTGGGCCTGTTCGGCGGGGCGGACGAAGGCATCCCGGCCGAACAGGTGGCGGAGTTCGGCGCAGCGCTGTCCGAGGCGGGGGTGGAGCACGAGCTGGTGACCTATCCGGGGGCGCCGCACGGGTTCTTCGACGCCGCGCCCGGTGAGCACGCCGCCGCCTGCGAGGACGCCTGGCGGCGGGTGCTCGCCTTCCTCGCCGCACGCGGCGCCTGATCGGCTTCAGGGATCGACGCCTCGGGGCCGGTCGCAGCGCCAGGTGCGGCCGAGAGGGTGGAACGGGGTCTCGGCAGTGACGAGGCCGTGCCGCTCCCCCACCGGCACGGCCCCGACGATCACGAAAGGTGACAGCCGTCGAAGGCGCGGCTGTCACCTTGGCAGAGGCACCCTCCGCTCGTCCTCCACGTACCGGTCGCGTCCCGCGTACAGGCCCGCGCACAACTGCACGACCAGCACCACGAAGATCAGCAGGTACGGGAGCGTCCACCCGCCCGAGACCCCGCGCAGCACGCCGACCAGCAGCGGGCCGGCGCCCGCGAAGAGATAGCCGGCGCTCTGCCCGAAGGCGGAGAGCGAGGCGGTGGCCTCCGGCGTACGGGTGCGCACGGCGAGCATGGTGAGCGCCAGCGGGAACGAGCCCATGCCGAGCGCCACCAGCACCACCCAGACCGGGGCGGTGCCCGCGGGCGCGAGCCACAGCCCGAGGAACCCGGCCGTGTAGGCCGCCACCAGGCCGACGACCACCGGCCGCTGGTCGAGGAAGCGGCCGGCGAGGGCGGAGGCGAAGAACGAGACCGGAATGTTCAGCGCGGTGAAGAGGCCGAGGAGCATGCCCGCCTCGGCCACGGTATAGCCGCGGTCGGTGAGGATGACGGCGAGCCAGCCGAACATGATGTACGCGATCATCGACTGGGTGCCGAAGTAGGCGGCGACCGCCCAGGCGAGCCGGTTCCGCGTCAGGGCGAGCACGCCGCCGGAGGGCCCGTCGTCGTCGCGCTCCGGCTCGTCGCGCTGGAGCGCGATCCACGGTACGGCGGAGACGACGGCGAAGACCGCCCACACGCCGAGCGCCACGTGCCAGTCGCCCGAGGCCTGCTGGATCGGCACGGTGGCCGCGGCGGCGAGCATGGTGCCGACGGCCAGCGAGGTGGTGTAGACGGTGGTCATGGTCCCGATACGGGTCGGGAAGTGCCGTTTGATCAGCGTCGGGATGAGCACGTTGCCGACGGCCCCGCCCGACAGCGCGACGGCGCTGCTCAGCAGGAACACCTCCGCCGAGTCGACCATGACCCGCACCAGCATGCCCGCGCCGAGCGTGACCAGGGCGAGCAGGAGCAGCCGGTGCTCGCCGACGCGGCGGGCCATGCTGGGCGTGACCGCGCCGACGGTGGCGAAGGCGAGCACGGGGAGCGTGGTGAGCAGGCCGGTGCCGACGCTGGACATGCCGAGCGCGGCGGCGAGCTGGTCGAGCAGCGGGCCCACGCTGGTGACGGCGGTGCGCAGGTTCAGCGCCGCGAGGACGATCCCCAGCACGAGGAGCCAGGTCAGGGGGCCGGTTCTGGGTCTGACCTCCTGGGTGAGCACACTCATGCCGGGTAAATTCCTCCACTCATCAAGTCATAGGACGAATCCCCTAGCCTAACAGCTCCCAGCATGGGATCTATTCCGAAGCGGCGCTGGTCGGGGGCCCGGGATGGCGTCTATTCCAGGACAGAGCGAAGCCCCCGGAACGGTCCGGGGGCTCGGTGGGAGAACGGAGGCTAGAGAACCGGCCGGGGGCCCTGGGGCGGGTCGTCCCGGGGAGGGACGGGACCGGGGGCGGGGAGCGTGCCGGGATCCTGGGGGAAGCCGGTGTCGCCGCCGACCGTGCCGGGCGGGACCGGGCGGTCGGTGCCGCCGACCCCGGAGCCCTGCTGGTGCGGGCCGGGGACGTCGCCCCGCCACGCGCCCGTCTCGCCGCCGCGCGCCTCGACGTACCGCTTGAAGCGCTCCATGTCGCCCTTGACGCGCGACTGGACGATGTTCAGCCAGTCACCGGCCTTCTCGGCGAACCCCTCGGGGTCGTACTCCATCTGGAGCGACACCCGGGCGCTCTCCGGGCCCAGCCGGTGGAAGGTGACGACGCCGGCCTGGTGCGGCCGCTCGGTCGAGCGCCAGGCGATGCGCTCGTCCGGGTGCTGCTCGGTGATCTCGGCGTCGAACTCCCGCTTGACGCCCGCGATCTCGGTGATCCAGTGAGTGCGCGTGTCCGTGATCTGCTCGATGGACGCCACGCCTTCCATGAACTCGGGGAAGCTCTCGAACTGGGTCCACTGGTTGTACGCGACCCTGATCGGAACATTGACCTCTACGGCGTGCTCGATCGTACTCATGAGGCCCTGTGCTGCCCGGCCTCCCGGGCGCCTAACGTCGGCGCCACAGCCAGTAGAGGCCCACCAGCGGGAGGACGAGCGGAATGTACAGGTAGCCGCCACCGTAGGCCGACCAGACCGTTTCGTCGGGGAAGGCGGCCGGGTCGACCACGCTCGCGGTGCCGATGACGAGAACCCCCACCAGCTCGATGATCAGCGCCACCAGCGCGAGCCGCCGCGCGCCCCGCGCGAGCGCGACGGTGAGGATCAGGTAGACCAGCGCGGCGAACGCCGACAGCGAGTAGGCCAGCGGCGCCTCGTCGAACCTGGTGGCGATCTGCACCCCGGCACGGGCCCCCGCGGCGAGCGCGAACAGCCCGTAGAGCGCGATCAGCGCCCGGCCGGGACCTGAGCTTATGCCGGTCACGCGACGCCCTGCCAGATCTGCAGCAGCCGCCCGGTCATCACCGCGATCGCGAACCCGGCCACGACCAGGATGGCCGGGCCCCAGCGGCTCCGCTCGGCGAGCGCGAGGAAGACCCCGGCGGGCGGGATCAGCGCCTCGCCGATGAGATAGCCGTAGATCGTGAACGTCTCGCCCTCCGGGCCGTGCCCGCCGGCCATCGCCGCGATCACGAACCCGGCCTGCACCAGCACCGCCACTTCGAGCAGGGCGAACCCGGCGAGCAGGACCACGCCCATCGGGCGGTTGCGGATGGCGGTGATCAGGCTCGCCAGCGCCAGCAGCAGCGCGCCGACGATGACGACCGTGGCAACGGTGGTGTTCATCGCAGCACAGGTTATCGCCCGCACCGGCCGGTCCCGCTGGTGGCGCTCATAGGATCGGAGGCATGGAGAGGATCCTCGTGAGCGCCTGCCTGATGGGCCGCCGGGTCCGCTACGACGGGGGCGCCAAGACCAGCGCCGACGAGCGGCTGGCGGCCTGGCGGCGCGAGGGCCGGCTGGTGGCGTTCTGCCCGGAGGTGCAGGGCGGGCTGCCCGTGCCCCGGCCCGCCGCCGAGATCGAGGGCGGCGCGGGCGGGACCGCCGTGCTGGAGGGGCGGGCCCGGGTGCTGACCGCCGACGGATCCGACGTGACGGCCGAGTTCCTGGCGGGGGCGCGGGCCGCGCTGGCCGCCGCCCGGTCGGCGGGCGCGCGGCTGGCGGTCCTCAAGGAGGGCAGCCCGTCGTGCGGCACGCTGAGCGTCTACGACGGTACGTTCACCGGCCGCCGCGCCGCGGGCCAGGGCGTGACGACCGCCCTGCTGGAACGGCACGGCATCCGCGTCTTCAACGAGGACCACATCGAGGAGGCCGCCGCCTGCCTCACCGCCCTGGAGTCCTGAGCCCCGCACGGGCCAGGACAACCGCCGGAGACAGCAGCGAGCACCCTCCTAAGGAAGCGGTGGCAACGATTCGCTCCCGAGCGGAGCGGGCGTGGCCACCCGCTCCGCCGCCGGAGAGAGCGGGAGCACCGGGGTTCCCTGGCGAGTGATCGTGATGTCGTCGACCGCCGCTTCCACCAGGCTCGGGGTGTCCGCGTCGGCGGCCTCGACGATGACGCGCACCGTCTGCCCGGCGAAGGCGGAGAGGTCGGCGGTGGCAGTGGCCCAGGCGGCGTCGCGGTCCGTGGCCGCGCCGGTCTGTTCCACCACGGTCGCCGTCGTCGTGCCGCTCACCCGTACCCGGAAGTAGTCGGCGGCGGTGGCGTTGCCGCCGTGCGCGAGATACCACGAGAGCGACAGCCGCAGCGGGCCCTCCGCCGGGAGCGCGATCTCCGGCGACCGGGCGGTGGTGACGCCTCCGTCGATGTCGTGCGCGCCCGCGTCCGGTCCCGCGAGCGGGCCGGTGACCAGGGCGTTGACGCCGCTCGGGGTGGTGCCGAGCTGCTTGGGGCCGAGGTAGTCCGTGTCCTGCGGGTCGCCGCGTTCCCACTTGCCGGTGGTGGCGGTGTCGGTGCCGTCGGGGTTCGCGGTCCAGCCGGTGGCGGTCTCGAAGTCGTCGGACCAGACGGGCTGGGGCCGTTCGGCGGTGGCGAGGGTCCAGACGGCGTGCGCGATGGCGTCGGCGTTGCGGTCTAGCGCGATGTCGCTGATGTTCGCGGTGGTGTCGCAGGAGCGGTGGTAGCAGGGGTCGAACGGCTGCCCGGCGGTGCCGCCCCAGAGCTTCGCCTGGGCGGTCGTCTTGATGCCCTCGGCGCCGGTGAACAGCCCGCCCGCCGGGACGCCGGCCTTGATGAACGGCCCGTAGTCGGAGCGGCCGTCGAAGTCGCTGCCCTGGGTGGGCACGCCGATGCCCGCGAAGTAGCTCTGCAGGACCTGTTCCAGCTCGGCCGACCCGGCGGGTCCCGGCCCCGCTCCGGTGCGGTCGGAGTCGTCGCCGTCGTAGACGAAGTAACCGGCGTTGGGCGAGGCGATCATGTCGAAGTTCAGGTAGCCGCCGATTTTGGACAGCTCGCCGGCGGCCAGGCCGCCCACGTAGAAGCGGGAGCCGCCCAGCCCCAGCTCCTCGGCGCCCCACCAGGCGAAGCGCAGGTGCCGGTTCGGCCGCAGCCCCTGCCGGGCCACCTCCAGCGCGACCTCCAGGAGGGCGGCCGAGCCGGAGCCGTTGTCGTTGATGCCGGGGCTTCCGGTCACGCTGTCGAGGTGGGCGCCGACCATGAGCACGTCGCCGGGGTCGCCGCCGGGCCAGTCGGCGATGAGGTTGTAGCCGGTGGCGCCGTAGTGGGTGAACGGCTGGAGTGTGGTGGTGTACCCGGCGGCGTCCAGCAGGTTCTTGACGTAGTCGGCGGAGGCCAGGTAGCCGGGCCGGCCGTGCGCCCGGTCGCCGCCGTTGGCGGTGGCGATGGACTGCAGCCGGCTCAGGTGGGCCTTCACGTTCTCCAGCGAGATGTCGGGGACGGCCGCGGGTGCGGTGAGCACCAGCGGGACGGCGAGCACAGTGGCGTAGAGCGCCGCGAACATCACGGGATCCTCCGTGTGAGAGGGGGAGCGGCACACCGCGCCGCTCCCCCGTCAGAGCTGTCAGCGGGTGAGGCGGTGGTACCAGGAGTCCATCCCGGCCTGCGCCGCGGGCGGGGCTGCGGCGGCCGTGGCGGCGTTCGGGGCGCCGGGCAGGCGGCGGGCGTAGCCGTAGGTCACCGCGGCGTACACGATGGCGCCCGTGTTGTAGTGCAGAGCCCGCTTGCTGATGTTGCTGATGGTGTCGCAGGCCCGGTGGTAGCAGGGGTCGTAGGCGAGTCCCGCCACGCCGCCGTACAACTCGGCCTCTTCCTCGGTCTTGATGCCTTCTCCCCCGGTGAACAGCCCGCCCGCCGGGATGCCCGCCTCGATGAACGGCCCGTAGTCGGAGCGGCCGTCGAAGTCGGTGCCGCTGTGCGGCACCCCCAGCCCGTCGAAGTAACGCTGGAACAGCGCCTCGATCTCGGCGGATCCCGGCGGTCCCGCGGGCGCGCCGGTGCCGTCGGAGTCGTCGCCGTCGTAGATCCTGTAGACGGGGTTCGGCGAGGCGATCATGTCGAAGTTGAGGTACGCCTTGATCTTCGACCGCTCGGCGGGCGAGAGGTTCGCCACGTAGTGCCGCGAGCCGAGGAGGTTCAGCTCCTCGGCCCCCCACCAGGCGAAGCGGAGCTTGTTGACGGTCGTCAGCTTGGACAGGGTCAGGGCGGTCTCCAGGATGCCCGCGCTGCCGCTGCCGTTGTCGTTGATGCCGGGACCGGCGGTGACGCTGTCGAGGTGCGCGCCGAACATGACGACGTTGCGCGGGTCGCCGGACGGGGAGTCGGCGATCACGTTGTAGGTGGTACGGGTGTCGCTCTCGGTGTTCGTGGCCAGGCGCACCACGGTGTCGTCGGCGGCGAGCTGCTGCCCGGCCTCGAAGCTCGCGCCGACGACGGGGATGGTGACCGCGGGCCTGCCGAGCGTGCCCTGGACGGTCGCGGTCCGGCCTGCCTGCCCCTCGTTGAAGATGATCACGCCGACGGCGCCCGCGGCCTGGGCGTTCTCCGCCTTGACCCGGAAGTCGCAGCTGCCGCGCTGGATCAGCGCGATGTTGCCGGGCGTGAATCCGGCGAAGTCCGCCGGCTCGCACCCCGAGGTCGAGCCGGGCACGTCGGGCGGCGGGAGCTGCAGGTCGACGCTCTGCACGTCCGCGGTGATGTTCCCAGCGCCGGAGTAGGTCATGGTCGCGAAGTCGCCGACCGCGCTGCCGTCCGGCGGGGTGGGGGTGAAGGTCCGCGGGTCGGGCACGATCCGCTGCAGGACGGCCGTGGCCTTCTCGATGAAGAAGGGGAACTCGAACGGCTGGATCCTCACCTTGTATCCGGCCTCGCGCAGCTTGCCTGCCACGTAGTCGCGGGAGGCGTCGTAGCCGGGCGTGCCGGAGGCCCGGGTGCCGCCGTGGGCGTCGGCGATCCGCTGGAACTCCTCCAGGTGCTGGACGATGTCTTTGATCTTGACTGCCCGGGCCAGGGCGGACGGGCCGGGATCCGCCTGCGCGGGGGCGACGTAGGCGAGAGGAAGGGCGAGGACCACTGCCAGGGTGACGGCTCGGGCCATGCCCTTGGGGAGGTGGAAGCGCATTCGGCTCCTCCGCAAGGATGCTGGTCGGGACTGTTTCCCCCCGATTGAAGTCGCTCTGCGCTGTTAACCAGAGCAAGGCATCCTGAAAAGACCCAGAATTTGAACACTCAATCCACTACGTCGTCCTTAGCTGCTTCCAGGTTGGTCTTCACCTCCTCCATCACCTTCGCGTAACCGAGGTAGCTGTAGCGCTCGGCCGCCCGCCACGGGTAGACCTGGCCGGCCTTGACCGCGGGCAGGTCGCTCCAGGTCGGCTTCTCCGCCATCTCCTCGGTCTTCATCGACTGGGCGCGGGCGTCGACCAGGATGACGTCGGCGTCGTACTTGTCGGCGTTCTCCCAGCTCAGCACCTCCCAGAAGCCGCCCTCGCTCTCCGTCGGCGCGGCCGGGGAGACGATGTCGAGGCCCAGTGCGGCGTAGTGGGCCAGGTCGGGGTGGTCGGGGACGTACGCGACGTACAGGCTCTCGGGGGTGGCCGTGACCACCATGACCTTCAGCCCGGGCTTGGCTTTCGCGAGGTCCCTCAGCCGCTCGCTCGCGGTCTCGAAGCGGGCCTTGGCCTCGGTTACGGGCGCCGCGGCGGGGTCGGCGCCCAGCGCCTCGGCGAGGGAGGCGTACCGTTCGATGATCTCGGTGAGCTTCTTGCCGCCGAGCTGGACGCCCAGCGTGGGGGCGACCTCCTCGATGGCGGCCGCCGACTCCTCGGGCACGTACCAGAGGGTGTCCTTCAGGTACATCCCCGCGACCAGCAGGTCGGGCTTGAGCGAGATGTACTTCTCGACGTTGAACTCGCCCCACACGTTGCCGATCGGCTCGACCTGGTCGATGTCGACCTCGCCCACCTCGGGGTCGCGCCCACCGTCCTTGAGCCGGTGCGGGCCGAACACGCCGACCGGGCGCACGCCGAAGTCCCACAGCGCCGCCGCGGACGCGGACTGGGCCACGACCCGCTCCGGACGCGCCGGGAGGGAGATCTCCTTGCCTCGGTCGTCCGTCCACGTCCACGGCTCCTGCGCGTCCGCGGCCGGCGCGGCCGTCTCCGGCGCGCCGCACGCGGCGATCCCCAGCAGGACGGCCGCGGCGAGGGCGGTGAGACCGCGACGCTGGACGGTGACCATGGCTACTCCTCCAATACACGGTTTTGGACGGCACATTAGCTTAGCCTTACCTAACCTGGAAAGGTCACCGCGCGCACCGGTCCCCGGACCTTAAGATCGGGCGCAGGAGGTGGAGCCGCCGATGCTGAGGGCGATCTTGAAGACCGAGGCAGGCAGCACCACCTTGCTGCTGGCCGCCACCCTCCTGGCCCTGATCTGGGCGAACTCCCCCTGGGGCGACACCTACGAGGCGTTCTGGCACCTCCAGGCCGGGCTCAGCTTCGGCGACGCCACCTTCTCGCTCGACCTGCGCCACTGGGTGAACGACGGGCTGATGGCGATCTTCTTCTTCGTCATCGGCCTGGAGATCTCGTACGAGATACGGCTCGGGCAGATGCGCGACCGGCGGCTGGTCGCCGTGCCGGCCCTCGCCGCGCTCGGCGGGCTGATCGTCCCGGCCGGCATCTACCTGCTGTTCAACGCGGGCGGGCCGGGCGCCGCGGGCTGGGGCGTGCCGATCGCCACCGACACCGCGTTCGTGCTGGGGCTGCTCGCCGTGGTGGGGGCGCGCTGCCCGGACCCGCTGCGGGCCTTCCTGCTCACGCTGGCGATCGTGGACGACGTCCTCGCCATCACGATCATCGCGCTCTTCTACACGGCGAGCCTGTCGTTCCCGGCGCTCCTCACCGCCGTCGCGCTGCTCGCCGCGATCATGTTCCTCCGCTACCTGCGGATCTGGCGCTCGCCCGCCTACGTCGTGCTCGGCTTCGCGCTCTGGGTGGCGACGCTGGAGAGCGGCGTGCACCCGACGATCGTCGGGATCGCGCTCGGCGTGCTGGTGTTCGTGTACGCGCCGAGCGACCAGAAGCTGCTGCGGGCCGGGGAGGCCGTGCAGGAGCTGACCTACTCGCCCAGCCCCCGGGCGGCCGTGGAGGCGACCCGGCTGGTGCGCATGTCGGTCTCCGTCAACGAGCGCCTGCAGCTGCGGCTCCACCCCTGGAGCAGCTACGTGATCGTGCCGATCTTCGCGCTGGCCAACGCCGGCGTCCGGCTCGACGGTGAGACGCTGAGCGCTGCGATGACCTCGCCGATCTCCATCGGCGTGGCGCTGGGCCTGTTCGCCGGCAAGCTGCTGGGCATCACCGCCGGCACGTGGCTGCCGCTCCGGCTCAACTGGGGTTTCCTGCCGGGCAACCTGGTGTGGGGGCAGGTGCTGGGCGGGGCGGCGGTGTCCGGCATCGGGTTCACGGTCTCGCTGTTCATCGTGGAGCTGGCCTTCGACGACCCGCTGCTGATCAGCGAGGCCAAGATCGGCATCCTCGCCGGGTCGCTCATGTCGGCGCTGCTCGGCTGGGTCATCTTCAAGCTGGCGTGGAACCGGGGCGGCGTGTGCGCGCCGCCGGACGCCCCGGCCGAACCCCCGGAGTCGGTGCCGGTGCTGCTCACCGCCCCGGTCGGGCCGGACGACCACGCGCGCGGCCCCGCGGACGCGCCGGTCACCGTGGTCGAGTACGGCGACTTCGAGTGCCCCTTCTGCGGCCGCCTCCACCCGATCCTGGACGAGCTGCGGCGGCGTCACCCCGACGTGCGGATCGTGTTCCGCCACTTCCCGCAGCGCCAGCTGCACCCGCGCGCGGTGCCCGCCGCGCTGGTTGCCGAGGCGGCGGCCCGCGCCGGCCGGTTCTGGGAGATGTACGACAAGCTCTTCACCCACCAGCGGGCCCTCGGCGACGACGACCTGGCGCGCTACGCGGCCGAGCTGCGGGTCGACCTGTCGGCGCCGATCGCCGAGCGCGCCGCCAGGATCGAGCGGGACGAGCGGTCCGGCCGGGCGAGCGGCGCCCGGGGCACGCCCACGCTGTTCATCAACGGCGTACGCTACCAGGGCAGACTGGACCTCCAAGCGATCATCGAAGCGGTGGAGCAGGCCCGCGCCGCCGCCTCCCCTCCGAAAAAGGCACCCTGAAACGGACGGAGACCCCCCGTATGGCCGGCACCTTCCTCAGCATGCTGCTCCCGTTCCTGTCCACCGTGGTGGCCGCCGTCGGCATCGTGCTCACGGCCAGGGGCCGCGGCACCCACGGGCGCGCGGCGGTCATCGGCATGCTGGGCTGCGTCGCGCTGCTGCTGAACGGCCTGCTCCAGATCCTTCAGGCGATTCTCCTGAACGTCGTGATCGAGAGCGTCGGTCTCGCCGCGATGGGCATCGTGATCATGGTGCTGAACCTGCTGTACTTCCTGCTGACGACGACCGGCGTCGCGCTGCTGATCTGGGCCGTGGTCGCCCGCCGCGCCCCGCAGCCCCAGCCCGGCCCCCAGCAGCCGGGCTGGCACCAGCAGCCGCCCGCGCCCTACCAGCACCCGCAGCAGGGCTGGCAGCAGCCCCCGTCCTACCCCTCCAGGTAGTCCCGCCAGGTGATCTCCCCCTTCGGCAGGGCCGAGGTGGTCAGGTGCCCGGCCCTGAACGCCCGCCCCAGCCTGCCCGGGACGCGCACCCGCAGCAGCGGGCGGCGCGACCCCCGGGCCCGCAGCCAGAGCCGGGCCGCCTCGGCCATCGTCAGCACCTCGGGTCCGCCGTACTCCTCGACCTCCTCCGACGGCCCGCGCCTGATCAACGACACCAGGCGGCCGGCCACGTCCCGGACGTCCACCGGCTGGAAGGGGATGCCGGGGTCGGCCACCACCACCCCCAGGCGGGCCGTCGCGGCGATCGCGCCGGCGGCGAACTCGTGGAACTGCGTCGCCCGCAGCGTCGTCCACGGCACCCCGCCCTCCCGCACCAGCCGCTCGGCCGCCAGCTTGGCGCGGTAGTAGCCCAGCGGCACCTGGTCCACCCCCACGATCGAGACGTAGAGCAGGTGACCGACACCGGCCGCGCGGGCCCGCGTCAGCAGCCGGCCGGTCCCGTCCAGCTCCACCCGGCGCGTGTAGCGGCCCCGGTAGGGCGCCGACGCCAGGTGGACGACCGTGTCGGCGCCCGCCACCGCCTCGGCCAGGCCCTCCCCCGTGGTCAGGTCCGCCGTCATCCAGCGCACCCCGCCGTCGTCCGCGCGTCCGGTACGGCTCAGCGCCCGCACCTCGAATCCCTCGGCGGCCAGCAGGGCGGTCACCGTCCTGCCGAGCCGTCCGCTCGCTCCTGTCACCGTCACAGTCGTCATACCGGATGGACGGGGCGAAGGCCTCGAATGTGACACCCTTGGAGCGCACCGCCACCATCGCCGCGCGTTCGAGGAGATCATGAATCCAGAGCAGCCCGGCGGTCCCGAGGGCGACATGACGATCAGGCGTCCCCGGCCCCGCCCCGCCCCGCCCCCGCCGCGGAGCGAGACGTCCCCGTACCCCCTGCCGCCGCCGCGGAACGCGGCACCCCTCTTCCCGCAGCCGCCCCCGCAGGACGAGCGGACGCGCCGCCTGGACTACCCGCAGGACCTGCTGCCCGACGTCGCCTACGAGACCGGCAAGTCCAGGTCGGGCTGGTGGTGGCTGGTCGTGATGGGCGGGCTCCTGCTGCTGGTGGCGGCGGTCGCCGTGGCCGTGGTGCTGCGGGCGGGAGCCTAGGTCCGCCTCATGACGTGGAACCGCCGGGTGACCCGGTAACCGGCTCTGCCGTACAGACGTGCGGCGGGGCCGGTCTCCCCGGTCCACAGGAACCACGACGCGCGCAGCCCCTCGGCCCGCATCCGGGTCATGGCCGCGTCGAGCAGGACCGCCCCGAGCCCCGTGCCACGCTCCACCGGGTCGACCCCGAACGGCCCGAACCTCTCGGGCGTCTCCCGATACGCCCCGTACGCCGCGAACCCCACGATGCGCTCCCGCCGGGCGACGATCAGCCGCCCCGGGTCCGCCCGCCTGATCGCCTCACCCCAGTCGGGGCTGAACGTCCCGGCCGCGAACCGGATCAGCTCGGGCAGCTCCCCGTCGGCCGGAGCGCGGAACACGTACCCCTCCCGCTCCCGCGCCGCCCGCAGCTCACCCACCGCCTCCGGGGCGACGTAACCGTCCAGCGAGCGGTCCATGGCGACCGGCGTGGAGACGGTCCGGAAGCCGAGCTTCTCCAGCAGCCGGCGCGCCTGCGGGTAACGCTCCGGGTCCACGCCCGGCAGCACGTAGTTCGGCGTGTACGGGGCGAACTCCACGGTCGTGCGCCCGTGCGCGGCCAGGAACGCCAGCGCCTCCTCCAGCAGCCGCCGCCCCAGCCCGCGCCCCCGATGTTCGGGGGTCACGAAGAAGAACGGGATCCACCCGGTACCCGGCTCCAGATCGGTCGACGGGGCCGGCGGAATGAGCCTGCGCACTCCGTACGCGCACCCGGCGAGCCGCCCGTCCACCACGGCCACCCGCAGCCCCTCGGGATCGAAGTTGGGGTCGAGCAGCACGCGCTCGCGCAGCCAGGAGGGAGTCGCCGGGTCGGTGGGAAGGCTGCGGTTCCAGGCCGCGACGAGCGGCCCCTCATCGCCGGCGGCGAACGCCCGGACTGTGGTCATCCGTCTCCCCCGGGCCCTGAGGGTGAGAGAAAAGGTGGAGCTATGGGGATTCGAACCCCAGACCTCTTCCATGCCATGGAAGCGCGCTACCAACTGCGCCATAGCCCCTGATCACGGCTCGCGAACGAGCCTCCGAGAGCATATAGCCATCCTCGCGATTCGCCTAATCGCGGGCGGGCTGGGTCGGCTGGCGTCCTTGGGCGTCGGGACTGTCGTCGCTGCGGATCGGCTCGGGGAGGGTGCCGGCGTTGTGCTCCAGCAGCCGCCATCCCCTGCGCCCCTCGTGGAGCACGGACCACGCGCAGTTGCCGAGGCCGCCGATGGCGGACCAGTGTTCCTGCGGCAGCCCGAGCAGCTCGCAGATGCCGAGCCGCAGCGCCGCCCCGTGGGAGGCGATGACGAGCAGCCCGTCGTCGTCGAGCTTGGCCGCCCAGCGCCGCATGGCGGCGGCGACCCGCGCGGCGACGTCGGCCACGTCCTCGCCGCCCGGCGCCTCCCAGGCGACGTACTCGCGGGGCCAGCGTTCGGCGATCTCGGCGTTGGTGAGACCCTCCCACTCGCCGCCGCCGCGCTCCCTGAAGTCCTTGTCGACCGCCACGTCGAGGCCGGTGACGCGGGCGAGGGCCAGCGCGGTGTCGTGGGCCCGTTCGAGATCGGAGGACACGATGAGGGTGGGCCGCAGAGAGGCGAGCAGGGAGGCGGCCCGGGCCGCCTGGGCCACGCCGGTCTCGTCGAGCGGGATGTCGGAGTGGCCCTGGAAACGGTTCTCCACGTTCCAGCGGGTCTGCCCGTGGCGGAGGCAGACGATGCGTCTGCTCAACTGCTGGCCCTCTGGGTGTTGGCCTGCGTGACGCTCTCCGGCAGGGCGATGGCCGGGCAGTCCTTCCACAGCCGCTCCAGGGCGTAGAAGGTGCGGTCTTCCTCGTGCTGGACGTGGACGACGATGTCCATGTAGTCGAGGAGGACCCAGCGGCCCTCGCGCTCACCCTCGCGGCGCACCGGCTTGACGTCGGCCTCGGTGCGCAGCCTCTCCTCGATCTCCTCGACGATGGCGCGGACCTGGCGGTCGTTGTTCGCGGAGCAGAGCAGGAAGGCGTCGGTGATGACGAGCTGGTCGCTGACGTCGTAGGCGAGGATGTCGTCGGCCAGCTTCTCGGCGGCTGCTTCGGCGGCGATGCGGACGAGCTGGACTGCGGTCTCAGATGCTGTCACGGTGCGGGTCGGTCCTCCTGTGTCGGCGACATGCCTATACCAGAGGGTACCCGTTACGGCCGTCCTGCCCCACGTGCTGTCCTGTTCCTCTTCACACGTGCACCGCGGCAGAGCCCGCGCTCGGCTTTCCCCATCTCACGCGTGCCCGAGGTAGAGCCCTCGTTTGTTGATGTACTGGACGATCCCGTCGGGCACGAGATACCAGATGGGCTCGCCCTTGCTCACCCGCTGCCTGCACTCCGACGACGAGATGGCCAGCGCCGGGATCTCCAGCAGCGTCACCCGGCCCTCGGGCAGCCCGGGGTCGTGCAGGTGGTGGCCGGGCCTGGTGCAGCCGACGAAGTGGGCGAGCTGGAAGAGCTCGTCGGCGTTCTGCCAGTCGAGGATCGCGCCGAGCGCGTCGGCGCCGGTGATGAAGAAGAGCTCCGCCTCCGGCCCGTAGATCTCGGAGATGTCGCGCAGGGTGTCGATGGTGAAGGTGGGCCCCGGCCGGTCGATGTCGACCCTGCTGACGGAGAAGCGAGGGTTGGACGCGGTCGCGATGACGGTCATCAGATAGCGGTCCTCGGGCGCGGACACCTCGCGCTCGGACTTCTGGTACGGACGACCGGTGGGCACGAACACGACCTCGTCGAGCTCGAAATGGTGGGCCACTTCGCTGGCGGCGACCAGGTGGCCATGATGGATCGGGTCGAACGTGCCGCCCATGACGCCCACGCGTCGCTTCCCCTGCATACCAGGCGCGTTCATCATGGAACGGACCTTACGCGGAGGACCCGGTGCGGCATGACGCCACCCCCCTGCCCGATGGCCGCGCATCGCTCCCGTTACGGACGTAGCATGCCGGGCATGACGACCACCCCGGACCGCAGCCGCGTCCAACTGCCCGGCATCTCGTCCCGCGCCTACGAACACCCCGCAGACCGGTCGGCTCTGGTCGCTCTGCGCAAGTTGAGCGGGTTCGACACAGTTCTCAAGCAGATGTCCGGCCTTGTGAGCGAACGCCGCCTGCGCCTCATGTACCTCGCCTCGGCCGTACGCGTGAGCGAGACCCAGTTCCGCTCCCTCTACGACATGGGCCGGGACGCCGCCTACGTCCTCGACCTGCACCGCATCCCGGAGATCTACGTCCAGCAGGACCCGCAGGTCCAGGCGAAGGCCATCGGCTTCGACGACCCGTTCATCGTGGTGACGACCGGCCTGCTCAACCTGATGAACGAGGAGGAGCAGCGCTTCGTCATCGGCCACGAGACGGCCCACATCCTGTCGGGCCACGCCGTCTACCGGACCATGCTCGACATCCTCACCCGCCTCGCGACCCGCGTCGCCTGGATCCCGCTGGGCTACATCGGCCTGCGCGCGATCGTGGCGGGCCTGGAGGAGTGGTACCGCAAGTCGGAGCTGTCCTCCGACCGCGGCGGCCTGCTCACCGGCCAGGACCCGGAGGCCGCCAAGCGGGCGCTGATGAAGCTCGCCGGCGGCGACTACACCCACGAGATGAACATCGAGGCCTTCCTGGAGCAGTTCGCCGAGTACGACACCGCGGGCGACCTGCGCGACGGCTTCCTCAAGGTGCTCAACCTGCTCGGCACCACCCACCCGTTCGCCGTGGTCCGCGTCGCCGAGCTCGACAAGTGGCACCGCGGCGGCGACTACGACCGCATCATCGGCGGCGACTACCCGCGCCGCGAGGACGACCCGAACGCCCGCGTCAGCGACGAGGTCAAGGCGGCCGCCGAGTCCTACCGCAGGTCCTGGTCGGAGTCCCAGGACCCGTTCATCGGCGTGCTCCGCGACGTGGCCGAGGGCGCCGTCAACGCCGGCGAGCGCATCTTCAACCGGTTCGCGCGCCGCGACGGCTGACCCTCACAGCAGCAGGGCGATCGCGCGCACGGCTGCCGCGCACAGGGCGACGAACCCGCCCAGCACGGCCAGTGCGCGCAGCCCTTCCCTGCGCAGGTCGGGCAGCCGCGCCCCGACCCGCTCGATCTCCCGACCGGTGATGCCCCCGCACAGCATGCCGAACACGACGGCCGCGGCGGTGACCGGAGCGGGCCGCTGCCACCACGTCTCGGGGTCGATCTCACCCCCGCCGGTGATCCAGAGCGCCCCGGCGGCCGCGACGGTGACGGGCACCCCCGGCCACACGGCCGCACTCACCAGCGACCCCGTCAGCGCGAACGGCAGCGTCACCACCCGCATGACGGCCCGCGCCCACCCTTCCGCCCGGTTGCGCACCATCCAGTGACTCATCCACAGCGCCCTGGTCAGCACCACGAACGCCGCCGTGATGCCGATGGAGGCGACCGGCCACATCACCGACGCCACCACGCACGGCACCGCCAGGACGGCGAGCAGCAGCAGCGCGGTGTTCCCCGCGGGCAGCGTCGTCGCCCCTTCCGCCCGGCTCGCGGCACTCCTGGCCTTCCCCGACGTGCCCGGCGTCCTGACCCTGGCCTGCGCCCTGGCCCGCACCGCGCCCTCGCCGCCGCGCCCGCGCCCGGCCGCCGCCTCCGCGGCCCGCCGCCCGGCGCCGCCCTTCCCCCGCCCGCCGACCCCGGCAGCCGCGGCCTCGCCACGCCGGGCCGCCCGGCCCGCCCCGTCGCCGCCGCGCGGCACCGGCACCTCACCGGCCCGCCCCCGCGCCGTCCCTTCACCTGTACGTGAACGCGGCGGCACACTGTCACCCGTACGACCCCGGGGCGGCACACTGTCACCGGAACGCCCCCTGGACGCCGCGGCCTCACCGGAACGCCGTGACCCCGCCTCATTCGTACGGGACCGCGACGGCACCCCGCGCGACGCCGCCTCGCCCGTACGAGACCGGGACGACACCCCGTCACCGGAGCGCCCGCGAGAGGCCGCCTCGCCCGTGCGGGAGCGCGGCGGGACGCTGTCGGCCGGGCGTCCGCGCGGCGCCGGCACCTCCGAGGCACGGCCACGCGCCGGAGAGGGCTTGCTGTCGGAGCCGCGCCCGCGCGGCGGCGGGACGTTGCCCTCCAGGCGCGCCGAGTCGCCCGCCTCGTCCGGCTCGTCCAGCCCGCTCGCCTTGGCCAGCCGGGCCAGCCGGTCGGCCAGCAGCGCGGCGGTGGGCCGTTTACGCGGCTCCCGGTTGAGCGCCGCCCGCACCAGGGGCAGCAGCTCCACGGGCACGCCCTTGAGGTCCGCCTGCCCGTTGAGCACCGCGTACATCTGCGCCTCGGCCGTCCCCCGTCCGAAGGCGGGCCGCCCGGTCGCCGCGAACGCCACCGTCGCCGCCCACGCGTGCACGTCGGCCGGCGAGTCCACCTGCTCGTCGGCGAAGATCTCCGGAGCGGTGTAGCCGGGAGTCCCGAGGAAGGTGCCGGTCATGGTGAGCCGGGTGGCGTCGTGCACCTGCGCGATGCCGAAGTCGATCAGCACCGGCCCGTCGGCGCCCATGATGATGTTGCCCGGCTTGAGGTCGCGGTGGACCACCCCGGCGGCGTGGATGATCGCCAGGGCCGCGGCGATGCCCTGCGCGAGCCGTACCAGCTCCGGCAGCTCGAACGCGCCGTCCTGGCGCACCCGGTCGAGCAGGGTGGGGCCCTCGATGTGCTCCATCACCAGGTAGGGACGGTCGCAGGACAGGTCGGCGTCGAGGACGCGCGCCACGTACGGGCTCTCGACCCGCCGCAACGCCCGCACCTCGCGCTCGAGCCGGATGCGTGCGGAGTCGTCCTCGGTCAGGTCGTGCAGGACCTTGACCGCGACACGCTCGCCACGGCGGACGGTGGCGAGGTAGACCTCACCCATACCGCCCCGGCCGAGCCGTTCGAGCAGGGTGTACGGCCCGACCTTGCCGAGCTTGCTCACCGTCCCTCCCCGCTCGGCGCGCCCATAAGGGACACAACCCTAGCGCTGTGACGCCTGTGGACGTCTGAGGCACGCCGATACTTTTATCGGCGTGGCCCGTTCAGGACAGCAGGCTGTCGAGCGCGGCCCGGGGTTCCCGCCGCAGATCCCTGCGGCCCTTCCTGCGCCAGTGGACGTGACCGCGCCGCTCCAGCCAGAGCATCAGCCGGTCGGCGCCGACCAGCACCACGGCCGCGGACACGAGGGCGATGACGAGCTCCATGCCCCCACTCAAGGCAGACCCCGCCGCCCCGCCGCCACCGACACCCCGCCTCCCGACCCGATCGGACCCCTACCCTGACCCACCGATGACCGTCCACACCCTTCCGACGCCCCGCAACACCACGCGCCCCTCTGATGCTCCCCGCATCCTTTCAGCGCTCCGCACCCCGTCCGGCACTCCCCTACGCCGTCCGCGCCCTTCCGGTGCTGCGCTACGGGAGAATACGGGCATGGCTGAACAGAGCATCTGGATGCAGAAGGTCGCCGCCGACCCCGGTCACTCCACGTGGTACATCGAGCGCTTCCGCACCATGGCCCGCGCCGGCGAGGACCTGGCCGGGGAGGCCCGCCTCGTGGACGCGATGGTGCCGCGCGGAGCCCGCATCCTCGATGCCGGCTGCGGAACCGGCCGGATCGCCGGCGCGCTCGCCGAGGCCGGTCACGACGTGGTCGGCGTCGACGTCGACCCGGCTCTGATCGAGGCCGCCGAGCAGGACTACCCGGGCCCGCGCTACCTGGTGGGCGACCTGGCCGAGCTGGACCTTCCCGCCCGGGGCATCACCGAGCCGTTCGACGTGATCGTCTGCGCCGGGAACGTGATGACGTTCCTCGCCCCCAGCACCCGGCACGAGGTGCTGAAGCGTTTCCGCGCGCACCTCGCGCCGGAGGGCCGGGCCGCGGTCGGCTTCGGCGCCGGCCGCGGCTACGAGTTCGACGAGTTCCTGGCCGACGCGGCGGCCGCCGGGCTCGAACCCGACCTGCTGCTGTCGACCTGGGACCTGCGCCCGTTCAGGGACGACTCGGACTTCCTGGTCGCCCTGCTGCGCCCCGCCTGACGCGCCCTACTGCGCGGACTTGGCGATGACCGTGCCCTCGGCGGTGCGCAGGTGGCCCTCGCCGGTGTAGATCCACTTGGTGGAGGTCAGCTCGGGCAGCCCCATCGGCCCGCGCGCGTGCAGCTTCTGGGTGGAGATGCCGATCTCGGCGCCGAACCCGAACTCGCCGCCGTCGGTGAACCGGGTCGAGGCGTTGACCGCCACCGCCGCCGAGTCGACCAGCGACACGAACCGCCGGGCGGCCTGCTGGGAGCGGGTGACGATGGCGTCGGTGTGGCCGGAGCCGTACCGCCGGATGTGGGCCACGGCGTCGTCCAGCGAGTCGACGACGGCGGCGGCGAGGTCGAGCGAGAGGTACTCGTCGGTGAGGTCGGCCTCCGTCACCGGGACGACGTCGCCGTAGCGGGCGATGCGCTCGTCGCCGTGGACGGTCACCCCCGCCGCCTTCAGCGCCTCCAGCGCCTTGGGTACGAACGCGTCGGCCGCGTCGGCGTGGACCAGGAGCGTCTCGGCGGCGTTGCACACCGAAGGCCGCTGCGTCTTGGCGTTGACCAGGATCTCCAGGGCCAGGTCGAGGTCGGCCCCGGCGTCGACGTACACGTGGCAGTTGCCGGTGCCGGTCTCGATGACGGGCACCGTGGACTCCTCCACCACGGAGTTGATCAGCGAGGCGCCGCCGCGCGGGATGAGCACGTCGACCAGCCCGCGGGCGCGCATGAGCTGCTTGGCCGAGTCGCGGGTGAGCCCCGGGACGAGCTGCACGGCCCCGGACGGCACCTCGGTGGCGGCCAGCGCCTCCTGCATCACCCTGACCAGGGCGGTGTTGGAGTTGTAGGCGCTGGAGGAGCCGCGCAGCAGCACCCCGTTGCCGCTCTTGAGGCAGAGCGCCGCGGCGTCGACGGTGACGTTGGGGCGGCCTTCGTAGATGATGCCGATGACGCCGAGCGGCACCCTCACCTGGCGCAGCTCCAGCCCGTTGGGCAGGGTGGAGCCGCGGACCACCTCGCCCACCGGGTCGGGCAGGTCGGCCACCTCGCGCACGGCCTCGGCGATGGCCTTCACCCGGCCCTCGTCGAGCCGCAGCCGGTCGATCATGGCTTCGGCGGTGCCCTGCGCCCTGGCCTGCTCGACGTCCTTGGCGTTGGCCTCGACGATCTCGGCGGCGTGCGCGACCAGAGCATCGGCGATGGCGCGCAGGGCGCGGTCCTTGGGCGCCCGCGGCAGCGGGGCCAGCTCGGCGGCGGCCTCTCGTGCCGCGTGGGCGACCTTCAGGAACTCTTCGGACATCGCGTATCTCCTCGGCGCGGTCAGTTGTGGGACTCCAGTATGACGATGTCGTCGCGGTGGATCAGCTCGCGTTCATATTCCGGACCGAGCTCGGTGGCCAGGTCACGGGTGGAGCGCCCGAGCAGGCCGGGGATCTCCCCCGCGTCGAAGTTGACCAGCCCGCGCGCCACCACCCGGCCGCGCGGCCCGCACAGGTCGACCGGGTCGCCGGCGGCGAACTCGCCCTCCACCGAGGTCACGCCGGCCGGCAGCAGCGACTTGCGCCGCGTGACGACGGCCTCGACCGCCCCGGCGTCGAGGTGGAGCCGGCCGCGCCCGGTGGTGGCGTGGGCGAGCCAGAGCAGGCGCGTGCCGGGGTGGCGGCCCTGCGGGTGGAAGAAGGTGCCGACGTCGTCTCCGGCCAGCGCGTGCGCGGCGTGGGCGGCGGCGGTCAGCACGACCGGCACGCCCGCGCCGGTGGCGATCCGCGCCGCCTGCACCTTGGTGATCATGCCGCCGGTGCCGACGGCGCCGCCCTTGCCGAGCTGGACGCCGGCCAGGTCCTCGGGGCCGCGGATCTCCGCCAGCCGCCGCGCCCCGGGCCTGCTGGGCGGCCCGTCGTAGAGCGCGTCCACGTCGGACAGCAGCACCAGCGCGTCGGCCCGGATGAGGTGGCTGACCAGCGCGGCCAGCCGGTCGTTGTCGCCGAAGCGGATCTCGTCGGTGGCGACGGTGTCGTTCTCGTTGACGACGGGCACGATGCCGAGTTCCAGCAGCCGGTCGAGGGTGCGCTGGGCGTTGGCGTGGTGGGTGCGCCGCATCATGTCGTCGGCGGTGAGCAGCACCTGGCCGACGCGGAGCCCGTAGCGGGCGAAAGAAGACGTGTAGCGGGCGACCAGCACGCCCTGCCCGACGGACGCCGCCGCCTGCTGCGTGGCCAGGTCGCGCGGTCGTGCGGGCAGCCCCAGGGGGCCCAGGCCCGCCGCGATGGCGCCCGAGGACACCAGCACGAGCTGGGTGCCTGCCCGGCGGCGCGCGGCCAGCACGTCCACGAGCGCGTCGACCCTGTCGACGTCGATCATTCCCTGGGGGGTCGTCAGCGACGACGAGCCGATCTTGACGACGACCCTCGACGCTGCCCCGATCTGTTCCCGCACGACCAAACCCTATCCGAGCATGGCAAACGGTCAGCCCAGCCGGTTGTCGGTTCCGCGCGGCCCCTGGCGGAGCGCCTCCTCGCCGAGCGTCGGATGCCAGTCGAAGACGTAGCCGCCCTCCATCGGCCCGATCACCACCTCGGCCCCGGCGGTGGCCCCGGCCTTGGCCAGCGCGTCCTCGACGCCGAGCCGCTCCAGCCGGTCGGCCAGGTATCCGACGGCCTCGTCGTTGCTGAAGTCGGTCTGCCTGATCCACCGCTCCGGCTTCTCGCCGGTCACCTGGAACAGGTTGTCGTTGACCTTGCGCACCTTGAACCCGGCCTCGCCGAGCTGCTTGGGCCTGATGACGAGCCTGGTCGGCTCCTCGATGGGCCTGACGGCCCGGGCCGCCGCCACCCACTCGCCCATCGCGTACGTGAGCTCACGCAGCCCCTCACGGGTCGCCGCGGACACGGTGAACACCCGCAGCCCGCGCTCCTCGAAGGAGGATCGTACGAGGTCGGCCAGGTCACGGGCGTCGGGCACGTCGGCCTTGTTGAGCACGACCATGCGCGGACGGCCCTCCAGCTTGCCGTAGGCGTCGAGCTCCGCCTCGATCACCTCGTAGTCGGTGACGGGGTCGCGGCCCGGCTCCATGGTGGCGCAGTCGATGACGTGCACGAGCATGTCGCACCGCTCGACGTGGCGCAGGAACTCGTGGCCGAGCCCCTTGCCCTGGGACGCGCCGGGGATCAGGCCGGGCACGTCGGCCACGGTGAACACGGTGTCGCCCGCGGTGACGACGCCCAGGTTGGGGATGAGCGTGGTGAACGGGTAGTCGGCGATCTTCGGCTTGGCCGCGCTGATCGCGGCGATCAGCGACGACTTGCCCGCGCTGGGGAAGCCGACCAGCGCCACGTCGGCGACGCTCTTCAGCTCCAGCATGACGTCCAGCGCCTCACCCGGCTCGCCGAGCAGCGCGAAGCCGGGCGCCTTCCGCCTGGCGCTGGCCAGCGCCGCGTTGCCGAGCCCGCCCTGGCCGCCCTTGGCGATCACGTAGCGGGTGCCGGCGCCGACGAGGTCGATGAGCACCTCACCGGTCGCGGCGTCCTTGACCACGGTGCCGTTCGGCACGGGCAGCACCACGTCGGCCCCCTTGGCGCCGTCGCGGTGGGAGCCCTGGCCCTGCCGGCCGTTCTCGGCCTTGCGGTGCGGGCGGCGGTGGTAGTCGAGCAGCGTGGCGGTGTTGGGGTCCACTTCGAGGATGACGTCCCCGCCGCGCCCGCCGTCGCCGCCGTCGGGGCCGCCGAGCGGCTTGAACTTCTCCCGGTGGATGGAGGCGCAGCCGTTCCCCCCGTCACCGGCCCTGACATGCAGGATCACCTGGTCCACGAAGTCTGGCATGCGGTCCTTCTCCTCCACGGGCCCGCGCACGGGCCCCCTCTGCACCCCAGCCCGGCTGGGGTCGGAAAAACGCACAAGGGGCGGATCGGCAGGCGATCCACCCCTTGTGTCAACCCGTTCCGACGGAGATTTACTCCGCGACGGGGACGATGCTCACGGCCCGGCGACCGCGCTTGGTGCCGAACTGGACGTGACCGGCGGTCAGCGCGAACAGCGTGTCGTCGCCGCCGCGGCCGACGTTGTCACCCGGGTGGAAGTGGGTGCCGCGCTGGCGGACGATGATCTCACCGGCGTTGACCAGCTGGCCGCCGAACCGCTTGACGCCCAGGCGCTGTGCATTCGAGTCGCGGCCGTTGCGGGTGGACGCCGCGCCCTTCTTGTGTGCCATCTGTCAATCTCCCGATCAGGCCTGGTCGATACCGGTGATCTTGACCTGGGTGTACCGCTGGCGGTGGCCCAGGCGCCGCTTGTAACCGGTCTTGCTCTTGTACTTCAGGATGTTGAGCTTCGGGCCCTTGATCTCGCCGAGAATCTCGGCGCTGACCGTGTAACGGCCCGCCTCCGTGGTGACGTCGCCGTCGTTGACGACGAGCACCGTCGGCAGCGAAACCGAAGAGCCGACCTCGCCGGCGACCTTGTCCACCTCGAGGACGTCACCGACGGAGACCTTCTGCTGCCTGCCGCCGCAACGAACGATCGCGTACACCGCGGAACCCTTCTACTGACTAGCTGTTGTCGATGCACCGGCCACCCCTGGCGGGACGGCCGCTGACTCCGAATGCTGCGCCCGGCATCCGGCTCATCCAGAACCGACGAACCGAGGGGCGCGCCAACAGGGCACGCCACCTGACGCACCGGTCCACTAGATTACCGGAAGACCGGCGTCCCTGGCGAACCGGACGACCCATCGGATCGCCGCCGAGCGGTCACTCTGCGGACTTGGCTCGGCGGGAACGTCGCCGCCCCCTGCCGGAAGACTGACCGGCCTGATCGTCCTCATGCGGGACATCGTCAAGCGCACCGGTCACCGTATCACGATTCGAGGAGTCCTTCGCCGCCGAGACCTTGTCCGCCAGCTTGTCGCTGACCGCCTTCTCGACCGCCATCTTGCCCTGCGTGCCCCGCGGCTCCTGCCGGCTGTCGACCGGCTCGGTGGAGACGATCAGGCCGCGCCCGTTGCAGCACTCGCACGGCGTCGAGAAGGCCTCCAGCAGGCCCTGGCCGACCCGCTTACGGGTCATCTGCACCAGGCCCAGCGAGGTCACCTCGGCCACCTGGTGCTTGGTCCGGTCGCGGGCCAGGCACTCCAGCATGCGCCGCAGCACCAGGTCGCGGTTGGACTCCAGCACCATGTCGATGAAGTCGATGACGATGATGCCGCCGATGTCGCGCAGCCGCAGCTGGCGCACGATCTCCTCGGCCGCCTCCAGGTTGTTGCGGGTGACGGTCTCTTCCAGGTTGCCGCCCTGGCCGGTGAACTTGCCGGTGTTGACGTCGACGACGGTCATCGCCTCGGTCCGGTCGATCACCAGCGAGCCGCCGCTCGGCAGCCACACCTTGCGCTCCAGCGCCTTGGCGAGCTGCTCGTCGATCCGGTACGACTCGAACACGTCGCCCTGGTCGCCGTCCCACTTCGTCAGCCGCTCGGCCAGGTGCGGCGCGACGTACTTGACGTAGTCCTCGACGGTGTTCCAGGCCTCCTCGCCCTGCACGACCAGCGAGCTGAAGTCCTCGTTGAAGACGTCGCGCACCACCCGGATCGTCAGGTCGGGCTCGGCCGACAGCAGCTCGGGCGGGCTGGCCGACTTGGCCTTCTTCTTGATGCTCTCCCACTGCGCCGACAGGCGGGCCACGTCGCGGGCCAGCTCCTCCTCCGAGGCGCCCTCCGCGGCCGTACGCACGATCACACCGGCGTTCTCCGGCATGACCTTCTTCAGGATGCTCTTGAGCCGGGAGCGCTCCTTGTCGGGCAGCTTGCGGCTGATGCCCGTCATCGACCCGTCCGGCACGTACACCAGATAGCGGCCGGGCAGGCTGATCTGCGACGTCAGCCGGGCGCCCTTGTGGCCGATCGGGTCCTTGGTGACCTGCACCAGCACCGACTGGCCGGACTTCAGCGCCGACTCGATCCGCTTGGGCTGGCCCTCCAGGCCCGCGGTGTCGAAGTTCACCTCGCCCGCGTACAGCACGGCGTTGCGGCCCTTGCCGATGTCGACGAACGCCGCCTCCATCGACGGCAGCACGTTCTGCACCTTGCCGAGGTAGACGTTGCCGACGTAGGACTGGCTGGCCTCGCGGTTCACGTAGTGCTCG
Organism: Nonomuraea sp. NPDC049649; assembly: GCF_040675175.1. NCBI lineage: Bacteria > Bacillati > Actinomycetota > Actinomycetes > Streptosporangiales > Streptosporangiaceae > Nonomuraea > Nonomuraea sp. NPDC049649. Next base: position 195,128 of record NZ_JBFAOH010000011.1, read on the forward strand.
ACGAGGACGCCGTCCTCCAGCACCGCGATCTGCGTGCGGTCGCCCTGGCGGCGCACCACCATCATCCGGTCGACGGACTCGCGGCGGGCCAGGAACTCCGACTCGGTGATGATCGGCGGGCGCCTGCGGCCCAGCTCGCGGCCCTCGCGCCGGCGCTGCTTCTTGGCCTCCAGGCGGGTGGAGCCGCGCACGCTCTGCACGCCGTCCGACGAGACGTCCTGGGCGGCGGCCCGGCCGGAGCGGGGCGCGCGGATGCGCACGACGGTGTTCGGCGGGTCGTCGGGCGTCGGCTCGGCCGTGTCGTCGTCGTCCCCGCCGCGCCGGCGGCGCCTGCGGCGGCGGCGCGAGCTGGAGCCGCTCTCCTCCTGCTGCTCCTCGGCCTGCTGCTCCTCCGTCTCTCCGTCGTCGTCGTCGGAGTCGTCGTGGTCGTCGGACTCGTCGCGCTCACGGGACTTGCCGCGCCCGCGCCCGCCGCGCCTGCGGCGGCGGCGCCGGCTGCCGGTCCCCTCCTGCTCGTCGGAGCTGTCGGTGTCGTGCTCGTCCTCGCCGGACTCCGCGACGACCTCCTCGTCCGCGGCGGCCTCCGGCTCGGGTTCCGGCTCCGGCTCCGGCTCGACCGGCCGTACGGGCTGCGCCTTCGTCGGGTCGGGCGCCTGGAACAGCGGCGCGAAGATGGGCGCCGGGCGCTGGAACACGGCGCCGCCGGATTCGTCGTCGCGGCGGGCGTTCAGGCCGAACGGGTCGGCCAGCAGGTTGACCTTGAAGTCGTCCTCGTCGAGGTCCTCCCCGGCGGGCTCGTCGTCGAGCGGCTCGTCCTCGGGCAGCACCTCGATGATCTCGTCCTGTTCGTCGGCCTCGGCCACCTCGTCCGCTTCGGCCTCCGCCGGGGTCTCCGCCCCCGTAACAGCGGCTGCCGCGGTGTCGTCGGCGTCCGCACGGGCCGCCTCCGCCAGACCGGCGTCCGTACGATCGACGTCCACTCGACCAGCGTCCGCCTGACCCGCGTCGGCGCGGACCGCGTCCGTCTGACCGGCGTCCGCCTCCGGCTGACCGGTGTCGGCGGGGGCGGTGGCTGTCGCGGCGGGCTGGGCCTCTTCGGTAGTCTGCGCGGGCTCGGCCTTCTTGCGGGTCCGGCGCCGGGTGGTGGTGGCTTCCCGTCCGTTGGCGGAGGGCTCGGCGGCGGGCTCCGTTTCGGCGGCGGGGGCCGAGGTGGTGGTGGCGGTGGCCGCGATAGGCGCTCCCGCCGCCTCAAGGGTGTCTGAGACGGCCTCGTGGCCGGTGGCCGCTTCCGGGGTCTCGGGGACTCCGGAAACGCCGCTCTCCGCCTTCTCAGCGACTTTCTTGCGGCTGCGGGCCGTGGTGGTGGCCGCCGAGCGGGTCCGCGGGGCGCGCTTCGGCTTGGCCTCTTCGACCTCGGTCGCCGCCTCCTCCGCCGGAGCCGCGGCGGCGATGATCTCCTCGGGCTCGCCGGCCTCGCGCTGCACGGCCGCCGTGGTCAACGGCCGGGCCTCCGTCACCGACGGAGGGGCCTGGGCGGCCGGGACGGTCACGGGCGCGGCCGGCGTCTCGTCCGGAATCTCCGGCGGCGGACCCGCCGGGCGCCTGGCCGCTCCGCGGCGCCGGGCCGTCTGAATCTGTTCTGTTGTCTCCCCGTCAGGGCCGTTGGCCCCGGCGTTGGGCTCGTTCTCGTCGAGCATGCGGGCGCTCTCCCGTCAGCCCCCGGGCGCGTCGCCGCGCCGCGCAGGGGCTCTCGTGTCTCGTTGTCCGCCACACCCGGGGGCGTGGCGCCAAGTCCTGTCAGCCGGTCGCACCCAGCAGGGCGCTCCCCATTAACCGGCGACGTGCTCACCCGCCGGTCCCGCCTCGCCGCCGCGCGTGATGTCGCGGTCCAGGTCGAGCGGGTCGGCAAGCGCACCGGTGCTGGCGTCGAGCGGCCCCTGCGCCAGCCTGGTCACCTCGGGGGGAACCGGCGGCGCGAAGTCGGCCACAAGGCGCAGCCCTGTGAGCACATCGTCGGGTCGAACGGCAGGCGTCATGTGCCGAACAACCATGCGCAGTATGACACACGACTGTCCGGGCACCTGAGCTGCAGTTCTGCCTGTTCCCTCCAGCACCGTGAGCCTCAGCACCGCCTCGCGCGCGTCGAAGCGGCGCGGCCCCTTCTTGGTGAGGCGCTCGACTTCCACGTGCCCGGCCGCGAGGAACTTCTGCACCGCCGTATCGGCGTGCTCGCGGTCGGCACCGGGCAGCCGCACCTCCCACTCGGAGACCTCCAGGCGGTCGGCCAGCGCGCCGGGACCCGCCACGACCACGTCGAGCACGTCCAGGCCCGGCGGCAGCGACCCGTCCAGGTCGATCCTGACGTGCTGAGGATCGCACGGCGTCGTGACGCCGATCTCGAGGTATTCGGCTTCGCTGGCGACGCCGGTCGGCGCCGCGCCCGCGTAGGAGATCTTCGGATGTGGTGAGAAGCCCGCGCTGTATGCCACCGGGATGCCGGCACGACGTACCGCGCGCTCGACGGCCCGCGAGATGTCGCGATGGCTGGTGAAGCGCAGGCGTCCGCGCTTGGCGTAGCGCACGCGCAGGCGCTGCACCGTGGGCGCGGGCGGTGGCCCGTCGGGAACAGGTTTCAGAGCCTTGTCGTCCTTCCCTTGTAAGAGTTTCTTCTCACAGGATATGCCGCCCTGGCACCCGCACGTACAGGATCATGTACGGCGAGACACCGCCCGCGCGCCGGACGCCTCGTCAGACGACGGTGAGAGGAAGGAGTTTCCGGCCCGTCGGCCCGATCTGGATCTCGGTGCCCATGGTGGGGCAGACGCCGCAGTCGTAGCACGGAGTCCAGCGGCAGTCTTCGACCTCGGCGCCCGAGATGGCGTCCTGCCAGTCCTGCCAGAGCCACTCGCGGTCGAGCCCGGCGTCGAGGTGGTCCCACGGCAGGACCTCGTTCTCCTCGCGCTCGCGCGTGGTGTACCAGTCGACGTCGACGCCGCACCGCTCGGCGGCGGCCATCCACCGCTCGAAGGAGAAGTGCTCGCTCCAGCCGTCGAAACGGCCGCCGTCCTCCCAGACGGCCCGGATGACGGCGCCGACCCGGCGGTCGCCGCGTGACAGCAGGCCCTCCACGATGGACGGCTTGCCGTCATGGTAGCGGTAGCCGATGGCCCGGCCGTACTCCTTGTCGCCGCGCAGCGCGTCGCGCAGCATCTTGAGCCGCCGGTCGACGGTCTCGTGGTCGGCCTGGGCGGCCCACTGGAACGGGGTGTGCGGCTTGGGCACGAAGCCGCCGATGGAGACCGTGCAGCGGATGTCGCGCGACCCGGTGGCCTCGCGGCCCGCCTTGATGACCTTCTTGGCCAGGTCGGCGATGCCGAGCACGTCCTCGTCGGTCTCGGTGGGCAGCCCGCACATGAAGTAGAGCTTGACCTGCCGCCACCCCTGCGAGTAGGCGGCGGTGACGGTGCGGACCAGGTCTTCCTCGGTGACCATCTTGTTGATCACCTTGCGCATGCGCTCGGAGCCGCCCTCCGGCGCGAAGGTGAGGCCGGAGCGCCGCCCGTTGCGGGAGAACTCGTTGGCCAGGTCGATGTTGAAGGCGTCGACCCGCGTCGAAGGCAGCGACAGCGAGGTGTTGGTGCCCTCGTAGCGGTCGGCCAGGCCCTTGGCCAGGTCGCCGATCTCGCTGTGGTCGGCGGACGACAGCGACAGCAGCCCGACCTCACTGAAGCCGGACTCCTTGACGCCGTGATCCACCATCGCGCCGATGGTGGTGATCGACCGCTCCCGCACCGGACGGGTGATCATGCCCGCCTGGCAGAACCGGCAGCCGCGCGTGCAGCCGCGGAAGATCTCCACGCTGAACCGCTCGTGGACCGTCTCGGCCAGCGGCACCAGCGGCTTCTTCGGGTACGGCCACTCGTCGAGGTCCATGACGGTGTGCTTGTGGACGCGCCACGGCACGTCGGGACGGTTGGGCGCGACCCGCTTGATCCGGCCGTCGGGGTGGTACTCGACGTCGTAGAACTTGGGCACGTAGACGCCGCCGGACTCGGCCAGCCGCATCAGCAGCTCGTCGCGCCCGCCGGGCCTGCCCTCCTCCTTCCACTCGCGGATCACCTCGGTGATGGCGATGGCGATCTGCTCGCCGTCGCCCAGCACGGCCGCGTCGAGGAAGTCGGCGATCGGCTCGGGGTTGAAGGCCGCGTGGCCACCCGCCAGCACGATCGGGTCGTCGTCGCCACGCTCGGCCGCGACCAGCGGAATCCCCGCCAGGTCGAGCGCGGTCAGCATGTTGGTGTAGCCGAGCTCGGTGGAGAAGGAGATGCCGAACACGTCGAACGCGCGCACCGGCCGGTGGGCGTCGACGGTGAACTGCGGCACCCCCTCGGCCCGCATGAGCGCCTCCAGGTCGGGCCAGACGGCGTAGGTACGCTCGGCCAGGGTCCCGGGCAGCTCGTTGAGGATCTCGTACAGGATCGCCACGCCCTGGTTGGGCAGGCCGATCTCGTAGGCGTCGGGGTACATCAGCGCCCAGCGCACGTCGGCGGAGTCCCACTCCTTGACCGTCGAGTTGAGCTCACCCCCGACGTACTGGATCGGCTTCTGCACCTTGGGCAGCAGCGGTTCCAGGCGGTGGAAAATCGACTCGACAGGCATGACACCCAGCGTAGCCGCGTCCGGCCGCTCAGCCGAACGCACTGCGCCGTACGTGGATGGACTGCAGCAGCCCGACCCCGATGAGGTTGGCGAAGGTGGCGGTGCCGCCGTAGGAGACGAACGGCAGCGGCAGGCCGGTGATGGGCATGATGCCGATCGTCATGCCGACGTTGACGAACATCTGGAAGGCGAACCAGCACACGATCGTGCCCGCCATCAGCGTGCCGAACCTGTCTTCGCAGTGCCGCGCGATCCACAGCCCGCGCAGCAGCACCAGGCCGAGCAGCGCCACGACGGTGACCGAGCCGAGGAAGCCGAACTCCTCCCCCGCCACGGTGAAGATGAAGTCGGTGTGCTGCTCGGGCACGAACCTGCCGGTGGTCTGCCCGCCGCCGAGCAGCCCCTTGCCGAACAGCTGCCCCGACCCGATCGCGATGAGCGACTGGGTGCTGTTGTAGCCGACGCCGCGCGGGTCGACGCTCGGGTCGACGAACGCGGTGAACCGCGCCACCTGGTACGGCTCCAGCACGTCGAAGAAGAAGACGCAGAAGATCCCGACGGCCCCGGCCAGCGTGAACAGGGCGATCAGCCGTTTGCGCACCCCGGCGATGATCAGCGCCGAGGCCGTGATGGCCGCCAGCACGAGCGCGGTGCCGAGGTCGGGCTGGAACATCACCAGCCCGAGCGTGATCCCGGCGGCAACCAGCGCCAGCAGCACGTCCAGCCCGCGCGGCCGGTCGGTGCCGTCCACCGGCTGCGCCAGCAGCATGGCCGTGATCAGCACCAGGCCGACCTTGGCGAACTCCGACGGCTGCACCGCGAACCCGCCGCCGAGCAGGATCCACGAGTGGGACCCGTTGATGGTGGCGCCCAGCGGGCTCAGCACGAGCCCCAGCCCGACGAGCGAGACCAGGTACACCAGCGGCGCGTACGCCCGCACCGCCCGGTAGTCGACCATGGCGATGGTGAGGCAGAGCGCCACCCCGATCACCAGGTTGAGCGAGTGCTTCCACAGCAGCCCGGTGGAGCCGGGCGCCCACGTCCGGGTGGACGACCAGACCAGCAGCGAGCCGATGACGAGCAGCGCGGCGACGGCGACGAGCATCACCGCGTCCATCCGCCACACGGCCGACTCCGGCCCGAACGCCCGGCGGATGAGCGAGCGCCGCCCGGCCGTCAGCGCGCCGCCGGTCATCCCGGGACCACCGTCCCGTCGGGCCGGAAGATCGGCAGCTTCGACACCGGCTTGCCGCCGGGCACCGCCGCGCGCCGGCCGAAGCCGTAGATGCCCTCGTAGATCTCACGGGCGGTGGGCGCGGCGGTCTCCGCGCCGAACCCGCCCTGGGAGACCATCACGACCACGACGAACCGCGGGTTGCGGGTGGGCGCGAACGAGGCGAACCAGGAGGTGTCCTTCTTTCCCCACACCTCCGCCGTGCCCGTCTTGCCGCCGATCTCCACCTTGTCCATCGGGAAGCCGGCGAAGGCCCCGGCCGCGGTGCCGTCGGAGGGGACCTGGCTGAGCGCGTTCTTGATGTAGCGCCGCTCCTTCTCCGTTACGGGCAGCTTGCCCACCACGGGCACCGGGATGGTCTTGACCACCTCGCCGTCCGGCCGCACCAGCGCCCAGCCGACCCGGGGGCTGCGCACCTTCCCGTCGCTGACGAGCGCCGCGTACGCACGAGCCAGCTGCAGCGGCGTCACCAGCACGTCGCCCTGGCCGATGCTGAAGTTGGCCGAGTCGCCGGGCCGCAGGATGTAGCCCTCCTGGCAGTTCTCGTGCGCCAGCCGCTTGAGGAACGACGCCCGGGCCGCGTCCTTGACCTCGGGGTAGCCGGTCTGCGCCCGCTTGCAGTTCTCGCCGCTGGTCAGCGCCCAGGTCTCCTTCTTCCAGCGGCGGTCGGGGATGCGCCCGGGCGACTCGCCCGGCAGGTCGACCCCGGTGGGCGAGCCGAACCCGAAGCCCCGGGCGGTGTTCGCGAACACCTCTTTCACGTTCTTCTTCGGCGTCCGCCCGCCGTCCTTCAGGTACTGCTCGTACGCGGCCTTGTAGAAGATCGTGTCGCACGACTTCACCAGCGCGGTGTGCAGGCTGAGCGTGCCGAGCCCGATGCCGCGGAAGCCGTTGAAGGCGCGGTTGCCGATCATGACCGAGCCGGGGCAGCTGTAGGTGCCGTTCAGCGGGTAACCGGCCCGCAGCATCGAGGCCACGGACGACACCTTGAACGTCGAGCCCGGCGCGAACTGCCCGTTGATCACCCGTGACGTCAGCGGCTTGCCGGACTTCTCCGACAGCAGGTGACGGTAGGTGCGTTCGGAGATGCCGCCCGCCCACACCGACGGGTCGTACCCCGGCGCGCTGGACATCGCGAGCACCCGCGAGGTGCGCGCGTCGAGCACCACCGCGGCGCCCCCGTCAGCGGCGGGCGTGCGCTTCATCGCCCGCTGCAGCGCCTGCTCGGTGACCCGCTGGATGCGCGCGTCGATGCTCGTCACCAGGTGGAGGCCGGGGACCGACGGCACCTCCTTCTCCACCCCGAGCGGCTTGCCCATCCGGTCGACCTGCACCCTGCGGGTGCCCGGCTTGCCGCGCAGCTCCTCGTCGTAGACGTACTCCAGGCCGTCGCGCCCCGCCAGGTCGACGCCCGAGAACGCGGCCTTGAGCCCGACCCGCTTCTCCAGCTCGGCCTCGGTCACCGGCGACAGATAGCCCAGCATCTGCGCCCCGGCCTCCTTGAGCGGATACTCCCGGATGGCCTGGACCTCCGCCGTCACCGCGGGGAACTTCTCCTGCTGCTCCAGGATCTGCAGCGCCTCGCGGGTCTCGACCTTCTCCTCCAGCGGCACGGGCTGGTACGGGGAGCCGGTCCAGCACGGCTTGGGCACGCCGGGACCGCACGGCGTGATCCGCTTCTGCAGCTGCGCGACCGGGCGGCTGAGCACCGACGACAGCTTGCCCAGCACCTTGACGCCCTCGTCGCGCATCCGGACCAGTCTCGTACGGTCGACCGAGACCACCAGCCTGGCCTTGTTCCGCACCAGCGGGCGGCCCGAGGAGTCGAAGATCTGCCCGCGCACCGCGGGCACGATGACGGTCCTGGTGCGGGTCTCGGTCGCCCGATTGACGAACTCGGGCCCGCGTACGACCTGCACCTGCCAGAGCCGCACGGCGAGCGCCGCGATCATCATCAGCACCAGCACCTGCACCACGAGCAGCCGGGTCCGCATCCGGTTCACAGCGCGTACCTCTCCCGCGTCCCCCTGGAGACCAGCCAGACCACCACGGGGGCGACCACGAGCGTGCACACCACCGTCACCGGCACCTGCTGGGTGAGCGTGGCGGCCGTCACTCGCGGATCGGACAGCAGCCCGCTCACGGCCGCCGCCAGCAGCGGCGCGAGCAGCACACACACCACGACGGTGACGGCCCGGCCGCCCACGCCCCGGCCCGCCAGGTAGCCCACCAGCGCGAACACGAACGCGTACAGGCCCGCCACGTGCGCCGTCGGCGGCGCCAGGTCGACGAGCAGCCCGGCCCCGAACCCGAGCATCGCCCCGGCGGCCGGCCCGCGCGTCAGCGCCGCCCCGACGACCGCCAGCAGGACCAGGTCGGGCGCTCCCCCGGCGGGCAGCGGCAACCGGTTCACCAGCATGAACTGCACCAGCAGCGCCGCCAGCACGGCCACGACCGCGGTCATCTCGTCCCCTCCCTGCGCGGCAGCACGGCGTTCCTCGGGTCGCGCGCGGGCGGCCGCACCACCACGCCGACCACGTCCAGCGCGGTCAGGTCCGCGAACGGCCGGGCGTAGGCGGTCCGGGTCAGGTCGCCCGACGCCGGCTCGACCTGCTCGACGATCCCGATCGGCACGCCCGGCACGTACGGCGCGCCGTTGCGGGAGCCGAAGCTGACCAGGCGCGTGCCCCGCGTCACCGGCACCGAGGCGTCGAGCAGCTGGAAGCGCAGCAGCCGGCCGTGCTCGCCCACGCCGTGGACCACGCCGATCTCCCTGCCCTCCTCCATCCGGGCGCCGGCCGCCGAGCCGGGATCGCTCAGCAGCAGCACGGTGGACGTGCGCGGGCCCGCGTGCACGACCCGGCCGACCAGCCCGTCGCCGTTGAGCACCGTCATCTCGGCGCGCACCCCGTCGTCGGTGCCGGCGTCGACCTCGACCACCTCTTCGAACCCCGGCTGGCCGCGCCGGGCGACCACGTTGGCCGGCACCACCTTGTAGCCGCCTAGCGAGGCCAGCCCGAGCATCCGCTTCAGCTCCGCGGAGCGCTTGGCGTCGACCTTGCTGGCCGCCAGGTCGGAGCGGAGGCGGGCGTTCTCGGCACGCAGCCGGGCGATGTCGCGCTGGGCTCCGGGGGCACTGGCCACGGCGTCGACGAACCCCGTCACCGGCCGGATCACCGCCGCCCCCGCCTGCTCGGCCGTACCGAACACCCACGAGCCGGCCGCGCGCAGCGGCCGCAGCGGCGAGTCCTGCCCCGTCCGGTGGTCGACGGTCAGGATGACCAGCGCCGCGGTCAGCAGGATGCCCAGGATGAGTCGTGCCCGGCGAGAGTCCCTCATCAGCGTCGCGACTCCGGAACGAGAACCTGCTGCAGCGCCTCGAAGTCCTCCACGCACCGCCCGGAGCCGAGGGCCACCGAGTCGAGCGCGTTCTCCACCAGATGGACGGGCATGCCCGTCTCCTGCCTCAGCCGTTCGTCCAGCCCCTTGAGCAGCGCGCCGCCGCCGGTGAGCGCGAGCCCCCGGTCCATCAGGTCGCCGGACAGCTCCGGCGGGCACAGGTCGAGCGTGGACCGGACCGCGTCGGAGATGGCGTTGACCGGCTCCTCGATCGCCTTGCGGATCTCCTCGGCGGAGACGATGATCGTCTTCGGCATGCCGCTGACCAGGTCACGGCCGCGCACCTCGGCGTGCGCCTCCTCGCCGTCGGCCCAGGCCGAGCCGACCGTCATCTTGATCTCCTCGGCGGTGCGCTCGCCCAGCATGAGCGAGAACTCCTTCTTCACGTACGTGATCACCGCCTGGTCGAGCTCGTCACCGCCGACCCTGATGGACTTGCTGGTGACCACGCCGCCCATCGAGATGATCGCCACCTCGGTGGTGCCGCCGCCGATGTCGACCACCATGTTGCCGGTGGGTTCGTGCACCGGCAGGCCGGCCCCGATCGCCGCCGCCATCGGCTCCTGGACGATGTAGACCTTGCGGGCGCCCGCCTGGTAGCCCGCCTCCTTGACGGCCCGCTGCTCGACGCTGGTGATGCCGCTGGGCACGGCGATGACGATGCGCGGTTTAGCGAGATAGCGGCGTCTCTGCGCCCGCTGGATGAAATAGCGCAACATGCGCTCGGTGACCTCGAAGTCGGCGATCACCCCGTCTTTGAGGGGGCGGACCGCGACGATGTTGCCGGGTGTGCGGCCGATCATGCGCTTGGCCTCGACACCCACGGCCACGACCTTCTCGGTGGCGGTGTTGATGGCCACGACCGAAGGCTCGTTGAGCACGATGCCGCGGCCGCGGACATACACCAGTGTGTTGGCGGTGCCGAGGTCGACCGCCATGTCACGGCCGAGAAAGGCGAGCTTGCTACCCATGGGGAACGGAGCCTTCCCGTGACGTTCGCATAGGACTACGGACTGAAGACCGAACCCAATGCCGTGGTGGCTACGGACTGAATTCGAATCGTAACGTCACGTACCCACCAGTCCGCGAACTGAGCCGGTGCGCCCCACAAAAATCTCAAGTCCCTCCGCCAACCGCGATTTTGCCCGGATTGCGCGCTACCATCCGCGCCCTCGGGTAGGCCCCGGAAACGCCGAGTGCCCGCGAGGCTCACAGCCTGCGGGCACTCGTGACGTGCGTGGACCTAGAAGCGGTCCGGGAAGAAGATCTTGATCTCCCGGGCAGCCGACTCCGGCGAGTCGGAGCCGTGCACGACGTTCTCGCCGATCTCCAGGGCGTGGTCGCCGCGGATGGTGCCGGGAGGCGACTTCACCGGGTCGGTGAGCCCCGCCAGCGAGCGGAAGGCCTCGACGGCGCGGTGGCCCTCGACCACCATCGCCACCAGCGGCCCGGAGGTGATGAACTCGACGAGCTCGCCGAAGAACGGCTTCTCGGAGTGCTCGGCGTAGTGCGCCTTGGCGGTCTCGGTGTCGAGGGTGCGCAGGTCCATCGCCACGACCTTGAGGCCCTTGCGCTCCACGCGGGCGATCACGTCACCGATCAGGCCGCGCTTGACTCCATCGGGCTTGATCAGGACAAGAGTGCGCTCGGACACTTGGAGTTCTCCTTCGAACAGGGGTCGCGGATGCGGGCTACGAACAGCGCTACGAACACGGCCTGGCCCGGGGTGCTCCGCCGCCAAGGCCACGTGAAGCTGCCGCCACAGCTTACCGCCCCGCGCCGGTCACCCTGTGTTCCAGCGAGTGTTCCGGCGAGCTCAGGCGCTCGCCTCAGGCGACTGCGCGGGCGGCGGCACGGGCGGCACGGCGCCGTTCTCGCTCGGCTCGGCGGCGGGCGGGCCGTCGGCCGCCGGGGTCCGGCGCGCCATGACCGACACCAGGACGATCACCGCCACCACCAGGAAACCCCCGGTCAGCGCCCACAGATGCAGCACCCCGACGTAGCTGTCCACGAACTCCTGCCGTGAGCTCTGGTCGAGCAGCGCCTTCTGCATCCCCGTACCGAGCAGATAGCCCGCCAGGACGCCGGGGAAGCAGAGCACCAGCCCCGACATCGCCGCCTCGGCCCGCACCTCCGAGAGCGCCGCCGTGAGCGCCACCGCCGCACCGGCCGCGAGCAGCGCGAACGGCACCACCAGCACCAGCCCGTCGGCCGACGGCACCAGCACCCGCACCGAGCAGAGCCCGGCGACCATGGACAGCAGCCCGAGCTGCGTCAGCCACTGCCCGGACGCGGACGACCGCCGCACCGCCACCGCCGCGGCCACCGCGAGGACGCCCGCGACGCAGAACGGGATCCACAGCCCCTTCAGCCCCGGCCCGCCCATGCCGCCCATCTCCACGTACGTCACCTGGGCGACGCTCGGCAGCAGCACGACGCCGACCGTCACCATCGTGTACGCGAGCGTACGGCTCCCGGCGGCGCCGGCGGAGGCCACCGCGATCAGCCCGATCACGGCGGCCGCGGCCAGCAGGATCATCAGCCCGGCACCCCAGTCCTGGCTCGCGGCGCCGACGGCGACCACCGCCACCACGGCGGCGGGAAGGACCGTGAGCAGGACGCGCCCCCCGGGTGGGAGACCCGGCTCGGACGTCCCGCCGCGCAGCAGCCAGAGCACGAAGTAGACCGCGGCCAGCGCCAGCGCGACGCCGCTGAGCAGCGGGTAGGGCTGCAGCGTGACGCGCCACTCCGTCGCCCCGGCCAGCGGCCAGAGCGCGAGCGCCTGAGCGCTCAGCATGCTCAGCGCCAGCACGCCCGCCCACAGCCCGCGCAGCCAGCGCGGCCGCTCCCAGGCGGCCACCAGCGTGGCGGGCACCAGCAGCCCGGCACCGACGCCGTGGGCGACGCGCAGCACGCCGACCACGAAGGCCGAGCCCGCGTAGCCGCCCGCGGCGTCGGCGGCGGCCAGCAGCGCCAGCCCCCCGACGAGCAGATGGGCGGCCTTGACCCGGCGCAGCGCCAGGACGGCCAGCGGCACGGTCAGCAGCATCGCGGGCAGGGCGAGCCCGTGGGCCCGCATGAGCGCGACCCTGTCGAGGTCGTCGGGGAGCAGCCCCGCGACCACCGACACGGTATTGGGGATCGCGACGATCGCCAGCGGCAGCGCCGCCACGATGAGCAGCCCGAGCACGGCGTCGAGCATCGGCGCTGATCCTGCGCGTTGCGGCGCGGCCTCCGGGGACCGCTGAATCGGGGGAACGGCCATGAGGCCCGACTTTAGCGGGAAGTCACGCCCTCGACACGGCGAGCGACGATAATCGCCGCGATCCACAGCGCCGCGAAGATCGCTCCCAGCACGAACATCGCCGTCACGAGGAACCCGACGCAGATCGCCAGCACCTGCGCCACGCTGCCGAGCACGTACCCGATCGGCCGCTTGAGCAGCGCGGTGGCGACCACGCAGAGCACGGCCACACCGATCCCGCCGGTCACCGCCAGCGCGGGCTCGACACCGCCCACGGTGATCGCCACCGGCGTGGCGAGCGCGACCACGATCGCCTCCATGCCGAGCACGCTCGCGCCCAGCCGCCGCATCCCGGGCGTCACCTCGAAATCGAGCAGGCCCATCAGGCGCCCTCCGCCTTCAGCAGGAACCGCGCGTCGCCCGCGGTCACCACCGACCCGGTGATCAGCACGCCGGTGCCGGCGAACTCGCCGTCCGCGTCGGCGATCGCGATGGCCTGGTCGATCGCGTCGTCCAGCCGCCCGGCGACGTGCACCCGCTCCTCGCCGAACACGGACGCCGCCAGCGCCCCCAGCTCCGCGGCCGGCAGCGATCGCGGCGACGAGTTACGGGTGACCACGACCTCCGCGAGCACCGGCTCCAGCAGGTCCAGCAGGCCCTCGACGTCCTTGTCGGCCATGACCGCGACGACGCCGACCAGCTTGGGGAAGTCGAACGCCTCGTGCACCGCCTCCAGCGTCGCCATCATGCCACCGGGGTTGTGGGCGGCGTCCAGCACCACCGTGGGGTTGCGCCGCACCACCTCCAGCCTCCCCGGCGAGGCCGCCTCCCCGAACGCCGCACGCACCAGCTCCACGTCGAGCGGCTCGTCGCCGCCGGTCAGCGCCTCGACCGCGGCCAGCGCGCAGGCGGCGTTGCTGGCCTGGTAGACGCCGTAGAGCGGCAGATAGACGTCCTCGTAGACGCCCTTGAGCCCGCGGAACGTGACCAGCTGCCCGCCGATCGCCACCTCGCGGCTCAGCACACCGAACTCCAGGCCCTCCCGCGCCACCACCGCGCCGACGTCGGCCGCCTTCCGCATCAGCACCTCGGCCGCCGCCAGCTCCTGCTGCGCGAACACCGCGGTGGAGCCCGGCTTGACGATGCCGGCCTTCTCCTGGGCGATGCTCGTCAGGTCGGGGCCGAGCCGGTCGGTGTGGTCGAGCGAGATCGGCGTCACCACGGCCACGTTCCCGTCGGCCACGTTCGTCGCGTCCCACGAGCCGCCCATGCCCGTCTCGACCACGGCCACGTCGACCGGGGTGTCGGCGAACGCCGCGAACGCCATCGCCGTCAGCAGCTCGAAGAACTGGATACGCCGCTCGCCCTGCGCGTCGGCCATCTCCACGAAGGGCGCGATCTCCTCATAGACCTGGGCGAACCGCTCCTCGCTCAGCGGCTCGCCGTCGACGACGATCCGCTCGCGCACCGACACCAGGTGCGGGCTGGTGAAACGGCCGACCCGCAGGTTGCGCTCCCGCAACAGGCTCTCGACCAGTCTCGCCGTGCTGGTCTTGCCGTTCGTGCCGGCGATGTGTATGACCTGGTACGCCCGCTGAGGCGAGCCGAGCAGATCCATTAGGGCCGCGATCCTGCCGAGCGTCGGCTCGAAATCCCACTCGACGCCCCGCTCCAGGATCGCGCGTTCTACCGCACGAAAGTCCACCCCTCAACCCTACTGACCACCACGACCCCTCCATCCCCCGGTGCCTTTCCCATCGCTGTGAGACACGCCTTCCTGAGTCCGCGGAAACGAGCCCGCACGTCCGCCTGATACGCCCGGACGCGCGAGCCGCCACGAGCGCCGGACATACAAAGACGCCGCGGACCCGCACTACTGCCGGACACACCCGGACGGCCCCGGACCAGCACCACTACCGACACACCTAGAGCCACGAGGTCGCACGGCCGCCGGATTCACCCGATGCCACCAGTCCGCGCGGCCGCCTGATATTCCGGATGCGCGGCGAAGAACGAGCGTGTGACGATCGCCCCATGCCTGTCGATCCGCAGTTGTTAGCGCTCTTCACCCTGACCACCGTCATCGCGATGATCACGCCGGGCCCCGACATGCTTTTCGTGCTGGGCTGCGGCATGCGCGGCGGCGCTCGCGCCGGTCTGCTCGCCACCGCCGGCGTGGCGGTGAGCGAGGCCGTGCACGTCGCCGTGGCCGCCGCCGGGCTGGCTGCCCTCTTCGCCGCCGCGCCATTCGCCTTCACGGTGGTACGAGTCATCGGCGCGGCCTACCTGATCTATTTGGGTGTGCAGACCATCGTGAACGCGCGAAAAGGCAAGAGCGACCTGCCCGTGGCCGGTGCCGGGATGCCGGGCAGGAAAGCGTTCCTGAGCGGTCTGCTGACCAATCTTCTGAATCCCAAGATGGTGACGTTCACCGTCGCGTTCCTGCCGCAGTTCATCGATCCACGGCTCGGCCAGGTCTGGCTGCAGTTCGTGATCCTGGGCGCGATCCTGATCGTGCTGGAGTTCGTCGTGGACGGCACGGTCGGCGTGCTGGCGGGCCGCATCGGGGGCTGGCTGCGGCGCAGTCACACCGTGCGCCGACGCAT
This sequence comes from Nonomuraea sp. NPDC049649, assembly GCF_040675175.1. Taxonomy (NCBI): domain Bacteria; kingdom Bacillati; phylum Actinomycetota; class Actinomycetes; order Streptosporangiales; family Streptosporangiaceae; genus Nonomuraea; species Nonomuraea sp. NPDC049649. The sequence goes on from NZ_JBFAOH010000011.1 coordinate 210,270, forward strand.
CGAGACGGCGACCGGCACCTTGTTCATCGGCCTGGGCGTCCGCCTGGCCGTCGACCGATGACGCCCTGGTGAAATAAGAAAGGGCCCGGGAGTGTCCACCCCAGAGCCCCAGAAACAAACAAGAAAGGGCCCCAGAGTAACAACCCCAGAACCCTCCAAAACAAACAAGCAAGGCCCCGAGACTACCGCCCCAGGACCCCACACAGGAAACAAGAAAGGGCCCCGACATGATCGTCGGAGCCCTTTCCCATATCAAAGATTGTCCGGCGGCGACCTACTCTCCCACACCCTCCCGAGTGCAGTACCATCGGCGCAGAGAAGCTTAACTTCCGGG
>NZ_JBFAOH010000012.1:0-191244 GCF_040675175.1 Nonomuraea sp. NPDC049649
CTTGTGTCACAACTCGACATGATCGCGGCGGCTCTTCGCGTCACGCCACACGACCAGCGGCAACACCGTGAAGATCACGATCTACGGCTGCCGTATCAGAGAGTCATGGATACGGCGTAACCACGGCTGCCGGAGGGGCCCCATTCGCTGCAACGCGCCGAGGAAGACTCTCCCGTCGGGAAGGAAGAGAGTACGTGGCAGCAGCGGGGGAGGATCGTCATGGCGGACGGCAACACGCCGGTCGTGGAAGGCCAGGTACGTCCACACGTTCGCGGCCAGCGGTACCACCGCTTCAGCATCGCAGGGCCAGATCTCGCCGGTCTGCGGGTGCCGTGGTATCAGGGCGATGTCCGTGGCCGTGACAGGCAGGCCGGGCCCGGTCAGGGTGAGGTGGCGTTCAGATGGCCCGGGAGGGAGCAGGCCGTCGATCGTACGGCGGAAGACCTCCGAGACCAGCCCCTCGGGGACGGACACCCGTTTGCCGCCCGAGACCGCCAGCAGGTGGGTCAGGGCGACCGCGGCGGCGGCCTCCCATTCAGGGCGCCATTCACCGCACGGATCGACGGGCGGTGTGGTCGGCAGTTCCGTCCAGTCGATGACTTGCTGCGCGGGGCCGGCGACGGCGACGGGATGCACGGCTTCCGGGGTCAGCCACACCACCTGCCAGAAGCCGCAGTCGTCGACGCGGGTCGCCACCGGGGAGCCGCATCCGGCGCACGCCAGGTTGGGGCCGTACTGGCCGTCCCAGCCGCAGCAGCAGCCGCCTAATCGGTCCGGGATGAAGACGGTTCCGCGGAGGTCGCCCGGCGCGATCCCGATCCGGTTCGGCGGCCCGGTGATGTGGTACGTCTGCAAGCGGACGCCGTGGGGTTCCGGTTCGGGCTGCCAAGGGTGGCCGTCTCCGGGGTCCACGACGTACGTGCCCGGCTCCAGGAGGGCGGGGAGCAGGTCGTGGCTGTACTTCTGGCCCGCGTGGTCGGGGAGCGCGACGCGCGACACTCTCGAGGTCAGTACGGTGTCGCACTGCGAGCAGGCGTAGACCACCACGGTGCCTACCTCGCTTGGGTGAGGTCGCCCGAGGTGAGGGCCTGTTGCAGGACGGCGCGGAGGTAGTGCGGGTCGGCGGGGCCGTTGTCGAGCAGGATGGCGGTGCACAGGCCGTCGGAGGCGGCGACGAGGGCGGCGACGGCGGTGGGGTCGTCGGTGAGGGTGGCGGCGAGTTCGGCGATGTTCTCGCGCCAGCGGCGGGCGACGGGGCGCAGGGCGGGTCTGCGGGCGGCGAGGGTGGCGAGTTCGCGTTCGGCGAGGGCGCGGTCGCGGCCGGGGCCGGCGGTTTCGGCGATGAGTTCGGCCAACTCGGTCAGCTTGTCGCCGTCGCCGTCGATGATCTGGCGGATGCGGGTGGTGTAGGTGTCGGCGACGCTGGTCAGGGCGGCGACGAGGAGGTCGTCGAGGGTGGCGAAGTAGTACGTGCTCAGGGACGTGGTGATGCCGGCCTGTTTGGCGACGGTGCGGTGGGTGACGCCGGCGGCGCCGTCGCGGGTGACCACGGCCAGGGTGGCGTCGATGATCTCGGCTCGGCGTCGGGCGCCGCGGGCGAGCCGCCCGTCAACACGATCGGTCACGTCACCCTCCTCGGTCGCCAGGATAGTGGGGGTCTGGTGCCCGAGGCGGGGGACGTGGCGCAGCGCGCGGAAGCAGAGCACGGCGGCCGCGGCGATCGCGATCCCGGCGACCGCGGAGGCGAGGTTCATGCCGGTGGTGAAGGCCAGGCGCGCCTCGGTCGGCTGGGCCCGGTAGACCGCGGTGGTGAGACTGCCCAGGAGGGCCACGCCGATGGCGATGCCGAGTTCCTGGACGGTCTCCGACAGGGAGGCGGCCGAGCCGGACTTCGACGCCGGGGCCGCGCCGACCACGATGTCGGTGCCCAGGGCGGCGATCGCGCCCAGGCCGAGGTAGACGAAGGCGAACCCGGCGGCGACCGGCAGTTCGTCGTCCAGGCCCGCGGTGGCCAGCAGGGCGTAGCCGATCAGGGAGACGCCCAGGGTGGCGCCCATGACGTGGCCGGGCCGCACGCGCCGGGCCAGGAGCGGCGCGCCGATGCCGGCGGCGAACATCGCCAGCGCCGGAGGCCCCATCCACAGGCCCGCCGCGAACGGGCTCAGCCCTTCCACCACTTGGAGGTACTGGGTGACCAGGTACATGGTGCCGCCCACGCCGACGAGCCCGATGAGCAGCACGGTCAGCGCCATGCCGAAGGCCCGGTTCGTGAACAGGGCGACGTCGAGCAGCGGGTCGTCCAGGCGGCGCTGCCTGCGCCAGAACAGGACTCCGGCGATCACTCCGACCGGCACCGCGACGGCGGCTCCGGCGTCGAGGCCGTCGGAGGCGAGGTGCTTGACGGCGTAGACGACGGGCAGGATCGCCGCCAGCGACAGCCCCACGCTGGTCAGGTCGAGCCGCCCCGCCCGCGGGTCGGTGTACTCGGGCAGCAGCACCCGGCCCAGCGCCAGCACGGCGACGGCGATCGGCACCGCCACCAGGAACGCCGCACCCCACCAGAAGGCGTCCACCAGCACTCCGCCCACGATCGGCCCGGCCGCCATCCCGAGGGCGAACATGGTGGCCCACACCCCGATCGCCACGGCCCGCCGCCGCGGGTCGGGGAACATGTTCGAGATCAGGGAGAGCGTCGAGGGCATCAGCGTCGCCCCGGCGACCCCCAGCAGCGCCCGGGCCGCGATCAGCAACTCGGCGCTCGGGGCGAAAGCGGCGGCCACCGACACCGCCGCGAACGCGGTGATCCCGATCATCAGCAGCCGGCGCCGCCCCACCCGGTCGCCCAGGGTGCCCATCGTGACCAGGAACCCCGCCAGCAGGAACCCGTAGGCGTCCATGATCCAGAGCGTCTGGGTCGCCGAGGGGCCGAGGTCGGCCGCCATCTCCGGCAGCGCCAGATAGAGCACCGTCACGTCCAGGCCCAGCAGCACCGTCGGCAGCGCTAACAGCGCCATGCCCGCCCATGCCCGTCTCACCATGACTTGTACGTTAGTACAACTAGTACGATCGTCCAAGTTCTTCGGACTCCTGGAGCCGCACCGGGCCGGGACCCCGGCCGCCGAGGGCGTCGTCGGGGTTGAGGAGCAGGCAGGCCTTCATCGACAGGCAGCCACAGCCGATGCAGCCGGTGAGCTCCTGCTCCAGCAGCTCGATGGCCCGGCGGCGCTCCTCGAGCTGCCTCTTCCACATCCGGGAGACCCGCTGCCAGTCCTTGTGGGTGGGGGACCGATCGGTGGGCAGGGTGGCGAAGACCTCGGCGACGTGGGACAGCGGGATGTCGAGACGCTTGGCCACGATGATCAGGGAGATCCGGCGCAGCATGTGCCGGGAGAAGATCCGCTGGTTGGCGCTGCCGCGTTCGCTGAAGATCAGGCCCTTGCGTTCGTAGAAGTGCAGGGCGGAGGCGGGCACACCAGTCCGCCGGACCACCTCACCGATGGTGAGATGGTCGTCCGGACTGGCGCGCACGGCATCTCTCCCCGGAGTCAGGCAGTGCCTCGGGACGTCGCGGCGCGGCCCCGGATCAGGATGACCGCGACGATCGACAGTACGAGGCACAGTAGCCCGACACCAAGCTGCGTCAGCTGCCACGACCAGGTGAACGCGTCCAGCTCCCGGGGCTCGGCCCCGCCGGTGAGGCGTCCGGCGCTCACCGCGGCGGCGCGGCCCGCGTCGCCGAGCTTCGCGGCGAGGAGCCCGACGAGGGAGGCGCTGAACGCGGCGATCACGAGAGCTTCCGCCGCGCCCCGCAGGGTGTTGAGGAACCCCGCCGCCATGCCGACGGCGTCGGACGGGACCAGCGCCATCGCCTGGCCGTCGGTGATGCCGAAGGAGGCCCCCATGCCGACGCCGATCATCACCAGCGGCGCCGCGACCGCCGTGACCGCGTGGTCGGCGTTCAGCGCCATCAGCCACAGGTTCCCGGCCACGACCAGCGCCAGCGCGACCACGATCAGCAGTCGGGCCGGCACGCCCCTGTTCACCAGCGTCACCGCCGCCATCGGCACGACCAGGACGGGCGCGGTCAGCAGCAGCATCGCCGCCCCCGCCGCCGAGGCGGACAGCCCGGCCGCCGCCTGGAGGTAGGTGGGCAGGAAGACCAGAACGCCGAGGAACCCGATCGAGGTGGTCAGGGTCGCGAGACTCCAGCCCAGGAAACCCCGGTTGGCGACCAGGGCGGGGGCCAGCACCGGCGCGGGGCTGCGCCGCTGCACCACACCGAACAGGACCAGGGCCGCCAGACCGGCGAACCCGCTGATCAGGACGCCCGGGTGGAGCCAGCCGAGCGCGGGCGCCTCCAGGAGCGCGAACATGAGCAGCGACAGCGCGGCGACGAACAAGGCGCTTCCCGCCCAGTCGACCGGGCCGCTGACCTGCGCCCGGGACTCGCGGGCCCGGGTCGCGCCCAAGGCCACCAGAAGACCGGCGACCGTGAAGGCCGCGAAGCCGCCCCGCCATCCCGTGGCGTCGATCAGCAGCCCGGAGAGGGTGGGGCCGATGGCGATCCCGACTCCGGCCATGGTGCCCATCAGGGCGAAGGCCCGGTTCCGGGCGGCGCCGTCGTAGCTGGAGGCCAGGATGGCGCCGCCGGCCGCCATGATCCCCGCGCCGCCGGCACCGGAGACGATGCGGGCGAGGTCGATGAGGATGATCGTCGGGCTCAGCGCCGTCGCGAGGAACCCGGCCGCGAAGACCAGCGCCGCGGCGACGAACACCCGCCTGCGGCCGATCCGGTCGGCGGCCGACCCCGCGATGAGCGTCATGGCGGCGAAGGCCAGGTTGTAGCCGGCGACGACCCAGTTCAGCGGGGCGCCCGAGGTGTCGAGATCGCGGCCGATGCTCGGCAGCGCGACCGCCGTCCCGGAGATGGACATCGCCACGAGCACGACGCCCACCAGGACCACGGGGAGTGTCAGCGGGGGCGGCCGGCCGGCGGTGGCTGGGTGGTGGGACGTGTCTGTGGCGGTGTCCATGCTGCTCGCTTTCTCGTGCCCTCGGACTCTGGCGAGCAGCCCATCAGCTCAACCGCGGTTGAGATCAAACGCGCTGGTCAGCGGTGATCTCCAAGTGCTGGTCGAGGGCTGAGATCAGCCGGGTGGCCGCGTCCGGGGTGGTGGTGGCCGCCCAGTGCCGGGCGAGGTCGAGGAACCCGGAGAGGTGCTGCTGGGCGGTGGTGAGCAGGCCGGAGAGCTCGTCGCGGGTGATCTCGATGTACGGGGAATCCTCGTCGTCCTGCTGGAGCCGGACGGTGTGCTCTGCCTGGGTGACGTGGAGCGCCAGGTCGTGGCCCAGCCAGAGTTCCCGCCCGTGGACCACTCCCCACCACTCCCGCCAGTCCTCCAGGCCGGAGCAGCAGCCGGGGGCGATGGTGACGCCGGCGGCGGTGTCGCGGAAGCGCAGCCCGCCGGGGGCGAGCAGGCCCTCCGTTTCGGCGAGGTGCCGGTGCAGGCGCGCGTCTGTCAGGTGGGTGACGGGGATGCCGTTGTACTCGAAGACGACGGCCATGGCCGTCCCGACGTCGGCGGGAGACATCCGGCCGGAGAGGGCGAGGAAGTGGTCTTCCGGCGGCGCTCCGATCGGCCAGGCGGTGAAGCCCGCCGCGTCGTGGGTCTCCAGGACGGGATCGACGGTGATCATGGCCAGTCCTCAGGGGCGGGGGTAGGTCGGTGTCATTGAACCTTGTGGAGTGCTCGTACGTGTGAAGATCATGCGCTCGCTCGCCTTCCTCGTCCTCGCCCTGCTGACCGCCTGCGGTGCCGAGCCGGTCACGTACGCGGCCGACGCCGTCGCCGTCCTGGAGAGCCCCGAGCACGGGCCCCAGCTGTGCGCCGCGGTGGCCACGTCGCTGCCGCCCCAGTGCGAGGGGCCGGACGTCGTCGGCTGGGACTGGTCCGCGGTGCGGCACGAGAGCGCCCGGGGGACGAAGTAGGGCTGGTACCGGTGGCCGGCACGTGGGACGGCTCCCGGCTGACGCTGACCGAGCCGCCGGGCGCCGCCGTCGAGGGGGTGGCCGACGAGGAGCTTCAGCGGCGCTTGGACGACAAATACGGCGAGGGCGTCGTGCGACTGGAGGCGGTGCTGAAGCCCGCCGGGTGAACCTGCACCGGATCTCTACATCGTCTGCGCGTCCGCCGCATATCGGCCTGTTTCGATGGGTGCTGTGGTCAAGGCGGGGAGGCGTTCGGATCGGGCCAGTGACGTCCGCTGGGCTTTCGGGTGCGGGTTTCCCGTGGTCATCGGCCTGGCGTTCGCGACTCTGGGGACGGTCGTCGAGATTCGTCTGGTGGCGCAGGCGCACGTCCACTGCGTCGGGGACTTGACTCTGTACGACCTGGCCGAGCGCTGTGGCTAGCAGCCCAGGGTGGCGGTGGTCTGGGGGCGGCCCGAGGTGTCCAGGGTCACGGGGAATGTGCGGCCGTCCGTCACGCGGATTTCGAGCGAGTCCGGGCCCGTCCAGGTGACCGAGTCGAAGGCGTCATCGGGGTCGTCGTTGTTGAAGCAGCCGAGGTGCCACTCTCTGCTGAGGGGGCCGTCGTCGCTGCGGAGGCTGAGCCATGTCAGCGTGTCCGGGCCGAGGCCCGCCGCCGAGTGCTGGAGTCTGACGCTGTACGGGTCGGGGCCGTCGATGAAGCCGGCCTCGTCCGTACTGGTGAGTTTGAGGGCGACCAGGCCCACGAGCAGCGCGCCTGCCGTGCCCAGTGCGGAGAGGAGTCCGATCAGGACGCGTAACCACCTGCGCCGCAGCCCGGCGGCGGCCCACCCATCAGGAGGCAGGCCAGCGCGCCGAAGGCGAACGGGTGGTTCAGGTGTTCCCGCAGGAGCACCAGGTCGGAGTCCTGGAAGTACGCCAGGGCCGCGAGGCCGCCCGCGCAGAGTGAGGCGGCCAGGAGCACGAGGGAGCGAGGTGGCATGGCGGATCCCGTCGGTGAGGTGTCACCGACGATCATGACATCGCGGCGCGGGTGAACCAGGTGACTTGGGCGCCGTTGTCGAAGGATTCGCGCCGGGTGGGGGTGAACAGGGTGGGGCTGAAGCGGCCGGAGAACATGGGGATGCCGGTGCCCGCCACCACCGGGTAGCTCTTGAGGACGATCTCGTCGATCTCCGGGAGCAGGGTGCCGGCGAGTTTGCCGCCGCCGCAGAGGTAGATGTCCAGGCCGGTGTCCTCGGCCTTCAGGCGGCGGACGAACTCCAGGGGGTCGCCGGTCTCGACCTGGATCGTGGGGTCGTCGATCTTCAGGGTGCTGGAGAAGACGTACTGGCGCAGGTGGGCGTACGGGCTGGTGATGCCTTCCTTCAGGGCCGGTTCGTAGGTGCCGCGGCCCATGACGAGGGTGTCGAAGACCTTGTTGGGGGCGTTTTCGAGGCCGATGGTGGCGCGGAGGTGGGTGGGGACGGTGTCGGGGTATCTGCTCGCGATCCACTCGGCCATCTGGTTCGACTGGGGGTAGAAGTCGTACTCGGCGTTGGGACCCGCGATGTAGCCGTCGAGGGTGACGCCGATGTAGTAGACGAGCTTTCGCATACTGTGCAACTCCGGATGTAGTACTCTGCTTGTAGTGGTGTGAACGTAGTACTACAGGCGGAGTGGTGTCAAGTGCGGAGAAATCCCGAACGGCGACGGGCGTTGATCGACGGGGCCATCGAGGTGCTGGCCAGGGAAGGGGCGCGAGGGCTGACCTTCCGGGCCGTCGACAAGGAAGCGGCCGTGCCCCCCGGCACCGCCTCCAACTACTTCGCCAACCGCGACGACCTGTTCACCCAGGTCGGCGGGCGCATCTACGAACGGCTGCTACCCGACGAAGCCACCATGGCGCGCAGCCGCGAAGGCACGCAGGACCAGAACCGCTACGCCGAGCTCATGCACGAACTGGTGGACCGCGTCTCCGCCTTCAACACCGGCTACCTGGCCCTGCTCGAACTCCGGCTGGAAGCCACCCGCCGCCCCGAACTGCGCGCCGTGCTGACCGAACGCATCCGCGAGGACATCGACGCCAACATCGCCCACCACGCCGCCTCCGGCCTGCCCGGCGACAAGACCTCGGTCCTGCTCCTCTACCTCGCCCTGAACTGGCTCATCGTGGAACGGCTCACGCTGCCCGACATCTTCACCGAGCAGGAGATCCACGACCTGGTGGACGAAGCGGTCCGCAGATCACTGGGCGCCTAGTCGAGGATGACTGCGGGCGTGTAGGCCTGTCCTCCTCCTGCGGATACTGCCCGGGGTATCGGCTTCCGTTCTTTTCGTGCCCCCGTGAACACTTCGGGTCCCCGTGACAGGACATGGGTGACAACTCGAAGGGGGTATCGCAGTGCTGAAGATAGATCGTCCATGCTGACGGGGACATCGCCGTCGGTCATGGACTCCGAGATCATCGCGAGCTCTCTCGATGATCCGGAGGAGTTCGCCGCCCTGATCGGCACGCCGCGACGCTGTACAGGTACGTCTCCTTCCGGCTCGGGCCGGAACTCGCCGATGACCTCGTCGGGGAGACCTTCCTGGTCGCGTTCCGCAGACGCGACGCGTACGACGTCTCCTATCGCGATGCCCAGCCCTGGCTGCTGGGGATCGCGACCAAGCTCGTCACGGGCCACCGGCGGGCCGAGGTCAGCTGCTACCGGGCGCTGGCGCGGCAGAGCGCGAGATCGGGGATGCGACGCCGCCGCCGGGCGGCTGATCGGTTAGGGCTTGGCGTGGTGGCGCTGGTAGTGGCGGGCTGCTCGGGCGCGGTTGCCGCAGGACGGTTTGCACCATTCCTGGCGTCCGTGGCTCTGGACGAAGTAGCGGACGCAGCGCGGCGCGTGGCAGGCCCGCAGCCGTTCACGTTGCGGGCCGCTCAGGAAGTCGATGGCGGCCCGCGCCAGCATGGCGATCAGTCTGGCCTCCGCTGAGGGTTCGGCTGACCGCACCCTGGTCCGGGGTGGCCCGTCCGGGGGCCACTCCAGCTGGGGGACGATCGCGTCGCGGGCGGCGGCGGCGTTGAGGTGGTCGAGCGCCTGATCGGCCGGCATCAGGCGGTGGGCGTCGGCCCGGCTCGGAGGCGCGGGGCTGACCGCCTGGGCGAACAGCGCGCGGACGGCGCGGCGCAGCTCGACGATCTCGCTGCGGAGCCGTTCGTCCACGGTGACTCCGGTGACGTCCTGTCGCCGGAGCCAGTCCGTCGTGCTCTGCGGTGTCGCCAGGTCGTCGGCGACGCCGCCGTCGCCGTCGTGGCGGATCGTGCTCGCCAACTCCAGTGCCGGCCAGCGTTCCACTTCGGCCCTCCCGGTTGCTATCGTTCCTAACGGTTAATTGTAGTTATCCGTTAGAGCGAAGGGTCCATCCGATGACGTTGTTGCTGGCCCAGATCAGTGACCTGCACCTCGACGGCGGCGACAGGGCGATCGAGCGCGCCGCCCGTGTCATGGACTACCTGCGGGCCCTGCCGCGCCCGGTCGACGCCCTGCTGGTCACCGGCGACATCGCCGATCACGGCGAGGAGAGCGAGTACGAGCAGGCCGCCGCGTTACTGGCCGCCCCGTTCCCCGTGCTGACCTGCCCCGGCAACCACGACGCCCGCCCCGCCTACCGCAAGGCGCTGCTGGGACGGCCGCCCGCGCCGGGCCCTGTCAACGAGCTGCACCTCATCGGCGGCACCGCGATCCTGATGTGCGACTCCTCCATCCCCGGCCGCGACGAGGGCCGCCTCGACGCCGAGACGCTCGCCTGGATGCACGCCACCCTCGACGGGCTCCCTCCGGACACCCCCGCGCTGATCGCCTTCCACCACCCGCCCGTCGAGCTCCACCACCCGCTGCCCGACTCCCTGCGCCTGGAGCAGCCGGGCGACCTGGCCGCGCTGCTCGACGCCCATCCGCGGGTGGCCGCCGTGCTCACCGGCCACGCCCACACCGCGGCCGCCACGACCTTCGCGGGCCGCCCCCTGCTCGTCGGGGCCGCCGTCACCTGGACCCTGCGCCTGCCGTGGGAGGGCGACCAGCCCGCCGACCGCGAGCAGCCGCCCGCGCTCGCCTTCCACGTCCTGGACGACGACCGCCGCCTGACCACGCACTACCGCGCCGTGCTCCCGTGATCCACCCGTACGCGGCGGCCGGGTTCCTGCTGGCGGTGCTGCCCCTCGTCGCCACCCCGGGCGCCAGCCTGACCTTGCTGATCCAGCACGTCACAGCCGACGGCCGCCGTCAGGCGCTCCCCGTGGTCCTCGGCACGGTCACGGGGTTGTACGCGCACGCGATCCTGGCACTCGCCGGGCTGTCGGCGCTGGTCATGCACTCCAGCCGGGCCTTCGCCGTGGTCAAGCTCGCCGGGGCGGCCTACCTCGTCGGCCTGGGCGTGTGGACGTGGTGGACCGCCGCCCGGCCGCGCTCTCCCGTACAAGAGAGAAGGAGCGGTTCCGTCTACAGCCAGGCCCTGCTCGCGAACGTGCTCAACCCGAAGGCGGCCTCCGTCTACCTGACCCTGGTCCCGCAGTTCGTCCGGCCCGGCGACCCCTTCGCCGGGCAGATCCTCGCCCTGGCCACCGTCCACGCCCTGCTGATCGCGGTGTGGCTGGCGGTCTGGACGGCCCTTCTGCATCGGGGGGCGCACCTCGTGCGGCGCGACTCTTTCCGGCGGGTGATCGGCCGGGTGGCGGGGGTGGTGCTCGTCGTTCTCGGAATCCGGGCCGCGAGGGCTTGAGTCTCAAGCGGCTTGAGGCTCCAGAGTGGGCGGCATGGACGACAAAGAGCTGTACCCCATCGGGGATGTGGCCCGCAGGACCGGGCTGAGCGTCAGCGCCATCCGCTACTACTCCGACGCCGGGGTCATCGCGCCGACGAGCGTGACCGAGGCCGGCTACCGCCTGTACGACGTCCGGGCCATCGCCCGGCTGGAGCTCATCCGTACACTGCGCGACCTGGACGCCGGGCTGGACGAGATCCGCCGCCTGCTCGACGGCGAGACGTCGCTGCACGCGCTCCTCACCACGCACCTGGAGCTCGTCGAGCGGCAGGAACGCGACCTCAGAGCCCGGCGCGCCGTGCTGCGTACCCTGGTCAAGCAGGGCGGCACGCCCGCGCAGGCCGCCCTGATGGGCAAGCTGGTGTCGATGCCCGACGAGGAGCGCGAGCGGCTGATCGACGACTTCTGGAACGAGGTCGCCTACGGCCTCGACGTGCCCGAGGGCTTCGTGGACCGGCTGCGGACCGTACGGCCGCGACTGCCGGAAGACCCGACGGCGGAGCAGCTCGAAGCCTGGATCGAGCTGGGCGACCTGGTGCGGGGCGCGCAGTTCCGCAGCGCGGTCCGCGCCTACCTCCGGGACGCCTACGGCGCGTTCCCGGGGCGGCGGCTGGCCGACGCGGAGGTGTGGGACTTCATCCACGAGGAGGGGGCGCGGATCGGTAAGGAGATCATGGAGGCCTACCAGGCCGGGCTGCCGGCGGACTCGCCCCGGGCCCGGGAGCTGGCCGCCGCCCTGGCGGACGCGACCGCCGGGACGTTCGGCACGCAGGCCACGGCCGAGTCCCGCGAGCGGCTGGCCAAGGCGTTCCTGGTGGCGGAGCAGCTGCCGCGTGAAGATCCCGAGTACGACGCGACACACGGCCGATACCTGGACCTGGTGGCGCGGATCAACGGGACCCCGCCGGAGCCGGCCGGCCCGGAGCTCCTCGCGTGGATCGCGGCGGCCCTGCGCGCCTCGTCACCGGTAGAGGGCTGACTGGGCGTCCTCGCGGACGATCCGGGCCACCCGCTCCGCCGTCCCGGCCAGTTCCTCCTCGATCAGGTCCATCGTGGTGGGGGTCACCCGGGGCTCCAGGTGCGGCAGGTCCTGGAGGTGCCGGATGCGCAGGTACGTGGGGGGATGCGTGCTGTCGACCCGGTCCTCCTCCGCGGGGGCGGGCTCCTCGGCCTCGGCCTCGGCGAGGTGGGAGCGGAGCGCCGCCCACAGGTTCCCGGTCCCGATGGCCACCGTGCTGGAGGAGAGGAAGGCGCCGGCGGCATGGGCCCGCGCCGTCAGGACGTCCAGGAGCGAGAGCGCCGCGGCGGAGCCGGCGACCTGGGCCTGCATCTCGTCGGCGCGGTACTCGGCCCGCTGCGAGGAGCGGTACAGCAGCCGCTCCAGCAGGAAGATCAGCACGCGTACGGGGACGCCCAGGACGGCGAGCAGCCCCTCCGCGATGAAGCGGGAGACCCCGTCCCCGGGCCGCCACCCGAACCTGGTCACCGTGCGGAGCTCGGACAAGGAGTAGAGCGCGCTGCCGACCACCAGGCCGTGCCGGGCGTCGCCGTTGCGGGAATGGGCCATCTCGTGGGCCAGCAGGGCGACGCGTTCCTGTGGCGAGAGGATCAGCCATAGCGGGTAGCCGATCTCCAGCAGCCGCCGGCGTCGCCGGCCGAAGGTGCCGAAGGAGGCGTTGACGGCGCCGCTGACCGCGATCAGGTCCGTCCGGGGCGCCCCCAGCTCCGCGCCGATACGGTCGACCAGGGCGAACAGATGAGATGCTTCGGCGCGGGTGAGAGGTACGGACGAGCCAGGGAAGGGCGCGGGCCGGGGCCGCAGCAGCCAGGCGAGATCCAGGACGATCAGGCCGGACAGGACGCCGCCGACCGACAGGGTGGAGACCAGGTAGACGCCGGTGACGAGGAAGGCCGGCGCCAGCAGGTGAGTGACGCCGGCGAGGACGTAGCCGCCGGCTCGCGCGGACGACGCGGCAGGCATGCGCTGTCAGTGCCCCTGGACGTGCGGGAGGACCTGGCTGAAGTCGCGGGCGGCGAGCCGGTCCCGGCGGATGCCGAAGGTCAGGATGGCGCCGTCTCCGAAGATCATCTCGTTGTCCTCGTCGAGCTGGAGCAGGTTGACCCACTGGGCGGCCTCCGCCGCGAACCCCGGGTCCTTCCAAGTCAGCCCGGCGGCCCGCGCCCCCTCGGCTTCGATCGGGCTGTGCAGGGCGTCGGAGTAGCCGCCGATCTGGTGCGCCAGGGCCCTGTCCGCCTCGGCGAAATCGTGGAGCAGGGTTTCGAACACCTCTCCATCGCCCACGATCCGGTGCCAGAAGTCGTCGCCCAGCCCGACCAGCTCGTCATGGCCGCGCGTCGGCCAGGTGGCCACGGTCTCGCCGGCGAGCGGGACCTCGGGGTACACCCACGCGTCCCCGCTGACGGGCACCTCGCGATCCGGCACCCGCTCGACCCCCGCAGGCAGCAGGATCACGTGGGCGGACGTGCACTCCCAGTGGGCGAAGAACAGCAGCGAGCCCTCGGCCGGCAGGTCGAGGCCGGACTCGTACCCGGCGAGCGCCGCGCAATCGAGCTCGGCCAGGAACTGCATGTCCGCGCCGGGACTCGGCCACGGAACCCCCTCGGGCAGCCGGGGCAGCCCGCCCAGCCGGCCGACGACCGTCTCGCCCTCCTCGGCCTGCGACAGCCGGACGGCCGGGCGCGCCAGGGCGATGAACGGTTCGGCGAGCTCCTCGGGTAACAGCTCGCGGACATATTCGGCGAAATCGAGCATGTAATCCTGCATGCCGCCCATCCTGCCCTGATCAGGTCTGCGCGAGCAGCCTCGCGAGCTCGCTGGGGTGGGCCAGGTGCGGGAAGTGGCCGCCGCCCGGGAGGACGGTCACCGCCGCCTCGGGCAGGGCCGACGTCAGCCAGTCCCGGTACCGGGGATCCAGGTCGGCTCCGCTGACGTGGCGGTAGGAGACGTCTTTCGCCCGCAGGGCCGCCAGGTCGTGCGTCCACCGGCGCGTGAGCTCGTCCGCGGGCGTGACCAGCAGCTCCTCCCAGTAGCCGAGGAGCAGGTCCTGCGGCGGGGTGCCGGCCGAGCGGACCAGCTCCCGCGCGTCGGCGGGCAGCCCTTCGACGCCCATCCCCGACAGCAGGCGGTCCCAGATCTGCCGGTAGTCCGGGCCGCGCAGCACGGGCTCCATCGAGCGCAGCATGTCCTGGAAACCGCCCGCCAGGAGCGGCTGATCCACGTTGACGACGCCCCGGGCGGGGTGCCGCGCGGCGTAGACGGTCGCCAGCGCGCCGCCGAGCGAGTGCCCGGCCACGACCGGCGCATCGGCCCCGGCGCTGGTCACGGCCTGGTGCACCACCGCGGCGACGTCTTCCAGCCGGTACGAGTCGCGCGCCGGGGATTTGCCGTGCCCGGGCAGGTCGAAGACGAGGACCCGGCGTCCCGGATCGATGATCGCCAGCTCGCGCAGGACCGGATCCCACTGCCGGCGGTCGAAGCTGAGACCGTGCAGGAGAACCAGCGGGGGCCGCCCGTCATCACTGCCATGGCTGTCGACGTGAATCATCAAATATCCCTAAATCGGGGGAACAAGCTGGACGATCACAGGCTATGCGGCGACGCCCCCGCGGCTCAGCCGTTTCGGCCGTTCAGTACGCCGGGCGGATCTCGCTGAACAGGCGGAGCGTCACCGGCCGGGTCCGGAGCCAGGGCGGGAGCAGCAGGGACGAGGGGAACACCGTCTCCAGCACGATCTTCACGTACGGTCGCTCGCCCGGAACGGCGGCGCAGACGACCGAGACCGGCGCGCGCACCTCCCGGTGGCCGGACCGCAGCCAGGCGTGCGGGTCGCGATCCAGGTCCGCCGACTCCCAGCGCAGCGCGGGCGGTCCGGGGCGGTGCGACGGCAGGGGAAGGCGGAGGGAGAAGCCGGCCAGCGCCGTGTCGGGCCGCAGGTAGAAGGAGCCGTCGACGCGGGGCGGCGCGTACAGGAGCCGCAGGCCCCGCCGCTCTCTCGTCGTCAGCCTCGCCTGGGTCGCCTCCAGGACGATCCGCCATGAGCCGGGCCCGATATGGGAGGACGCCGTCATGGATCACCTCGCCGGTCGTTCGTACGCAACCACCCCTTAAGACGCCGACGGCGCCGCGCCTGTGACATCCCCCAAAAGGCGCGGATGTCACAAACCTCCGCTGCCCGGCGTCTTGATGATGACGCGGACAACGAGGGAGTGGCCCATGCGAACCGGACCGCCCAGCACCATCGGCAGGACATCGTCGTGGCTCGACGACCGCCTGGGTGCGGCCCGATTCCTGAACCGGAACCTGCGGAAGATCTTCCCCGACCACTGGTCGTTCCTGCTGGGCGAGATCGCGCTCTACTCGTTCGTCGTCCTGCTGCTGACCGGGGCGTTCCTGACGTTCTGGTTCAAACCGAGCATGGGGCACGTGATCTACGACGGGTCCTACGCGCCGCTGAAGGGCGTCGGGATGTCGGAGGCGTACGCCTCGACGCTGGAGATCAGCTTCGACGTGCGCGGCGGGCTGCTCGTCCGGCAGATCCACCACTGGTCGGCGCTGCTGTTCATCGCCGGCATGATGGCCCACCTGCTGCGGGTCTTCTTCACCGGCGCCTACCGCAAGCCGCGCGAGCTCACCTGGATCATCGGGGTGACGATGTTCGCGCTGGCCCTGCTGGCGGGGCTGACGGGCTACTCGCTGCCGGACGACCTGCTGTCGGGCACCGGCCTGCGGGTGACCCAGGGCGTGCTGATGTCGCTGCCGCTGGTCGGCACGTTCCTGACCTTCCTGCTGTTCGGCGGGGAGTATCCGGGTGAGGACGTGGTCTCCCGGTTCTACGCGCTGCACATCCTGCTGATCCCGGCGCTGCTGCTGGTGCTCGTCACGGTGCACCTGGTGCTGATGTGGGTGCAGAAGCACACCCAGCTGCCCGGCAAGGGGCGGACGCGCATGAACGTGGTGGGAGCGCCGTTCTACCCGGCCTTCCTGGCGAAGACCACCGCCTTCTTCCTGTTCGTGCTGGCGGTGGTGGCGGGGCTGGCCACCTTCGCGCAGATCAACCCCGTCTGGCTGTACGGTCCTTACATTCCGGCGGACATCTCGGCCGGTTCCCAGCCCGACTTCTACCTGGGCTTCCTGGAGGGCGCGCTGCGGCTGATGCCCGCCTGGGAGGTCAACCTGCTCGGCGGCACGGTGCCGTTGAGCGTGGTCATCCCCGCGGTGGTGCCTTTGGGGGTGCTCATCACCGGGCTGCTGATCTACCCGTTCGCCGAACGGTGGATCACCGGCGACCACCGCGAGCACCACATCGCCGACCGCCCGCGCAACCACCCGCACCGCACCGCCATCGGCATGAGCGCGGTCGTCTTCTACGGCGTGCTGTGGCTGCTGGGCGCCAACGACGAGATCGCCGCGTTCTTCCACATCAGCCTCAACTGGACCACCTACGGCGGGCGGGTGCTGGTGATCGCCGGGCCGGTCCTCGCGTACATCGTCACCTACCGGATCTGCCTCGGCCTGCAGCGCGCGGACGCCGAAGTGATCGGGCACGGCGTGGCCAGCGGGGTGATCAAGCGCCTGCCGGACGGCGGGTACACCGAGGTGCACACGCCGCCGGACGAGGAGCTCGAAGCGCACCTGCGGGGCAAGGAGACCGTGCCGGTGCTCACCTCCGCCCCGCCCGGGGCCGTGCCCGGTCCCGTGGGCAGGCTGCGGGCCCGGATATCCGCCGCGTACGGCGGGGAGAAGGTCCCGCTGGACGAGGATCGCGAGCGGTCCCTGACGCCGCGCACCTGACGAAAGTAAGGGCGGGTTCCCTACGATCGCGCACTGTGCGGAGCGCCGCCGGTTCCTACCGTTCTCGCCATGAAGCTGATGATGTGCGTCGTCGCGCTGGCGGGTGTGCTGCTGCCGGCGGCGGCCGAGCCTCCGGAACCGGCCGCGCGGGCGATCGACGGGTACGTGCGGGACTACCTGGCCCGGACCGGGCTGCCCGGCGCGGTGGTCGCCGTCACCGAGGGCGACCGGGTGGTGCACGCCGCCGGGTACGGTCACACCGCCGACGGGGAGCCGGTCACCGCGGCGACGCCGGTGCCGCTCGCCTCGCTGTCGAAGTCGTTCACGGCGCTGGCGGTGCTGCGCCTCGCCGACCGGGGCGCGATCGACCTGGACGCTCCCGTACAGACCTATCTGCCCGAGTTCGTGATGGCCGACCCTCGCGCCGCGCGGATCACCGTGCGCCACCTGCTCCAGCAGACCTCGGGGATGAGCGACCGGGCCTTCCCCGAGCTGACCCTCCCCGCGCCGGACACCCTCAAGCAGGCCGTCGCCATGCTGCGCACCGCGCCACTCTCCGCCGAACCCGGCACGCGGATGACCTACCACAACCCCAACTACGCGGTCGCGGCACGGCTGGCCGAGGTGGTGTCCGGGATGCCGTTCGCCGACCACCTGGCCGCCTCCGTGCTCCGGCCGCTCGGCATGACCGCCACCCGGACCGTGGACACCACCGCCGACCTGCCCGGCGCGGGCGCCGGTTACGTCCGCGCGTACGGCCGGGTGATCCGGCGCGCCCACCCGACCTGGTTCGTCAACGGCTCGTTCGGCGTCGTCAGCACCGGCGACGACCTGGCGAGATGGCTGATCGCGCAGAGCGCCGGCCGCGGCCTGCCCCGGGAGACGCTGCGGGCCGCCCAGACCCCCTCCGGCGTGGACGGCAGCACCTACGGGATGGGGTGGCAGGCGGGCCGGACCGCCGGGGGAGCGGCGCGGCTCCGGCACACCGGCTGGCTCCTCACCCACAACTCCGTACAGACGATCCTGCCGGACAGCGGGCACGGCATCGCCGTCGTCACCAACACCGGGATGGTCTCCGGTGACGACGCGGCCCTCATCGCCGACGGCCTGGTCGACCTCATCGAGGGCCGCCCTTCTAGCGGTGCGGCCCCCTTCACCATGACCGCCGACCTCTGGCTGGGCGCCCTGACCCTGCTCAGCGCCGCACTCGGCGTCCTCGGCGTCCTCCGGGCGCGCGCCTGGGCCCGCCGCCGGCGGCCGTTCGTCCGGCTCATCCCGTACGCGCTGCCGGTCGCGCTCTTCCTCGGCCTCGCCGACCTCATCGGCCTCGTCATGAACCGGGCGGGCACGCTGGAACAGATCACGTACGTGTGGCCCGCCCTCTACATCTGGGCCGCCACGACGGCGCTCGCAGCTTTGGTGGTCATCATCGCCCGTCTGATCCACCTCATCGTGATCAAAAGTCGCCATTCATCGAAAAAGCGGACATCGGCCTTTGTCTGGCCCGTCCCCGATGACTGGCCCCGCTACTGCCTGGCCGTCCCCCTGGACGGGAAGAAGACCACCTGACGGGTGGTCAAATAACCGCGCCAATCTCTCCGACCGTAGGGGTGACGCCGTGCGAAGTGTCGGATTCGCAGAAGCATGGTCGCTCTGGCTCGCCGGGCAGAGCGTCGCCGACTTTGAGTTATGGGGCCGTCCCATGCTGTGGTGGGGCCGGGCGGGCAAACTCGTGCAGTTCGCCGGCGGCCTCACCGTGGTTCTGGATCTCGTCGGGGCCGACCGGCTTCGCAAGTGGGGGCAGGGAATGGCGAAGGGGCCTTTCCGGCGTCTCGCCAGCAGGTCGGCGGATTCCGTCGTCATGGAAGTTCTGTTTCTGGCCATAGGCGCCTTCATTTCGTGGCAGCTGAGCGGGTACCTCGGCGCCCCGGCCCGCTGGTTGGATGCCGTGACCGATCAGATTCCGGACATCGCGCTCTGGGCACTCCTCATCACCCTGGCCGGAGCGATCTGGCTGGCGGTCGTGGCGAAGAGGGAGACCTCGACACTGCCTTGGTGGGTCCATAGGGGTGCCGTCGCGCTGGCGGTCGCGCTCGGCGGGCTGGCGGTGACGTACTTCGTCCTCTACATCGTGACCGGGGCGATCGGTCTCCTGGGTTTCGCGATCGTGGTCGCTGTCTGGTGGGGACTGCTGATCGTGATGGAGTGGGTGGTGGCCAGGCCGGTCGCGTGGCTGCTCGATCGCCAGACACCCGGTCAGCCCGTCCGCTGGTTCGGCGTGATTCTCGTGGTGGTCGGCTTCCAGTTCGATCTTCTCGCGTCGTGAGGAATGTGGCCGGGGTGTGGAGGTATCGGGCGGGTAGCGTGCAAAGGGATCCGGGACGTGCTGCTGTACCCGCCGTCGCGGCGGGCGCCGATCCGGCTCACCAGTGATCGGGACGAGTATCGGGTGGGCGACATGGCGGCCGTGTACGAGCACGCGCGCCGGGCTGCGGAGTCGGCCGGGGCGCGGGTTCTGCTGGGCGTACGGTTCGACGGCGCGTCGGCGGGGGTGGCGCGGCTCGCGGGGTCGGAGCCGGTGAGGGCGCGGTGTCGCCGCTGACGGCCGGTGGGCTGGATCCGTGCCTGCGGATGTCGGAGCTGGCCGCGTCGGTGGCCGCCCTGCGCACGCGCGGAGGGCGTGCCGCGGCGGCGCGGATCCTGTTCGGTGACCGTTCCTTCTGACGTCGGCTAGGGCTCGGTCACGCGGGCGATCTGTTCTTCCTGGACCTGAAGGGCGGTCTGGAGGAAGTCCAGGATGACGGCGAGCTGGTCGTGGTCGTAGCGGGCCAGCGCGCGGGCGCCCGCCAGGCCGACGGGGGTGAAGAGTTCGGTCTCCGCCGTCCGGGCGGCCTCGGTCGGGGCGACCAGGACGACGCGGCGGTTGCCGGGGTCGCGGGTGCGGGAGACGAGTCCGGCGCGTTCGAGCCGGTCGATGGCGGTGGTGGTGGCCGCCGGGCTGAGCTTCAGAGCGGCGCTGAGCTGTCCGGCGGGCAGCGGGCCGTCGCCCAGCACGATGTCGAGACAGCGCAGGTCGGTGCGGTTGAGCCCGAGCCGGGTGGCGGCGGCCTCGTCGAAGGCGTCGAAGCTCTGCTGCAACTGCCGCAGGAGCGTGGCGATCTGCTGGATGACGGAATCTTTCGACATTCGAATCTTTCGGGTATCTTACGTTTCGATAGTCGAAATAAGATTACCTTCGGGGGCACCGTCATGACCACCCTCACCGCCGACGACACCCGGATCAGGGAGCTGTTCCAGGCGTTCATGCAGGCCTGGACCGACAACGACGCCCGCGCCTTCGGCGCTCTGTTCACCGACGACTCCGACTACGTCTCGTACGACGGCACGATCGCCCGCGGCCGGCAGCGCCACGAGCACAACCACGACCTGCTCTTCCGCGGCGTGCTCGCCGGCTCGGCCCTGGTCGGGGATCTGGAGTCGATCCGGTACGTCACCCCGGACGTGGCCGTCGTCCACGGCACCGCCTCGGTCCTGATGCCGTGGCGGCGCCGACTGCCCAGGCGCCGCCTGTCGCGGCAGACCGTCGTCCTGGTCCGCACCACCGCAGGCTGGAAGATCAGCGCCATCCACAACGGCCGGGTCCGGCCCGTCGGCATCCCGGCGCCGGACTCCTTCCCGTCCCGGATGTCCCGGCTGCTGACGCGCCTCTTCGGCCGCCGCTGAAGTGGGCCCCGGCGGCAGTCCGGGTGAGGCGATCACCCCCAGCCTTCCTCCGCGTTCCAGAGCTTCACCGTGCCTTCGGCCATGACGGCATCCTGTCGCGGATTACGCCCAGAGCGGGTCCGCTGAGGGTGAATCGGGCTGGGCGGCCGGGGGCGCGGCTGCTTGAGTGGCGGAATGGAGATCTTGGTGCTGGGCGGGACGGCGTGGGTGGGCCGGGAGCTGTCGCGGCTGGCGATCGCGCGCGGCCATCGGGTGACGTGCCTGGCCCGGGGCGAGAGCGGGGACGTGGCCGAGGGGGCGACGCTGGTGGCCGCCGACCGGCGGGATCCCGCCGCGTACGAGGCGCTGCCCGACCGTACGTGGGACGCGGTGGTCGAGGTGTCCTGGCAGCCGGGGTTCGTCCGCGACGCGCTCGCCGCGCTGGGCGGCCGGGCCCGGCACTGGGCCTACGTCTCCTCGGGCAACGCCTACGCCTCCCACGGCACGCCGGGTGCGGACGAGTCGGCGCCGCTCCTCGCCCCGACCGACCGGCGCGAGGTGGATCGGGAGCTGTACGGGGAAGCGAAGGTGGCCTGTGAGCAGGTGTCCGCGGCCGTGGTGGGCGACCGGCTGCTCATCGCCCGTGCCGGGCTCATCGGCGGGCCGGGGGACCACAGCGGGCGCTCCGGCTACTGGGTGGCCCGCGCCGCCCGTGACCCGCGCGGGCCGATGCTGGTGCCCGACGCGCCGGACGCGCCGACTCAGGTGATCGATGTACGGGACCTCGCGGCCTGGTTGCTCGACGCGGCGGAGAAGGGGATCGCGGGCACCTTCAACGCGGTCGGTCCCGTGGTGCCGTTCGGGGAGTGGGTGGAGCTGGCCCGGGCCGCCGGCGGTCACACCGGGCCGGTGGTCGCCGCTTCCTCCTCGTGGCTGATCGACCAGGGCGTGGCCCAGTACATGGGGGAGGAGTCGCTGCCGATGTGGCTGGTCGAGCCCGGGTGGGAAGGGTGGTCGGCGCGGGACGGGTCCGCGGCGCTCGCCGCCGGTCTGCGGCACCGGCCCCGCGAGGAGCTGCTGGCCGACACGTTGCGGTGGGAGCGCGAGCAGGGGCTCGACCGGGGCAGGCGCGCTGGATTGAGCGCCCGCCGCGAGCGCGAACTGCTCGCCGCGCTCGGCCACTAGTCAGCGGGCCTCGATCGCCACGACGACGGCGGTGAGGAGGAATCCCAGGCCGATGCCGATCGGTGCGACCACCAGGATCGTCGCGGTGGTGAACACCGCGAGGCCGCCCAGGATGAGGAAGATCCAGCCGAGAACGACCAGAAAAGGCGCTCCGCTGCCGCGTTTCCGGGGTGTGGATTCCACTGGTCATCCTCGGGTCGGGGTTCCGATCATGACCTATCGGTGAGGAGTTCGCGTCCCTTTTGCCGCGCGATTCGGGAGTGGATTGGCCGTCTGTATCGGCTGATTATGGATACTCTGCCGGGCGTGCGGCGATTGATCACGTCTCGTGGGGTCTGGCTGGCGCTTCTCGCTGCGGTCGCGGCGGCGGGAATCGTGCTGTTCGTACGCGCCCGCAAGCCCGAGCCGCGGCCGGTGGGCGCGCCTCCGCCGGCGGAGGAGAAGGAGGCGCCGTGGCCTCCCGTGCCGATCCTGGGCGTCCCGACCGCCGAGGACCTCCGGCGTTACGAGCCCAGACCGTCCGTTCTCGACCGTCCGGCGGTCGCGAGGTTCCTGGAGCCGCGCGAGCCGAGGCCGCCGCTCGACCCGGTCACCCGGCGTTGGGTGACCCGCTGGGGCGTCGCCGCGCTCGCGCTCGTCGTGCTGGCCGGGTGTACACACCTGGTGGAGTCCGCGGTCTTCTCGAACAGCGATGACGTGACGATGGCCGTGGACCTGCCGTCCGGAGACGACCCGTGCGCGGACCCCGCGGCCGCTTGCGAGTCCACTCTCACGTGGGGCGAGCCCGTCATGACGGACGAGCACCCGGTAGCCCCTCCGCCGGCCCCGCCGGACGCGGACTGCCTGCCCGGAGACACCTCCCCGCGCGCGCGGCAGCCGGACCCGAAGGTGACCAGGGTCGTGAACCGGCAGTGGCGGCGGATCGAGAGGTGGCTCAAGGCCAACGCCCCCAAGACCTATCGCGCGCTCGGCAAGCCCGCGCGGCCCGGGGCCGTGGCGACGGCGGAGGCGCGGATGGGCCTGCGATTCCCCGACGACTTCAAGGCCTCGCTGCTCCGGCACAACGGTGGTTTCGGCTTCCTCGGGAGCTCGAGCGTGGGCGTCCAGGACATCCACGAGACCTGGGGCCTGCTGTGCTCGGTCGAGGACCAGGACATCGTGGATCCGCGGGCGGAGTGGTGGGACGGGCGCATGATTCCCTTCGCCGCCGACGGCATGGGCAACCACCTCGTGATCGACTCCGTACAAGAAGACATCGGCGCCAGGGATAACCAAGGTGCCATGAGCTTCCGGCCGGGAGGAGTGCGTATCCGCTCGTACCACGCCCTGCTGAAGACCACCGCCGACGCGCTGGAGAGCGGCGGCTCCATCGGCTGGTGGAAGCCCGTGGTGGACGGCGGGACGCTCGGCTGGGAAGTCCTGTAACGGGGGTTAATCGAGAGGACGGAGAGAACGTTGGTATGGGCGCTTTGCATGACCATGCGTTGCAATGCATACTCTTCTTATGTCCAAGGTTCTCACCTCTCTGCCCATCGGTGAGCGGGTCGGCATCGCCTTCTCCGGTGGGCTCGACACCTCCGTCGCCGTCGCGTGGATGCGCGACAAGGGTGCCGTGCCCTGCGCCTACACGGCCGACCTCGGCCAGTACGACGAGCCCGACATCGCGTCGGTGCCCGGTCGTGCGCTGGCGTACGGCGCCGAGCTCGCCCGCGTGGTCGACTGCCGCGCGGTGCTGGTGGAGGAGGGGCTGGCCGCGCTCGCCTGCGGCGCGTTCCACATCCGCTCCGCCGGGCGTGCCTACTTCAACACCACGCCGCTCGGCCGCGCCGTCACCGGGACTCTCCTGGTGCGGGCGATGCTTGAGGACGACGTGCAGATCTGGGGCGACGGCTCGACGTTCAAGGGCAACGACATCGAGCGGTTCTACCGTTACGGCCTGCTCGCCAACCCGCACCTGCGGATCTACAAGCCCTGGCTCGACGCCGACTTCGTGTCCGAGCTGGGCGGGCGCAAGGAGATGTCGGAGTGGCTGGACGCCCACAACCTGCCCTACCGTGACAGCACCGAGAAGGCGTACTCGACCGACGCCAACATCTGGGGCGCCACCCACGAGGCCAAGAAGCTGGAGCACCTCGACGCCGGCATCGAGATCGTCGAGCCGATCATGGGCGTCCGGTTCTGGGACCCGTCGGTGGAGATCCCGACCGAGGACGTGACCATCTCCTTCGAGCAGGGCCGCCCGGTGGCGATCAACGGCAAGGAGTTCGCCACCCCGGTCGACCTGGTGCTGGAGGCCAACGCGATCGGCGGCCGGCACGGCCTGGGCATGTCCGACCAGATCGAGAACCGGATCATCGAGGCCAAGAGCCGTGGCATCTACGAAGCGCCCGGCATGGCGTTGCTGCACATCGCGTACGAGCGACTGGTCAACGCGATTCACAACGAGGACACGCTGGCGTACTACCACAACGAGGGCCGCCGTCTCGGCCGGCTCATGTACGAGGGCCGCTGGCTCGACCCGCAGGCGCTGATGCTCCGCGAGTCGCTGCAGCGCTGGGTCGGCACCGCTATCACCGGCGAGGTCACGCTCCGGCTGCGGCGCGGCGAGGACTACACGATCCTCGACACCTCGGGCCCGGCCTTCAGCTACCACCCCGACAAGCTCTCGATGGAGCGCACGGAGGACTCGGCGTTCGGCCCGGTGGACCGGATCGGCCAGCTCACCATGCGCAACCTCGACATCGCCGACTCCCGCACCAGGCTGGAGCAGTACGCCGGGCTCGGCATGGTCGGCACCGGCCAGTCCGCGCTCCTCCAGGCCCCGCCGGCGCCGCCGACCGAGCTCATAGGCGACATGCCGGAGGGCGGCGCCGAGGCCATCGCCTCCCGCGGCGACGTGGCGGACGACGACGAGGCGCTCGACCGGGCCGCCATGGAGTTCGGCACCGACTGACGCATTGAAGACCGGGCCGTTCCTCTCGGGGGCGGCCCGGCCGTCCTGCTCGCTCTCTCCCCGCGTACCTGTCCTTGACGCAAGGTGACGTCGGAGCTGGAGATCCACGGGAGCGGACCCGATGGGCGGGGCTGTCCGGAAGGGCGATATGCCTACACTTCCGGACATGCACTCGGTGGCGCTCGCCCTGTACGACGGAGCCATGCTGTTCGAGGCCGCCGCGGCCGTCGAGGTGTTCGGCGTCGACCGGTCCGATCTGGCCGACCCCTGGTACGACTTCCGGGTGTGCGGGCCGGACCGGGGCCGGGTGGGCGACTGGCTCCGGGTGGACACGCCGCACGGGCTGGACACGCTCGTGGGCGCCGACACGGTGGTGGTGTCCTCCTGTGACGTGGAGCTCGGGCCGCCGCCGGGCGACGTGGTGGACGCCGTACGGGCCGCGCACGATCGCGGGGCCCGGGTGGTGTCGCTCTGCACGGGCGCGTTCGTCCTCGCCGCCGCCGGGCTCCTGGACGGGAGGCGGGCCACCACCCACTGGATGCACGCCCGGCAACTCGCCACCCGCTACCCCCGCGTACGGGTCGATCCGGACGTCCTCTACATCGACGAGGGGTCCGTCCTGACCTCGGCGGGCAAGGGCGCGGGGCTCGACCTGTGCCTGCACGTCGTCAGGAAGGACCACGGCGCGGCGGTCGCCAACGCGCTGGCCCGCCGCCTCGTCGTGCCCCCGCACCGGCCCGGCGGGCAGGCGCAGTACGTGACGGCGCCGGTGCCCGAGGACAAGGGCCGGTACGGGCTCGCCGACGTGCTCCAGTGGGCCCAGGCCCGCCTGCACGAACCGCTGACCGTCACCGACCTGGCCCGCCGCGCCGGGATGAGCACCCGCAACCTGGCCCGCCACTTCGACCGCGCCCTCGGCGTCACCCCGCTGCACTGGCTCCACACCCAGCGCGTCCACCTGGCCCAGGAACTGCTGGAGACCACCGACGCCCCCGTGGAACAGATCGCGGCCCGTACCGGGATGGGCACCGCGGCGACCCTGCGCAGACACTTCACCCGCGCGGTCGGCGTGCCGCCCGACACCTACCGGCGGACTTTCCGCGCGCCCGCCTGACCCCGAAACTGTCGGTGCTCTCGGTCGCCCTTCACCCGTGCGGTCGTCTGATCCCGAAACTGTCGGTGCTCTCGGTCATGCTGGGCGGGCCGAAGGGAGAATCATGGCCGAGGTGCTGGTGTTCCATCACGCTCACGGGCTGACGTCCGGGGTGCGGGGGTTCGCGGCGGAGCTCAGGCGGGCGGGCCACACCGTCCACGTGCCCGACCTGTACGAGGGGCGCGTCTTCGACTCGCTCGACGACGGGGCGGCGTACGCGCAGGAGACCGGGTTCGACACGATCATCGGGCGCGGCCGGTCGTTCGCCGAGTGGCTGCCGGGCGAGGTGGTCTACGCCGGTTTCTCGCTCGGCGTGCTGCCCGCGCAGTTGCTGGCCCAGACGCGGCCGGGGGCGAAGGGGGCGCTGCTCTTCCACGCCTGCGTCCCGGTGGCGGAGTTCGGCGAGAGCTGGCCCGAGAGCGTCCCCGTGCAGGTCCACGGCATGGAAGCCGACCCGTTCTTCGCCGGCGAGGGCGACCTGGACGCGGCCCGCGCCCTCACGGACTCGGCCCCGGCCGCCGAGCTGTTCCTCTACCCGGGCAAGGAACACCTGTTCGCCGACGCCAGCCTGCCCTCTTACGACGAGCCTGCGGCCAAGCTGCTGATGGAGCGGACGCTCGGCTTCCTGGAGCCGGCGGATTCGGCAAACCTGTGAGGCGGCTGGCGAAATATCTGTAAGGCGCCTTGCATGATTGACGCCGTGCCCTCCGAATACCGGGAGCTGGTCCGTGCTCGGCCACGCTTCCGGACCCGAGGGCTCCGTCTACTCGGCCGTCGCCCGGGACGGCGACGGCAACGAGGTCGCCGTGGGAAGCGGCGGCAGCGTCCGCGAAGCGCTGCTGCTCAAACGCGCATAAGACCCCACGTTCGGCCACGATCGGCCGGAAAACGTCTGGCTATACGGGGTGGGCGGGCGTAGGTTGCTGAGCTGTGGCCTCTTGAGATCGCCTGCGACGAGTCCGGTTCGGAGGGGGAGAAGCTGGTCGGCGGCAACACCGCCGTCTTCGCCCACGCCGCGGTGCTGATCGACGCCGAGGCCGCCGCGGCGTGCGTCGCCGAGACCCGTGAGCGCATCCGTTCCCCGGCCACCGAGTACAAGGCGAACCACCTGCTCAGGGGCAAGCACCGGGCGGTCCTGGTCTGGTTGCTCGGGCCTTCGGGGCCCATCCACGGGCGGGCGCGGGTGTTCCTCGCCGACAAGGCCTTCTTCGCCGTACGGAAGATCGCGGATGTGATCGCGGGCGATGTGGCGTGCTCGGGCGGGGACCAGGACCTCGCCGTGGGTCTTTACCGGGAGGGGCCGGTCACCCTGGGGCCGGAGCGGTTCACGGGGTTCCTGGAGTCGTTCAACGAGGTGATGCGCCGCCGGGCGCCCGCCGGGCCGTTCTTCCGCGACGTCGAGGACCTATCCGGGGCGGGAGGCCGGGTGGGGGAGATCATGCGGCTGCTCGCCGGGGCGCGGGAGCCGCTGGCGGCGTTCCTGGAGCGGCCGGGCGCGATGCCCGCGCTGGACCCGCTCATCCCGGCCATCATCCGGGCGGCCGTGCACTGGGGGAGCCCTGGGCGGCCGGTGTCGATCCTGCACGACCAGCACAACGGGCTCACCGAGGAGCGCGTCGCGCATCTCAAGCAGGTGGTCGACCTGGCCGGGCTGCGGCTGGCCGACTCCTTCCACGAGCCCCGGGTCCAGGTCGCCGACTTCCTGGCGGGCACGGCCAGGCGGATCGCGGAGGACGAGCTGGGCGGACGCGGCGATCCCGAGCTGGTCGCGCTGCTCCGCCCGTACGTGGACCCGGCCTCGGCCTGGGGCGACGAGCGGAGCTGGGAGCTGCTCCGCCCGGCTGGCTGAGCGGGTCAGACCGCGGCGGCGGCGCGCAGGCTGCTCAGCACATAGGCAGGACACGCGGGATCGGCCTCGGCCTCCGCCAGGGTGAGCCAGACGAACCCGGCCACCTCGGCGGGTGAGGCAGCGACCGGTTGGGCGTCCGGCGGGATCGGGGCCGCGAACACCACGTTGATCACCGGGTCGCCGTCGTCGGTGACGAAGAACTCGCTCGCGGCGTAGGCGAGGGGGACGCCGGTCAGGTCGACGCCGATCTCCTCGGCGACCTCGCGGCGGGCTGTCTCCTCCAGCACCCGCTGCCCTGCGCCGTCCGGCTCGGCCTTGCCGCCCACGCCGGCGAGCGTGCCGGGGGCGTGCGACTCGCCGTCGCCGCGCTTGATGAGCAGCCAGCGGTCGTCGCGGCGCAGGAAGACCTCGACGTTGACGACGAAGGCGGGGCGGCCGTTGGCGGTCGTGATCACGGAGAGAAGCTTGACGGCCTCTATTGGATAGTGTCACTATCTAGAAATTGGATAGTGCCGCTATCTTCAAGGAGGGGATATGTCACTCGTTCTGGTGATCGCCACGCTCGCGTTCCGGGGGCTGGGCGCGTTAGGGGTGCGGCGGTTCGCGACGTGGCGGGTCAGCGCCGCCCACGGGCTCGCGCTGTTCCTGGTCGTCACTGCCAGCGCGCACTTCGCCCCGGAAGGCAGCGGTTTCACCACCACCCACGCCGACCTGGTCGCGATGGTGCCGCCCATCGTGCCGTTCCCGGCGTTCATGGTGTACGCGACCGGCGTGCTGGAGGTGCTGGGCGCGGCCGGGCTGATCCTGGGCCGGACCCGGCGGATGGCCGGGCTGTGGCTGGCGGTGATGTTCGTGCTGCTCCTGCCCGCCAACGTGTACGCGGCGCTGGCCGGGCAGGACGTCACCCCGCTCTGGCAGCGGGTGCCCGAACAGGCCCTGTACATCGCGGTCGCGCTCTGGGCCGCGCTCGGGACCCGTACGGAGCGGCACCAGGAGATGATCGCGGGCTAGTAGGTTCTGGTGGATGTCGAGAAGATCGCGATTATGGTGGTCCGCCGCGCTCGCGGTGTCGGCCGCCGGAGCCGGTTACCTGTTCACGTTGCCGGAGAGTCTCTTCTTCGCGTCCTTCGGCTTCGGCTCGTGTACGGGGTGGGAGGCGTACCAGGCGTTCTCCGTCTCCCTGGGGCCGGTGATGCGGTGGGTGCCGCTGTTCTGGCATGACCCGCGCCTGGACACGAACGCCGTCAGCGTGGCCAGCTCGTGCCGCGTCACGTCGCCGAACAGGTCGCCCAGGGCTCTCTCCAGGGTGGCGAGCACGTCGTCCGGCAGGCGCAGGTTCCGGGCGAGCGGTGACGGGGTGGCGCCGCCGTGCCAGGCGATCACGACCCGGCCGCCCGGTCTGGTGACGCGGTGCAGCTCGCGCAGGCCCGGCTCCAGCTCCGGCCAGATGGCCACGTTGTTGACCGACACCACGCAGTCGAACGCGGCGTCCGGCTGCCCGGTGCGTTCGGCGGTGCCCAGCCCGGGATGGGTCCCGGGGGCCTTGCGGGTGGCGAGGGCGCGCATCTCCGGTGACGGGTCGACGCCCGCCACGCGGGCGGCTTCCGTACGGCTGAGCAGGCGCAGCAGCTTGCCCGGGCCGTACCCGATCTCCAGGACGTGCTCGCCCGGGCGGATGCCGAGCAGGGGCAGCAGATCCCGCTGGCGGTTGGTCCAGAACATGACGCGGCCGGCCAGGCGTCCCATGAGCCCGGTGGGCACGGCGAAGTTCGAGGTGTGCTCGCGGCCGGTGACCCAGGATGTCGTGGTTCCCATGCCTGACAGGAAAGCGGTTCAAGCCGACTTGAAGTCAAATGGGAACATGGACGAACTCATCCCGATCGGCCAGGCGGCCCGGATGCTCGGCATGAACGCCTCCGCGCTGCGCTACTACGAGGAGCGCGGCCTGGTGCGGCCCGCCGGGCGGCGGCAGGGGCGGCGCGTCTACGGCAGGGAGGAACTGCGGCGGCTGGTGTTCCTGCACAGCGCGCAGCGGCTGGGCATCCCGCTGGACACCGCGGGCGCCGTGCTGGAGGCGCCGGGGGAGCAGTGGCGGGCCACCGTCCGCGAGCGGATCGAGGACCTGGAGGAGCTGATCGAGCGGGCCAGGACGGCCCAGGAGTTCCTGCGCCACGCGAACGAGTGCCCGGCCGAGCATCCGGTGCGCGAATGCCCGTTCCTCCAGGGTCTCCTGGACCGGATGCTCGACGGCCTCACCCTGGAGCAGGTCGCCGCCGAACACGACCTCGCGGACGCCCGGGGCACTTCATAGACAGGCGCCGCAGTGTCACCAGGTGGATTTCACGTACTCGGAGAAGTCGCGGGGCTCGCGGCGCAGGACCTGGCGGACGCCGTCGGAGAGGTGGGCGTTGGTGCCCGCGCTGATCTCCGCGAACAGCCGGTTGACCAGCGCGACGTGGTCGGCGTGGTAGCCGCGCGCGGTGAGACGGGCGGCGTGCTCCTCCGGGGAGACCGGCACGTATCTGATCTCCCGCCCGGTCGCGGCGGCGATCTCGCCGACCGCGTCGCCGAACGACATCAGGCGCGGCCCCGACAGCTCGTAGGTCCGACCGGCGTGGCCGTCGTGTAACAGCACCTCGGCCGCGACGTCGGCGATGTCGTCGGCGTGCACGAACGGCTCCAGCCCGTCGCCCGTCGACAGCTCGACCAGCCCGGCGTCGACCGGCTCGCTCAGCATCGGATCCTCGCTGAAGTTCTGCGCGAACCAGGTCGGCCGCAGGATGGTCCACGCGCCGCCGGACTCCGTGACCGCCCGCTCGACCGCGTCGCCGATCACGGGCCAGTCACGGGACGACAGCAGCACCAGCCGCCGCACCCCGCGCTCGACCGCCGCCCGGCTGAACGCGGCCATCAGCCCCGCCGCCTCCGGCCCCTGCGAGTCCACCAGGTAGACGGCCGTGGCGCCTGCCAGGGCAGGCTCCCACGTGTCGTAGTCGTACCAGTCGAACCGGGTCTCACCGCGCCGGGAGGCGGCGCGGACCTCGGCGCCGCGCGTGCGGAGGCGGGCGGCGACCCGCCGGCCGGTCTTGCCGGTGCCGCCCAGCACCAGGATCTTCTGCATTCCCCCAGTCAACCCGGTCAACTCGATCAGCGCGCAGGCGCGGATCAGGCGGCGTTGACGTACTTCCGGGGACGGAGTGCGTGGGCGCGCAGCGCGGCCAGCGCGGCGAAGCCGCCCGCCCGCGTCAGCCGGACCGCCAGCTGGTCGGCGAAGGCCAGATCGAGCGCCGCGAGCTGCTCGACCAGGTGTTCCAGCGCCGCCGCCACGTCCTCGGGGCCCGAGGCGGCCTGCCAGCCCTCGCCGCCGACCACCTCCGACACCTGGTCGCGGAGCTGGGCGGGGGAGATGAGCTCGCCGTCGGCCAGCAGCATGAGCGCCGCCTCCCGCGCCGACAGCTCGAACTCGTCGCTCCCGGTCAGCAGCAAGGCGGTCACCGCGTCCCACATCGCCAAGGGGGATTCGAGCAGCTC
Organism: Nonomuraea sp. NPDC049649; assembly: GCF_040675175.1. Taxonomy (NCBI): domain Bacteria; kingdom Bacillati; phylum Actinomycetota; class Actinomycetes; order Streptosporangiales; family Streptosporangiaceae; genus Nonomuraea; species Nonomuraea sp. NPDC049649. The sequence continues at coordinate 30,966 of NZ_JBFAOH010000012.1, forward strand.
CTGGCCGAAGGGGGTCACGGTGAGCCGGGTGCCGTCGCGGCTCAGCGCGCCCAGCTCGTGCTCGGCCAGCTCGCGCAGCCGGGCCGCCTCCGGCGAGGGGGCCAGCCGGAGCGGCAGCGTGCCCTCGGACGCGGCCAGCGACAGCAGCCGGTGCAGCGCCGGGAGCGGCTGAGGGGTGACGGGGGCGTGCAGCCGCACCTCGAACGGCTGGGCCAGCTTCCGCCGGGCCGGGCCGCGGCCCAGCACCCAGCGGTTCAGCCGCTCGCCCTGGACGCGGTGGAGCCAGCTGTCGCCGCCCAGGTCGGCGCGGGGCTCGGTGAGCCAGCGGCGGGTGAGCGCCACCCGGTCGACGTCCTCACCGGCCAGGATGGCCAGCTCCAGCGCCGCCGAGCAGGCCACGTGGGCGCCCAGCTCCTCCGGCCCCATGATCATGCTCCACTGCAGCTCCGGCACGTCCGGCGGGAGCACGCCGGTCTCCTGCAGCGCCGCGTGGTAGGCGCGGGTGCCGGCGTCCTCGCCGTCCCGGGCGTACGTGCGCAGGATCCGGGTCGTGGTCTGGGAGGTGCACAGGGCCGCGTAGCGTTCGAGGCCGCCGAGCTTGAGCAGCCTGCCGAGCGAACGGGCCAGCCGCTCGGGGTCACCTCCCACCTTGAGCGGCAGCGTGTACCAGAGGAACTCGCAGACATCCAGCTGCGTCACCGTCTCCAGCGGCTCTCCGCCGGTCAGCCACTCGACCGCGGTCCTCGCCTCGTCGGCGAAGTCCGGGTGGGACCGCTCCAACTCCGCCAGCAGCGCGGCGACGTCCGGTGCACTCATGCCTCGAAGTTTGCCGTATGGACCCCAGCCCTGACGATGACCGAATCCCGTGCGTATTGGGTCTAGCACAGCGACTACCCTAAGAAATCACCATGTAATGGACGGTTACTGAACTAGATCCAGCGGTCGTTGAAGAGCATCCTGACTTTCCACTCCGTGTAGGGGATCAGTTCGGCCGACAGTACCGGATGCAGCCACCAGAAGTTGATCAATGCGAACAACGCGAACGTCCCGACGGCGGCGGCCCCGTACGTCCGCCGGGCCGGAAGACTCCCGTCCTCCAGCCTCGTGGCCGGTCCTATCAGCCATCCGGCGCAGAGCGTGATCGCCAGGATCATGAACGGCACCATCGGGATCGCGTAGAACAGGAACATCGTCCGGTTGCTCGCGAACGCGAAGTAGAACCACGGCAGCCAGCCCATCCCGTAGGCCAGCAGCACCGCCCCGGCCCGCCAGTCGCGGCTGGAGACGTACCACGCGATCAGCGCCACCAGCGCGGCCAGCCCGCCGAACCAGATGACCGGCGTGCCGACCCCCAGCACCGCCTCCGAGCAGGAGGCGGCCCCGCAGCCGGTCTTGTCGCCCTCGTAGTGGAAGGCCACCGGGCGCAGCAGCAGCGGCCACGACCACGGCTCCGACATGTAGGGGTGGGACGTCTCCAGGCCCTCGTGGAAGGTGAAGACCTGCCACTGGTACTTCACCCAGGAGCGGACGGAGTCGATGACGAAGAAGAACGGCCCGGACGAGGTGGCCTGGTCCCAGTTGCGGCCGTAGCCGGTCGCCGTCGCGAACCAGCCCGTCCAGGTCGCCATGTAGGCCACGAACGGCGTCGCGGCCAGCCCGACCGCCGCGTTGGGCACGTCCATCGCCAGCGCGGTGCCGTACGGGGAACGCAGCCCCACGGCGCGGCGCGCGCCGAAGTCCCACATGATCGACATGGCGGCGAAGGCGACCAGGAAGAAGACGCCGGACCACTTGACCGACATCGCGAAGCCCAGGCACACCCCGGCGCCGATCCGCCACCATCGGGGCCCGAGGTAGGGGCCATGCGGCGACAGCGGCGAGGTCTCGTACCAGTCGACCAGCCGCTCGCGGGTGCGGTCGCGGTCGACCACCAGGCACGCGAAGGCGGCCAGGACCCAGAACATGAGGAAGATGTCGAGCAGCGCCGTCCGCGACAGCACGAAGTGCAGCCCGTCGAGCGCCAGCAGGAAACCGGCGAAGCAGCCCAGCAGCGTCGAGCGGGTCATCCGCCGCGCCACCCGGGCCAGGACCAGGATCGAGACCGTGCCGACCAGGGCGGCGGCGAAGCGCCAGCCGAACGGGTTCATCCCGAACAGCCACTCGCCCGCGCCGATCATCCACTTGCCGAGCGGCGGGTGGACGACGTAGGAGGCGCACGGGTCGAGGTTGGCGGCCGTGCACTGCTGGAAGATGTTCGTGTCGCCGGCCAGGATCGCCTTGTCGGCGTCCTTGATCGTGGTGCGCTCGACGCCCCAGTTGATCAGCGAGAAGCCGTCCTTGGCGTAATACGTCTCGTCGAAGACCACCTCGTGCGGGTGGCCCAGGCCGAGAAAGCGGAGCACGCCACCGAAGACCGCCACGAGCAGGGGGCCGATCCAGCCCCACCACACGCTGCCGCGCATCGGCGGGATCACCCGGTCACGCGGGGAGAACGTGCGGGAACTGCTCTCGTCAGCCTCCGGCTCGCCGGAGGTCTGGTACGGGAAATCGGTCACCGCCATTCGGCCATCGTACGGTGCTCAAGCCGCTGCTTACCCAGAAACACGGCCCAATCCGCGCCTGCCGGACGGCCCCGCACCTGCGCCGCCGGCGGCCGCGTCCCGGCTGCCACAATGGCCGGATGACTGGTGAGGGCAGGCTGGTGCTGGCGGGAGCGCCGATCGGGCAGGCGGGTGACGTGTCGCCGCGGCTGCGCGAGGCGCTGGCGGGCGCCGACGTGGTGGCCGCCGAGGACACCAGGAGGCTGCGCCGGCTGGCCGGGGAGCTGGGCGTGGAGATCTCCGGGCGAGTCGTGTCCTACTACGACGCCAACGAGGCCGCCCGCGCCGAGGAGCTGCTGGAGACCCTCCTTGAGGGCCGCACCGTGGTGGTCATCACCGACGCGGGCATGCCGGGCGTGTCCGACCCGGGCTACCGGCTGACCCGGCTGGCCGTCGAGGCGGGCGTCACGGTGACCGCGCTGCCCGGCCCGAGCGCCGTGACGACCGCGCTGGCCGTCTCCGGGCTGCCCAGCGACCGGTTCTGCTTCGAGGGCTTCCCGCCGCGCAAGCCCGGCGACCGGGCGCGCCGCCTGGAGGCGCTGGCGCGCGAGGAGCGCACGATGGTGTTCTTCGAGGCGCCGCACCGGCTGGCCGCCTCGCTGGCGGCGATGGCCGGGGCGTTCGGCGCCGACCGCCAGGCGGCGGTCTGCCGCGAGCTGACCAAGACGTACGAGGAGGTACGGCGCGGCGGGCTGGCCGAGCTGGCCGCCTGGGCGGAGGCCGGGGTGAAGGGCGAGATCACGATCGTGGTCGCCGGGCACACCGCCGAGCCGGAGGAGGCCGACCTGCCGGCGCTGGTGGCCGAGGTGGACCGCCGGGTGGCCGCCGGGGAGCAGCGCAAGACGGCCGTCGCCGAGGTGGCCAGGGCGGCCGGGGTGCCCAAGCGCGAGCTGTACGACGCGGTTCACAGGCGTTCCGGCACCACATAGTGTGCCCATCGTGAGGAACTGGGGGGTTTCGCGGCACCGCCTGGTCCCGCCGATGCGGGAGAGCGCGCTGTGGGGGTGGCTCGGGCCGATCGCCGTCGCGATCTTCGGCGGGGTGCTGCGCTTCACCGACCTCGGCCGGCCGCACGCGGTGGTGTTCGACGAGACCTATTACGTCAAGGACGCGTACGCGCTGCTCCACTACGGGGCGGAGCGGGCCACGCTGGGCGACTCCGACAATCCAGTGGCCGACAAGCGGCTCCTCGCGGGCGACCTGGACATCTTCCGCCAGTGCGCCGACTACGACCAGTGCGCCTCGTACGTGGCGCATCCGCCGCTCGGCAAGTGGATGATCGCCGCGGGCGAGTGGCTGTTCGGGATGAACCCGTTCGGCTGGCGCTTCGCCGCCGCCCTGGTCGGCACCCTGTCCATCCTCATGCTCGCCCGGGTGGCGCGGCGGATGACGCGCTCGACGCTGCTGGGCTGCTTCGCGGGGTTACTGCTGGCGCTGGACGGGCTGCACTTCGTGCTGTCGCGGACGGCGCTGCTCGACATCTTCCTCATGTTCTGGGTCCTGGCCGCCTTCGCGTGCCTGGTGGTCGACCGCGACCGCACCCGCGAGCGGCTGGTCGACTGGTACGAGACCTCGCCGCTGTCGCCGCACGGGCCTTACCTCGGGCCCCGATGGTGGCGGATCGGCGCCGGGGTGTGCCTGGGCGCGGCCTGCGCGGTCAAGTGGTCCGGGGTGTTCTTCCTGGTCGCGTTCGCGGTGCTGAGCCTTCTGTGGGACATGGGGGCCCGGCGGGCGATCGGCCTGCGGGAGCCGTACCGGGGGGCGTTCTCGCTCGACCTGCCGCCGGCGGCGGCCGCGTTCGGCGCGGTGCCCGCGCTCGCGTACGTGCTGTCGTGGACCGGCTGGTTCGTCACCGACGCCGGGTGGGGGCGGGGCTGGGAGCAGGCCACCTCGTCCGGGCCGTTCTTCTTCGTCGTCGACTCGGTCCGGTCGTGGCTGAAGTACCACTTCCAGGTGCTCGGCTATCACAGCGGGCTCGACAGCTACCACCCGTACATGTCGGAGCCGTGGACCTGGCCGGTGCTCTTCAGGCCGGTGTCGTTCCACTACCCGACCGGGCTGCCGTCCTCCGCGTGCGGGGCGGACGCCTGCTCGCAGGCCGTGCTCGGGGTCGGCACGCCCGCGCTCTGGTACGGGTCGATCCTCGCCCTGTTCGGCTGCGTGGCGTGGTGGGTCGCGGGCCGCGACTGGCGGGCGGGGGCGGTGCCGCTGGCCTACGCGGCGGGCTGGCTGCCCTGGTTCTACTACGCGATCGCGCAGGACCGGACCATGTACCTGTTCTACATGATCCCGGTGGTGCCGTTCATGGTGCTGGCCGTCACGCTCATGGCCGGGCTCCTGCTCGGCAAGGAGGACGCGGCGCCGGTGCGGCGGGCCTCGGGCGCCGCCGCGGTGGGCGCGTTCGCGCTCATCGTCCTGATCAACTTCTGGTGGCTTCACCCGGTGCTGTCCGCTGAGACGGTGACTCAGGCGGAGTGGTGGGCCCGGATGCTGTCGGGCTCGTGGGTGTCCTCCGCCCCCAAGTGACGCCGCGGCGCAGCGTGATGGCGGCGGCCAGGCAGGCCAGCGGCACGGCGGGCAGCACGTAGCGGTAGTCGAACTCGGCGGTCGCCGCCGGGGCCAGCAGCAGCCCGAACGCCCCCAGCCAGGGCAGCACCACCGGGCCGCCCAGGGTGCGCCAGCGCACCGCGACCCCGTACAGGCCGATCAGCATGATGCCGCCCAGCATGATGCCCCGCAGGTAGAACACCTTCTGGTAGCCGCTCATGATCTCCGCCCAGGGGGAGACGATCCGCGTCTCGGGCGGCCCCTGCTCGTAGGCGAACGCGTCGGTGTCGGTGCGGCCCTGGTAGGACGGCCAGTTGGGCAGCCGCTTCGGGTTACCGGTGCTGTCGAGCTCGTGGTACGGCTTGAACTCGTACATGTTGTACGTCGCCGCGTCGGGGAAGCGCGGCCGGGCCCAGTGGAAGCTGCGCATGAAGTCGCGGAGCACCACGCGCAGGTAGTCGCCCGGCTGCGAGGTGATCGCGCGCATCGCGAAGGCGCTGGCCGCCTCGTTGGTGATGTCGGTGAACTTGACGCTGCCCCAGCGGTGGAGCACCTCGCCGGTGCCCTCGCCGTCGCCGCTGCCCTGGCCCCACAGGTACCACTGCGCGTAGTCCTTGCGCTGGTCGACCGGGTCGTTGATGCAGAGCAGGACCAGCTCGACCTCCCGGTAGGGGTCGATGTTCATCTTCTCGCAGTCGGCGAAGATCGCCGTGCGCATGTAGAGGATGAGCCCGTCGCTGTTGGTCATCGCGAACTTGCCGAACGCGCTGGCGAACCAGCCCATGTACGCGGCGACGGGGATGGCGCAGGCGGTCAGGACCGCCACGATCGTCTTCCACCCGGTGCGCTTGATGAGCAGGTAGACCAGCACCAGCGCGAGGACGGGCAGGCCGATCGAGCGGGTCAGCCAGGTGAGCGCCAGCAGCAGGCCGACCAGGACGCCCATCCGCCACGACATCCGCCGGTGCCAGAGCACCAGCGTGATCACGGCCACCACCAGCAGGGTGAACTGGGTGTCGGACATGATCAGCTGTTCGAGCTGGATCTGGTACGCGTCGAACAGCACCGGCGCGGCGGCCAGCGTCGCGCCCCACTTGGGCAGCCGGAACTTCCGCAGCAGCAGCGCGTAGATGAGCACCGCCGTGGCCAGCCCCATCAGGTGCTGGGTAAAGGTCACCAGGGTGAAGCTGTGAAAAGGCTTGAGCAGCAGCAGCCAGAAGCCGTAGCCGTCGGGCCGGATCGGGTGCGGGCGCGGGTGCAGAGCGACCGAAACGTACTCGTACGAATCGTTGAACCACATCGCCGGCCCGTAGCCGAGCATGGTGATGATCCGCAGCACCGCACCCCCGGCGAAGGCCGCGGCGAACACCCGATGACGGCGCAGAAACGACAGCACGCGGGCTGTCCGGCCGATGGCGGAGTTGTCCACAGACGTGTCCTCCGCGACGCTCACCATGCTGTAAAGAATGCCAGTCGTTCGGGAGACATGCCGCGACCATTGCTGGGCACACGGCATGATGGTGTGCTGGATGTGCCGTAACTGAAGGGTTGAGACGTGGAACTGACGGTGGTCATGCCCTGCCTCAACGAGGCCGAGACCGTGGAAGTCTGTGTGCGCAAGGCCCTGGCGTGCATGGAGGAGCACGGCATCGAGGGCGAGGTGCTGATCGCCGACAACGGCAGTACGGACGGCTCACAGCAGCTCGCCCGCGACGCCGGCGCACGTGTCGTCCACGTTGATGAGAAAGGCTATGGAAACGCCCTGCTTGGGGGGATCCGGGCCGCTCGGGGCAAATATGTGATCATGGGCGACGCCGACGACTCCTACGACTTCGGCGCGCTGATGCCGTTCGTGGAGCAGCTGCGCGACGGCGCCGACCTGGTGATGGGCAACCGGTTCAAGGGCGGCATCGCGCCGGGCGCCATGCCCCCGCTCCACCGCTACCTCGGCAACCCGGTCCTCTCGTTCATCGGGCGGCTGTTCTTCCCGTCCAATATCGGTGACTTCCACTGCGGGCTGCGCGGCTTCCGGCGCGACTCGATCATGCGGCTGGGGCTCCAGACCGGCGGCATGGAGTTCGCCAGCGAGATGGTCGTCCGCTCCACCCTGGCGGGTTACGACGTGCGCGAGGTGCCCACCACTCTCTCGCCCGACGGCCGTTCCCGCCCGCCCCATCTGCGTTCCTGGCGCGACGGCTGGCGTCACCTGCGCTTCCTGCTCCTCTACAGCCCCAAGTGGCTGTTCTTCTATCCCGGCATCGCGCTGATGATGATCGGCCTGGTGGCCGGGACCGCGCTGACGTTCGGGCCGGTCAAGATCGGTCAGCTGGCGTTCGACGTCGACACGCTGGTCGGCGCGTCGGCCGCGGTGGTGATCGGCTTCCAGTCGGCGCTGTTCGCGCTGTTCACCAAGGTGTACGCGGCGGAGGAAGGGTTCCTGCCCGAGTCGCGGCGGGTGCGCAAGCTGATCAGCATGGTCACGCTGGAACGCGGCCTGATCGTGGGCGGCCTGCTGGCCGTGGCCGGTCTCGTCGGCCTCGTCATGTCGCTGGCCCACTGGCAGGTGCGGAGCTGGGGCGCGCTCGACCCGCGCGAGTCGCTGCGCATCGTCGTCCCGGCGGCCACCGCGCTCATCATGAGCTTCCAGACGATCTTCGCGTCGCTGTTCGTCAGCATCCTCGGCATCCGCCGCACCCGCGAGACCTCCGTCGACGTGGCGGCCCGCGCCGCCGAGGAGGCGGCCGAGGCCCTCACCCGCGAGGAGCGCACGGCGGGCACAGCCGGGACACTGTAGCGGTTCGGTTCGAGGCGCGCGACGGTGAGCCGTAGGCTTGGACACATGTCCCAGCACATATTGACCGCCGTCGCGTGGCCCTACGCCAACGGCCCCCGCCACATCGGGCACGTCTCCGGGTTCGGCGTGCCGTCCGACATCTTCAGTCGCTACCAGCGAATGGCGGGCAACAAGGTGCTGATGGTCTCCGGCACCGACGAGCACGGCACACCCATCCAGGTGCAGGCCGACAAGGAAGGCGTCACGGCCAAGGAGCTGGCCGACCGCTACAACCGGGTCATCGCCGAGGACCTCACGGGGCTGGGGCTCTCCTACGACCTGTTCACGCGTACGACCACGCGCAACCACTACGACGTCACGCAGGAGATCTTCAAAGGCCTGTACGACAACGGCTACATCTTCCCCAAGACCACGATGGGGGCCATCTCGCCCTCCACCGGGCGCACCCTCCCCGACCGCTACATCGAGGGCACCTGCCCCCTCTGCGGCTACGACGGGGCGCGGGGCGACCAGTGCGACAACTGCGGCAACCAGCTCGACCCGATCCAGCTGGTCAACCCGGTGAGCCGCATCAACGGCGAGAAGCCGGTCTTCGTCGAGACCGAGCACTTCATGCTCGACCTGCCCGCCTTCACCGAGGTGCTCGGCAACTACCTGCGCAGCAAGCAGGGCGAGTGGCGGCCCAACGTGCTCAAGTTCGCCCTCAACCTGCTCGGCGACCTGCAGCCGCGGGCGATCAGCCGCGACCTCGACTGGGGCGTGCCGATCCCGCTCGACGGCTGGCGCGACCAGCCCAACAAGCGGCTGTACGTGTGGTTCGACGCGGTGGTCGGCTACCTGTCGGCGTCCATAGAGTGGGCCCGGCGCACCGGCGACCCCGACGCCTGGCGCCAGTGGTGGCAGGACCCCGACGCCCGGGGCTACTACTTCATGGGCAAGGACAACATCGTCTTCCACGCCGAGATCTGGCCGGCGATGCTGTTCGGCTACAGCGGGCAGGGCGACAAGGGCGGCAAGCCGGGCTCGCTCGGCGCGCTCAACGTGCCCTCCGAGGTGGTCTCCAGCGAGTTCCTGACGATGGAGGGCAAGAAGTTCTCCTCCTCCCGGCAGGTCGTCATCTACGTGCGCGACTTCCTGGAGCGCTACGACGCCGACGCGCTGCGCTACTACATCGCCGTCGCCGGCCCGGAGAGCCAGGACACCGACTTCACCTGGCAGGAGTTCGTCAACCGCAACAACGGCGAGCTGGTCGCCGCCTGGGGCAACCTGGTCAACCGGTCGATCTCCATGGCGGCCAAGAACTTCGGCGCGATCCCGGAGGCCGGCGACCTCACCGACGCCGACCGGGCGCTGCTGGAGCGCTCGCGCAACGCGTTCGGCCCGGTGGGCGCCGAGCTGAGCCGGTCCCGGTTCAAGAACGCCATCACCGAGGCGATCGACGTGGTCCGCGACGCCAACCGCTATCTCGCCGAGCAGGAGCCGTGGAAGCTCAAGGGCGACCCGGAGCGGCAGAAGTCCATCCTGCACGTCGCGCTCCAGGTGGTCGACGACGCCAAGACGCTGCTGACGCCGTTCCTGCCCAGCTCGTCCAACAAGGTCTACAAGATGCTGGGCGGCGAGGGCGACTGGTCCGGCATGCCGGAGATCCGCGAGGTCGACGAGGACGGCGGCTCCACCTACCCGGTGATCATGGGCTACTACGAGGGCGCGGCCCGCTGGGAGCACCGGCCGATCAAGCCCGGCACCCCGCTCGGGCCGCCCGTGCCGCTGTTCAAGAAGCTCGACCCGAAGGTCGTCGACGAGGAGCTGGCCCGGCTGGAAGGGTGATCCCGTGACCAAGCTTCCCGCCCCGCCGGAGCCTCTGTCGGCGCCGGTCTTCGACAGCCACTGCCATCTCGACATCATGGTGGGCGACCGGCAGGCACACTCCGGCGACCCGGTGGCCCAGGCCGCTCAGGCGGCCTCGGCCAGCGTGCGGAGCATCCTCGACGACGCCCGCGCGGTCGGCGTCACCCGGCTGGTGACGATCGGCTACGACGTGCCGTCCTCGCGGTGGAACGCCGAGGTGGCGGCCGCCCACGCCGACGTCTACGCCGGCGTGGCCGTCCACCCCAACGAGTCCCACTCGGCCACGCCCGAGGTGCTGGCCGAGATCGAGGAGCTGGCCGGGCGGCCGGAGGTGCGCGCGGTCGGCGAGACCGGGCTCGACTACTACCGCGACTGGGCGTCCCGCGACGACCAGCACGCGAGCTTCCGCGCGCACATCGAGATCGCCAAACGTACGGGCAAGGCCCTGGTCATCCACGACCGGGAGGCGCACGACGACGTGCTGAAGGTGCTGGCGTCGGAGGGGGCGCCGCCGGTGGTGGTGTTCCACAGCTTCTCCGGCGACGCCGACATGGCCAAGAAATGCACCGAGGCCGGATATTTCATGTCATTCTCCGGGCCTGTCACGTACAAGAAGAACGACGCGCTGCGCGAGGCCGCCCGCGTCGCGCCCGCCGAGCTGATGCTCGTCGAGACCGACGCACCCTACCTGCCGCCCGTGCCGCACCGCGGCAAGCCCAACGCCCCCTACCTCATGCCGCTCACCCTGCGGTGCCTCGCGGAGGTCAAGGGGGTCCATCCGGACGAGCTGTGCGAGGCCATCAGCGCCAACGGAGTCACGGTTTTCGGCGAGTGGTGACCATGTTTCGGTGAAGCGGGGCGGGTGGCGAGTCGGCCCGCCGCTACTGTCGGGCGCCTCAGGAGACGTACCGGAGGTCGCCCGTGCGAGGAAAGAGGCGTGCCCCCCGCCCCCCGATCCCGTGGCGCTCACCCTGGACGCCGGTGGTGTGCGCGACGGGGCTGCTGGCCACCGCCGCCATCGTGGTGCTCGGCGGCCTGGCCAAGGACGTCGTGCTGACCGTCGACGGCGAGCGGCGGCAGTTGCGCAGCTTCGCCGCCTCGGTCGGCGAACTCCTCGCCGACCAGGACGTGACCTACGGCGACGGCGACCTCGTCCGGCCCGCCGCGCGGGAGCCGCTGGGCGACGGCGTGCACGTCGAGGTCCGCCACGCCCGCCCCATCACGCTCACCGTCGACGGCCGCACCAGCCAGCGCCTGGTCACCGCCACCACCGTCCGCGACGCGCTCGCCGAACTGGACCTGTCCGCGCTCGACGGCAGGCTGTCCGCGCGCCGCTACGAGCCGGTGCCGCTGTCGGGCATGGCCCTCACCATCTACACCCGGCGCACCGTCCAGATCATCGCCGGCGGCACCCGCCGCGAGGTGACCACCACCGGCCGCACCGTCCGGCAGGTGCTCAGGCGCGCCGGCGTCGACTACGAGCCCGGCTCGCTGATCAGCCCGCCGCTGAGCGCCTTCCCCGCCGACGGCGAGGTCATCACCGTGCTGCCGCCCCGCACCCTGCCCGTCGGCACCGAGGTCAAGGCGCTCGACTGGGACGCGCTGGCCCGCTGCCTGTCCGGCGGCGACCCCACCGCCTACAACCCCAGCGGGCCCTACTACGGGCTCTACCAGTTCAGCCTGCCGATGTGGCAGCTCGTCGGCGGCACCGGCATGCCGCACGCCTGGCCGCCGGACGAGCAGACCTACCGGGCGCAGCTCCTCTACCAGCGGATCTCCGGCGCGTGGGAGAGCCAGTGGCCGAGCTGCGGGGCGCACCTGTTCGGCTAGCCGAGCGAGACGCCGAAGTCCGCCCCCTCCTGCGGGCGCACCGGCCGCAGCGCGTCGGAGTTGCGCGCCACCACCGTCACGCTCCCGTGCGGCTCCGCGTCCGGCTGCCCCACGAACAGCTTGTTGCCGCTGAACGCCACCGACCAGCCGAACAGGCCCTCCGCGGGCGGCAGCCGCCGGTCGTCCTTGCCGTCCGCGGCCGTCACCACCCGCACCCCGCCGCCGAACGGGGCGCCGATCGCCAGCCTGCCGTCCGCCGAGGCGGCCAGCGAGAACCCGAACGCCTCCCCGCCCTCCTGCCGCACCCGCACCGTCGGGGCCAGCTTCTCGTCGTAGAGCTGCACGTACCCCGCCCCCGGCACCCCCACCGCCGGCCCGACGCCGTCCACCCAGGCCACCGCGTACCCGTACTTGTCGCCCGCCTTGCCCGTCGGCGAGTCCAGCTTCGTGCTGACGATCTCCTCGGCCAGCACGTCCTCGATCACCACCACCGAACCCGAGTCGACCTCCCCCTCGTCCACCTGCTGCCCGTGACCGTCGTCGTTCTCGTACGGCACGCCGACCACCACGCCGTTGCCCGGACCCATCGCCAGCGCGTAGCCGAACTGGTCGCCCACCTCGCTGTTGCCCCGCACCTCCACCGTCGACTGCGTCACCCGGCGCAGCTCCCCGCCGCCCTTGCGCACGTGGATCGCCCCGGCGTCCGCCAGCCCGTCCACGTCCTCGTACGGTGCCCCGACCACCACCAGATCGCCGCGCGCCGCCACCGACCAGCCCAGCCGCGCACCGCGCTCCGGCTCCGCCGCCACCAGCCGCTGCGGCGCCGCCGCGCCACCCCCGTAGATCACGTACGCGGCGCCCGCGTCGGCGTTGCCGTCCACCTCCGTGTACGGGGCGCCCACGATCAGATCGGCGCACTCGTCGGAGTCCACCTTCGCCAGCCGCACCGACCAGCCGAACCCGTCACCCTCCGCCACCTCCGGCACGGTCACCGGGACCGCCTTGTCGCCGGAGATCACATGCACCGCGCCCTTCCCGCCCTTGGCGAACGGGTCGCCCACGGCGATGTCGTCCACCCCGTCGCCGTCGAAGTCGCTCACCCCGGCACACGCCGCCGCAGCCTGCGGGACGGTCAGCCCGGTCGCGCCGAGCATCAACGCCAGCAGTATCGAACGGATCATCACAGCCTGACCTCGATCTGCTCGCCGTCCTTCAGCACCCTCGCCGAGAGCGTCACCGGTTTCCGGTACGGCGGGAGGTCGAACACGAGCACCCCGTCGATCCGGTCACCCGGCGCTATGGCCGTGACCTGTGGTTCACCGCCGATCGGGCCGTGCTCGGCGTTTCGGTCGTCGCGCAGGCTCACCACCGGGTCGCCGATCTCCCACGTCTTGCCGCCCGGGTTCACCATCACCCAGCGCAGCACGCAGAGCTGGCCCTGGGTCTGCGTGCTTCCCCCGTACTCCTTCAACCCGCACGTCGGCGCCTCCGGCACGATCACCACCGGGTCGTCGAACGTCTTCCCAAGCTGGAACCTGCGGCCGACGTCGTTGGGACGGGTCTCGGTGGCGGCGGGGCGGGACGTCTGCGTGTCGCGGCCCGACGTCACGATGAGGACGGCGCCGGTGACGGTGATCGCCACCAGCGCGGCAGCGGCGGCGATCAGCCACCTGGTGCCGCGCGGGCGCTGATAGACGGGATCGGTCTGCGGGTCATCAAGCGGCGGGATCGTCGCGGCAGGCTGATCGTTGACGGCGGGCCGGGCTTGATCGGCGGGATAGGCAGTGACCTGACCGGCAGGCGTCCAACGAGCCAGCTCCTCCCGCGCGGCCAGTTCTCCGTGCGCGGACAGCTCCTCTTGCGGCCCCGGCTCGGTCAACTGGTCGTCGTCCGAGGCTTCGTTTCCTTGCCCGTCCTCCGGTATGTCGCGGGAGGGGGCGGGGGCGGCGGGAAGCCTCGGGAGGGCCGAGCCCGTCTGGGGGAGGTCGTACGAGGGGGGACCCTCCCGGCGGCGAGGCGGGGTCGGCCCCGCGCGCCCCTTCCCCGAAGGGTCCCGGTCCACCATGGTGTCACTGGGCGGCGGCGTGGTGAAGGTCGCCGTGATGTCAGGTTCGTCGGCCACGTTCCGGGGCGGCTCCCACTCCGCCATCAGGTCGGTCGCCACCAGCGTGGGCGGGTCCGCAGCAGGGGCGGGCGCGCTCCCGCCGACCAGCGCGATCAGTAACTCCTGCGCCGAGGGCCGCTGCCGGGGCTCCATCGCCGTCGCCCGCCGTACCAGCTCGTGCAGCGGCGACGGCAGCGCGCCCAGGTCGGGCTGGGTGTGCAGGACGCGGGTGGCGAGCGTGATGGGGTCGCCCCGGCCGAACGGGTGCCGCCCGTTGCCCGCGTAGGCGATCAGGCATCCCCACGCGAAGATGTCGGCCGCCGGGGTGACGGTCTCGCCTTTGACCTGCTCGGGAGCCCACCATCCAGGGCTTCCCAGCAGTTCCCCGGACATGGTGAACCCGGTCTCCCGGTCGAGCGCCCGGGCGATGCCGAAGTCGATCACCCGCGGCCCGGACAGCGACAGGATCACGTTGGCCGGCTTGAGGTCGCGGTGGACCAGCCCGGCCACGTGGATCGCCGCCAGCGCCGCCGCCACCCCCAGCGCCACCCCGTGCAACGGCCCCGGATCCAGCGCCCCGTACGCGGAGATCTGCTCCGAAAGAGGCGTCCCCGCGATGTACTCGGTCACCATGTACGGCCGCCCGTCGCCGGTGTTGCCGTTGTCGAGCACCTGCGCCGTACAGAACGACGCCACCCGCCGCGCGTTGTCCACCTCGGCGTGGAACCGGGCCGCGAACCCCTCCTGGTTGGCGAACTCGGCCTTCACCACCTTGACCGCGACGAACCGCCCCGTCGGGGCGCGGGCGAGGAAGACGGTCCCCATGCCGCCTTCGCCGAGCCGTCCCAGCAGCCGGTACGGCCCGATCTCCCGTAAGTCCCTCGGGCGAAGCGGGGCGGCGCCTGTTGGCTCCATCAGGGATGTCCCTTCCTGTTCCACCCAATCCTCCCCTCACCCGACCCCCGTGCGCCATCACAGGTTCTTCGATGCGCGACACTTATTGGATGATGAGGCTCCTGGGCCCAGCAGAAATACGTATTTTGGCGAACAAGCTAGATCTGCGCCCCACCAAAAAGCTAGGCCAGAACTTCGTGATCGACGGCGGCACCGTCCGGCGAATCGTCCGCGTCGCCGGGGTGACACCGGACGACGTGGTCATCGAGGTGGGTCCCGGCCTCGGCTCCCTCACGCTGGCGCTGCTGCCGGAGGCCCGCCACGTGGTGGCCGTCGAGATCGACCCGGTGCTGGCCGCGCAGCTCCCGGAGACGGTCGCCGAACGCGGCCTCGCCGACAAGCTCACCGTGATCCAGGCCGACGCCATGAAGATCACCCCTGGCGACCTGGGCCACACCCCCACGGCGCTGGTCGCCAACCTGCCCTACAACGTCGCCGTCCCGGTGGTGCTCCACCTGCTGGAGGTCCTGCCGTCGCTGCGCAAGGGCCTCGTCATGGTGCAGGCGGAGGTCGCCGACCGGCTCGCCGCCGCCCCGGGCTCCAAGGCGTACGGGATCCCGTCGGTCAAGGCCGCCTGGTACGCCGACGTACGCAGAGCCGGCCCGGTCGGTCGCACGGTCTTCTGGCCGGTCCCGAACGTCGACTCGGGCCTCGTCTCCCTGGAACGCCGCGACCCGCCGCCGACCACCGCCCCTCGTGAGGAGGTCTTCGCGGTGATCGACGCCGCCTTCGCCCAGCGCCGCAAAACTCTCCGCGCGGCCCTCGCGTCCTGGGCGGGCAGCGCGTCAGCGGCGGAGCAGGCGCTGCGCGCCGCAGGAGTGGACCCATCGGTACGAGGCGAGCAACTGGACATCCACGCCTTCGCCCGTATCGCGGAACAGAAGCCCTGATTCAGGGAAGGTCGAACTCCCCCTTGACCACCCCGTCCAGAAAAGCCCCCCACTCGTCCCGCGTGAACGCCAGGACCGGCCCCTTCCCCCGGTCCTTGGTGTCCCTGACGAGAACGCTGTCATCGGGCCGCCGCATCACCTCGACACAGCTCCCGCCGTTGTCGCCGGACGCCTTTGCTTTGGTCCACACACCCAGGGGCAAACTGTTCGTGTTAGCCATAGCTCTTCATCACCTCGTGAATCAGGTCCCGGCTCTTGTCCACGGGATACGCCATGCTGGATAGGGCCTCCCATCGCACAATAAGCGCCTGTACGGTTTGCGCGCGATTAGTCACCCTGCCCTCTTCCGCGCTTTCCAGGTAGGCGTGATCGGGGCCGCAGTCTCGGAGGGTCGCCACTTCGAACGCGCCGAGACAGCCGGTGGTGAGTCCCGCCGAGAGAGGCACGATTCTCACTGTCAGATAGGGAGGATTGAGGACTTCCAAGAGCTTGGCCAAATGCTCTCGCATCAGTTCCCTTCCGCCTACCGGTCTGCGGAGGACGCTCTCGTCGATCAGAGCCGAGTACATGGGCGGACGGGGCCGGGAGAGAACAGCCTGCCGGTGCATGCGGAACCGTACGGCGTTCTCGACCTCCTCCGCGGTGACCCCCGGCCTGCCTCGGAACACCTGTCTGGCGTAGCTTTCCGTCTGTAGTAGGCCCGGTATCAGCATGGGTTCCCATGTTCGGATGGTGTGGGCCAATGCTTCGACTCTCCTGACTTGGCTCATGTTCCGAGATCACCGTTGAGTGCAAGGCTCTGACCTCGTGGTTTCCCGTCGGGATCAGCGAAAAGTGCGCACTAAGTCGATCATGTCTCTACCCTGGTGGCGTGTCTCCGTACGTGCGGACGGTGAAGACAGCCTCAGGTGCCCGGGCGGTGCAGATCGTCTACTCCTCCCGCCGCAGATCCCGGGAAATCGAGCACATCGGCTCAGCTCACGACGACGCCGAACTGGAAACGCTCAAAGCGGTGGCGCGTCAGCGACTGGCCGCCGGCCAGCAAGAACTGGACCTGGGGCTGGAAGACGAGCCGGCACAGGGCGGGCCGCTGGAGGTCGTCAGCTCCCGGATGGAGCACCTGTGGCAGGCGCTGTCGCGCGCCTACGAGGCACTGGGGCTGGCCGCCGCGGCCGGAGGCGATGATGTGTTCCGGCAGCTGGTGCTGGCGCGGGTGATCGAAGCGACCAGCAAGCACGACAGCCTGCGCGTGCTCGCCGAGGCCGGGATCGATGCGGTGTCGTATGCCACCGTGAAACGCCGCCTGCCCGACTACGCCACACCGCAGTGGCGCCATGCCCTGGCCGCCGCATGCGCGGCCCACGCCCGCCTCGGGCCGGCCAGCCTGGTCCTGTACGACGTGTCGACCCTGTACTTCGAGACCGACGCCGGCGACGGGTTCCGCGAGCCGGGCTTTTCCAAGGAACGCCGCCTGGATCCGCAGATCACGATCGGGCTGCTCACCGACGTCTCCGGGTTCCCGCTCATGGTGGCAGGGTTCGAGGGCAACAAGGCTGAGACCCACACCATGCTCCCGGTGATCAGCGAGTTCATGGCGGCCCACGACCTGAAGGACGTCACGATCGTGGCCGACGCGGGGATGATCTCCGAGGCGAACAAGCGGGCCATCGAAGATGCGGGACTGTCGTTCATCCTCGGCATGAAGATCCCCGAGGTGCCGTATGTGGTCAAGCAGTGGCGGCGCGAGCATCCCGGCACCCCGATCCCCGACGGGCACATCTTCGTCCAGCCCTGGCCCTCGGGATCGAGCCGGCCCCGCCGCGACCAGATGATCTACTACCAGTACCGGGCTGAGCGGGCCCGGCGCACACTGCGCGGCATCGACGAGCAGGTCGCCAAGGCCCAGCGCGCCGTCGACGGGCAGGCGCCGGTCAAGCGCAACCGCTTCATCAAGCTGTCCGGCGCCGCCAAGAGCGTCAACACCGAACTGGTGGACAAGGCTAAGGCCCTGGCCGGGTTCAAGGGCTACATCACCAATCTTGCCGCCTGCCCGGACGGGACGCCGATCACCGCCGAGTTCGTGATCGGCTCCTACCACCGGCTATTCGAGATCGAGAAGTCCTTCCGGATGAGCAAGCACGACCTCAAGGCACGGCCGATCTACCACCACAAACGCGAGTCCATCGACGCACACCTGACGATCGTGTTCGCTGCCTTGGCGGTCGGCCGGTGGATCGAAGCACGGACCGGATGGTCGATCAGGAAGTTCGTCCGCACCGCCCGGCGCTGCCGCACCATTCGTATCCGAGCCGGCAACCACATCCTGACCGCCGCCGACCCCCTTCCTGCCGAGCTACGCGATGCCCTCAAGCAGATCCACACCTCTGAAGGTGCGCACTAAATTGAGCCAACTCAGGTAGTAGGCCCGGTATCAGCATGGGTTCCCATGTTCGGATGGTGTGGGCCAATGCTTCGACTCTGGGCCATTCGCGGAACCATTTCGGTCCCATCGTCCCGTGGATCAGGGGTACGAGCTCCATGAGTTGCCCGTTCAGCCCCAGGGCCTTCTCTATCTCGCGGGTGTAGTGCTCGGTCGGCTTGCGCATGAGACGTTCGACGTGCCCCACCGCGCTCTCGCTGTAGGCCACCTTGTCCGCGAGGCGCTCCTGGCTCAGCCCTTGTTCGGTCCGGTATTGGCGCTGCAATCGGGCGAACTCCTGCCACGCCTCTCGGTCTTGTGCCATATCGCGTCCTTTCGCGAGGAATTGTCACTTATTGCAGTGGCCTACTCACTGTAAGGAACAGTACGGCCGATTAGGGCAGCGGCGCCACCCGTATGGAATCCATGCTGTGAGGGATTCCAGCCGTCCTCAGGACGTGGACCCGCAGCCGGGTGCGTACAGCTTCGACCGAGAGATGTACGCCCGTGATTCCGAGGTGACCATGCGATTGACCGTAAAAGAGCTGCCGTACTCAGGCGTCAAGGTCTGGACGCGGAGCGAGTTCCCCACGCCGCACCGGCTCCCCGCGCTGGCCCGCAAGGAACTCCAGGAGTGGATGGGACCGGGTCATCCTGTCCTGGACGATCTGACCCTGATCGCCTCCGAGCTGGTGACGAACGCCATCGTCCACGTCCCCGCCGTCCCGTGGGTCCGGATGAGCCTGGAACTCACTCTCAAGGGCGTACGGCGCTACTGGCGTCTGGCGGTCACGGATCCGGGCGGCGCTCCCACCATCCCCATGCCGCGCACGCCGGAGTTCTCCGAGCAGTCCGGCAGGGGTCTGTGGGTGGTGGACACGATCACTCACGGATGCTGGGGCACAGAGCTGACCGACGCGGGGGAGCGGACGGTCTGGGCTGTCATCCCCCCGGCCTGTGGATAACCTTCGTTTTCCCCAGAACCCCGTTCGGCCCGTTGGCGGGTTGCCCGCTCGAACGATTCTGGCCTCCCCGATCACGAGGAGGCCGACCATGAAGTCACGTACCTGCCTGATGGTGCTCGCCCTCGCCGGTGGGCTCATCTCCGTGCCCGTCCCCGCCCACGGCACCGTGTCCTGTCCCGAGCCGGACAGCGGGCTCTTCGACCAGTCCCTGTGCCACCTCTTCGCCGAGGTGAGTGTTCCGGGCGAGGCGGGTCGGGTGGTTCAGCCGGACACCGCCGCCAAACCAGACACCGCCACCAGTTCCAGACGCCGCAGCAAGGGCGAGGTCGCGGCGGCCGCTGCTCTGGCCCGGCTCGGCACACCGTTCTCCTGGGGTGGCGGGTCCCGGTCCGGGCCGACCAGGGGCGTCGGCAGGGGAGCCACCACCGTCGGCTTCGACTGCAGCGGCCTGACCCTGTACGCGTGGGGCAAGGCCGGAGTCCGGCTCGGCCACTACACAGGCACCCAGTTCCGGCAGGGCCGCCGCGTCCCCAGGTCCCGGCTCCGTGCGGGTGACCTCGTCTTCTTCGGCGGTGGTACGGGCGACCCCACTCATGTCGGCCTCTATCTGCGGGCGGGCCTGATGGTCCACGCGCCCAAGACCGGTGATGTGGTCAAGGTCGTTCCATTCCTCCGCTCGCCCTACTTCCGGTCGGTCTACCGGGGCGCGGTGCGGCCGGGTTGACTCGCGCACGCCTCGGTGAGCGCCTTGACCACGGGCGCGACCACCTCCCGATCCTCCGGCCGGCCGGGCTCGTACTCGGTGATCCCGAGCCCGGCCACCTCGAACCGCTCGCACAGAGCCGTCACCATGCGCACGAGCTGCTCGGGCAGGAACCCGCCGGGCGCCGGCGTCCCGACGCTCCCGAACACCTCGGGCTCCAGCACATCGAGGTCGACATGCACGTACACCACCACGTCACCCCCGTCCCGATCGGTCGCCTCCTGCCTCCTTCGAGTCCCAGGGGAGCCGGAGGCGGATTCTCCGGAGGAGTCGGGTGTCCGCCGGCCGGCGGCGGTCACCGCGCGGATGAGCGCTTCAGGGCCGGCGGTCCTCACGTGCCCGACCCCGGCCTCGGCGATGAACGCGGCCTCGGCGGGGTCGAGGTCCCGCACCCCCGCCAGCACCACCCGCCGCGGGTCGACCACCGGATCGGCGGTCAGCCCGCGCGGCCCCCGGTCCACCAGCGCCCGCAGCACCATCCCGTGGTACGCCCCCGAAGGCGAGGACTCAGGAGTGTTCAGATCCCCATGCGCGTCGAACCAGACCACGACCAGCCGGTCCCCGTGCTTCCGCCGGGCCGCCGCCACCGGCTCCAGCTCGACCCCGCAGTCCCCGCCCACGGTCACCACGAAGCCGTCCACGGTCGCCAGCGCCTCCCGCACCCGCGACGCCGTCACCACGAGGTCGTCGTCCACCTCCACGCGCACCCGCCTGCCCGCGGGCACCATGCCGGCGAGCAGCCGGGCCCCTTCCACCAGCCGCTCCGCCGTCGCCGCCCCGGACCCGCGCCACTGCGGCACCTCGACAACCGTCACTTCAGTCATGAGGCCAGGATCCACGGCGGCGGGTGCCACGGCCAGTCCACCCCCGCCTCCACCTGCCACGCCACCAAGCTCCAGCCGCGCCTGCCCCTCCGTTCTCTCCAAGCTCCAACACCCGCCGGATCTGCTCGCCACCCGGTAGCGGTTGCGGCGCGCTCGTGTCGGCCGGGTGCGAGGTCACGTGGTCATCGGGGAAGGGGTGCCCCACGGTGACGGCTCAGTGTCGTGGCCACCCGGTTGCACGCCTAATTCTGGATACGTAATATCCAGGATTATGAAGATGGGCGAGGGTGTGGAGTGGGCGCTGCACACCTGTCTGAACCTGACGTGGGTCGAGGACGGCCGCCCCGTGCCCGCCGCGGTCCTGGCCGGCTACTTCAAGCTGCCTCCCGCGTACCTCAACAAGCAGTTGCAGGCGCTGGCGAGGGCGGGAATCGTGTCGTCGGTGCCCGGCCCGCGCGGTGGGTTTCAGCTCGCCCGCGACCCCCGGAAGATCACCGTGCTGGACGTGGTGGTGGCGATCGAGGGGGCGGAGGACGCCTTCCAGTGCGCCCAGATCCTCCGGGACGCCCCCGACGGGGAGCCGGGGATCGACTACCGGGAGACCTGTGTGATCTCCCAGGTCATGCGGAAGGCGGAGTTGGCCTGGCGGGCGGAGTTGGCCGCGCAGACGCTCGCCGATGTGAAGGCCACGGTCGAGTCGCGGTTTCCGGCGGTGCCGGGGCAGACCCGGCAGGGGTTGCACAGCTTGCGGGCGTGAGTTCCTCAGGGGGTTGAGGGTCGCTCGTCCGTAAGAGCTCCCGCCAGGGGTGCGCAGCCTGCGGGTATGAGTCGCCCTCGTCGGCTGAGCTCGTCCGTACGGACTTCTTGTGGAGTAAATCTAGATGTTTCCTATCCAGGTAAAGGAGAAAGTGGCGGACTGGCCGGCGGTTCTCGCGGTGACGCTGGGGATCTTCGCGTTGATGACGTCGGAGCTGCTGCCCGTGGGCCTGCTCACCCCGGTCGGTGAGGCGCTGAAGGTCTCACCGGGCACGGCCGGGCTGATGGTCACCGCCCCGGGGCTGGTCGCCGGGCTGGCCGCCCCGCTGCTCACGGCGCGTGCCGGAGGGGTGGACAGGAAGGTCATGCTGGCCGGGCTGATCGGGCTCATGGCGGCGGCGAACCTGGCCTGCGCACTCGCCCCGCACTTCACTGTCGTGCTGGTGGCGCGGCTCGCCGTCGGGGTGAGCGTCGGCGGCTTCTGGGCCATCGCGGGCGGGCTGGCCGTCCGTCTGGTGCCGCCCGAGCGGGTCGCCGCCGCCACCGCCGTGATCTTCGGTGGCGTCTCCACCGCGTCTGTGCTCGGCGTCCCGGCCGGGACGTTGATCGGCGAGCTGACCGGCTGGCGCGGCGGCTTCGCCGGGGTCGCGATCCTGGGGCTGGTGGCGCTCGCCGCGCTGCTGCTTCTGGTGCCGCGCCTGCCCGCGCAGCGCACGATCGGCCTCGCCGACCTGCCCGCTCTGCTGCGCGCGAACCGGGGTGTGCGGATCGGCGTGGCCGTCACCGGCCTGCTGATCACCGGGCACTTCGCCGCGTACACCTTTGCCCGTCCCCTGCTGCACGACCTCGCTGGGATCGACGACGGCTGGATCGGCGCGTTGCTGATGGCGTACGGGCTGGCGGGCATCGCGGGCAACTTCCTCGCCGGCCACCGCGTACGCGCGCACCTGCGTGGCACCCTCGTGCTGATCGCCGCCGTCCTGTCCGCCGCCACGGCGCTGTTCGCGCTGACCGGGGGACCGGTTGCGGGCACTCTCCTGCTCGTCTTCTGGGGGCTGGCCTATGGCGGGGTGTCGGTGACGCTGCAGACCTGGATGCTCAGGGCCGCGCCTGAGCTGACCGAGCCCGCCTCGTCGCTGTTCGTGGCGGCCTTCAACCTGTCCATCGCCTTCGGCGCCCTGCTCGGCGGGCTCACCGCCGACGGGGTGGCCGTCGCCGGCGTCCTGTGGGTGGCCTCCGGGCTGGCCCTGGCCGCCGCGCTCATCACCGGCGTCCGTGGCAAGCGGGCGCCGCTCATCGAGAACGGAGCATGAACATGGCGCAGACCATCATCAACCCTGACACCCTGCACAACCCTGTCGGATTCGGGTACAGCCACATCGCCCGGGCCTCCGGGGAACTGGTGTTCATCGCCGGGCAGTACGCCTCTGGGCCCGACGGCAACGTTACGTCCGGCGACTTCGCCGAGCAGGTCAGGCAGTCGTTCGCGAACCTCGGCACCGCGCTCGCCGCCGCCGGTTCGGCCTACCGTCACGTCGTCCAGATCCGGACGTACATCGTCGGCCACGACGCCGCCAAGCTCGACATCCTCGTCGATGTCGTACGGGAGATCTGGGGTGAGCGGCCGCCCACGCAGACGCTGATCGGCGTGGCCGCGCTTGCCCTGCCGGGCATGCTGTTCGAGGTGGATGCGGTCGCGGTGAGCGGCTGAGGACGCCCGGGGGCGAGGATACGATCGAGTGTCCTCGACCCCCATGACCACGGAAGTGCAGAAGATGAGCTCGGTGACCGTACGGGTGCCCGCGAAGGTGAACGTGCAGCTCTCCGTCGGCCCGCTGCGGGAGGACGGGTACCACGACCTCGTCAACGTCTTCCACGCCGTGTCGATCCACGACGAGGTGACGGCCAGGCAGGCGCGGTCGATCACGGTCTCGGTGACCGGAGGCTGGGCGGCCGAGGTGCCGCTGCACGACGGCAACCTGGCGGTCCGGGCTGCCCGTGCGCTGGCCGAGCGCGCGGGTTTCGGCGGCGGGGCCGAGCTCGTCATCCACAAGGCGATCCCGGTGGCGGGCGGCATGGCGGGCGGCAGCGCCGACGCGGCCGGGGCGCTGGTCGCCTGCGACGAGCTGTGGGGGCTCGGCCTGCCGCGCGAGGAGCTGATGGAGATCGCCGCCGAGCTGGGCAGCGACGTGCCGTTCTCGCTGCTGGGCGGCACCGCGATCGGCACCGGGCGCGGCGAACGGCTCACCCCGCTGCCCGTCGGCGGTCCCTTCCACTGGGTGTTCGCGATCGCCGACACCGGGCTCAGCACGCCCGAGGTCTACAAGGAGTGCGACCGCCTCAGGGGCACCGCGCCCGTGCCCGAGCCGAAGGCCGACGAGGAACTGCTGGCCGCGCTCCGAAACGGTGACGCCGCCGCGCTGGGCCGCCGCCTCGCCAACGACTTGCAGGAGGCGGCGCTCGCCCTGCACCCGCCCCTGGCCGGCACCCTCCGCTCGGGCCTCGACGCGGGGGCTCTCGGCGCGATCGTCTCCGGCTCCGGCCCCACCTGCGCCTTCCTGGCCAGGGACGCCGCACACGCCGCCGAGCTGGCCGGAGTGCTCGCCGCGACCCCCGGCACCCGCACCGCCCTGCCCGCCGAAGGCCCCGCCCCAGGCGCCACACTCATCTGAGCCGCGTCGGTTCTGGTTCGCCTGAGGGGTCGTTCGTACGCGCCGCGCTGGTTCTGGTTCGCTGCGAGCGTCATTCGTACGAGTCGGGACCGTCGCGGGCCGGGCGGCTTGCTCTTTTGAGCCGATACCCTGGGGAAGCGATGAACCTCGTCAACCTCGAGTCGGTCTCCCACGCCTACGGGCCCAAGCCCCTCCTCACCGAAGTCTCCCTCGGCATCGACGAAGGCGAGCGCATCGGCGTGGTGGGCCGCAACGGCGGCGGCAAGACGACCCTGCTCCGCGTGATCGCGGGCGACGTGAGCCCCGACAGCGGCCGCGTCACCCGGACCCGCGGCCTGCGCGTCGGCTTTCTCTCCCAGCAGGATCTGCTCGACCCCGGCAGCACCGTGCGCGACCTCGTACTCGGCGACATGGCCGAGCACGAATGGGCCGGTGACCAGGGCGTCCGCGAGATTCTGGGCAATTTGATCGGCGACATCGACCTCGACGCCAAGGCGGGCGACCTGTCCGGCGGCGAGCGCCGGCGCACCGCGCTGGCGCGGCTGCTCATCGGCGAGCACGACCTGATCATGCTCGACGAGCCCACCAACCACCTCGACATCGAGGCCATCGCCTGGCTGGCCGCCCACCTGTCGGCCCGGAAGAGCGCCCTGGTGGTGGTCACGCACGACCGCTGGTTCCTGGACGCGGTCTCCACCCGCACGTGGGAGGTGGTCGACGGCCGCGTCGAGCGCTACGAGGGCGGCTACGCGGCCTACGTGCTGGCGAAGGCCGAGCGGGCGCGCATCGCCCAGGCCGCCGAGGAGCGCCGCCAGAACCTGATGCGCAAGGAGATCGCCTGGCTGCGCCGCGGTCCGCCTGCTCGTACGTCCAAGCCGAAGTTCCGGGTGGAGGCGGCGCAGGCGCTGATCGCGAACGAGCCGCCGCCGCGCGAGACTGTAGAGCTCCTGAAGTTCGCCAGCGCCCGGCTCGGCAAGACCGTCTACGACCTGGAGGACGTCACGCTCCACGCGGGCGGCCCCGGCGCGGGCCCGAAGGTGCTCGACGACTGCACCTGGCAGTTCGGCCCCGGCGACCGCGTGGGGCTGATCGGCGTCAACGGCTCCGGCAAGTCGTCGGTGCTGCGCCTGCTCGCGGGCACCGTCACGCCCGACTCCGGCCGGGTCGTGAAGGGCCGGACGGTCCGGCTCGCCCACCTGTCGCAGGAGCTGGCCGAGCTCGACCCCACCCGGCGGGTGCTGGAGACGGTCGAGGAGATCCGCAAGTACGTCCAGGTCGGCAAGCGGGAGTGGAGCGCCTCCCAGCTGCTGGAGCGGCTCGGGTTCAAGGGCGAGGCGCAGTGGAAGGTCGTCGGCGACCTGTCCGGCGGCGAACGGCGCCGCCTGCAGCTGCTCAGGCTCCTCATGGACGACCCGAACGTGCTGCTGCTCGACGAGCCCACCAACGACCTCGACATCGAGACGCTGAACGAGCTCGAAGACCTGCTCGACGGCTGGCCCGGCACGCTGGTCCTGGTCTCCCACGACCGCTACTTCCTGGAGCGGGTGACCGACCGGTGCGTGGCCCTGCTCGGCGACGGCAAGCTGTCGCTGCTGCCGGGCGGGGTGGACGAGTACCTGGAGCGCCGCGCCGCCGGCACCGCGGTGACCGCCCGTCTCGCGGCCCGGCCCGAGCCGTCCGCGCCCGAGACCGCGCCGGAGGAGACGCCGGGGCTGTCGGCCAAGGAGGAGCGGGAGCTGCGCAAGGAGCTCAACCGGCTGGAACGGCAGCTCGACAAGCTGGCGGGCCAGGAGGCCAAGCTGCACGCCGAGATGGCCGACGCGGCGGGCGACTACGAGAAGCTGGGCGATCTCGACGCCCGGCTCCGCGACGTCCTGGCGCAGAAGGAGGACGTCGAGACGGAGTGGCTGGAGGTCGCCGACCGTCTCGGCGATTAGCGGCGGCGGGCCCGCGCGCCGGGACCGCCCGCTGGTTAGGCTGGGCCGGTAGATCGAGTACGACGTACCCGGTTCACCGAGGAGCGCCCGATGGCCGATCCCGAGTTCCGCGCTCCGTCTCCACAGGAGCTGTTCGACCTCCCGGTGCTCTGGGAAGGGGCGCCGTACTGGCTGACCAAGCCGGTGGTGCTCGCCGTCCTCGGCGCGCTGGTGGTGTGCGGGCTGGCGTGGGCGGCCTTCGCGCGGCCGAAGCTGGTGCCGCGCGGGCTGCAGAACGCGGGGGAGTACGTCTACGTCTTCGTACGCGACCAGATCGCCCGGCCGTTCCTCGGCAAGGACACCGACCACTGGATGCCGCTGCTGTTCAGCCTCTTCGTGGTGAGCCTGGTGTGGAACCTGCTGGCGGTCGTGCCCGGGATCCAGTTCCCGGTCAACGCGCACCTGATGTTCCCGGTGGCGCTGGCCGGGGTGGTGTACGTGGTCAAGCTGTACGTGGCGTACACCCGGCACGGGATCTTCCGGTATCTCAAGACGATCAGCCTGCCGCCCGGGATGTCGAAGGCGCTGGCGATCGCCCTGTACGCGCCGATGGAGCTGCTCTACTTCTTCGTGACCGCGCCGTTCACGCACGCCGTGCGGCTGTTCGCGAACATGTTCGCCGGGCACATGCTGCTGGCGTTCTTCAGCGCGGCCGGTTTCTGGTTCCTGTTCGAGCGGCTGACGGTGCCGGGCTTCGCCGTGGGCGTGGTCGGGGTGGCCGTGACGGCGGTGCTGACCGCTTTCGAGGTCTTCATCCAGTTCTTGCAGGCGTACCTGTTCACCATGCTGGCGGCGATGTATCTCGGCTCGTCGCTGGACCCGGAGCACTGACCGCCCGCGGTTCAGGCGTCGCTCGGTCCCGGCCGCCACCCGATTTCCTGGGCCCACGCGTCGGCCCGCCGCAGGAGCTCCCAGACGAGGGGTTCCTTGGCGGCCAGGTACGCCCGCCGGTCCTCGGCGAACTCGTGCGCCCACCGCCGCTTCGCCTCCCCGAACTCGGCCGCCTCCGCGGGGTGGGCGCGCAGATGGTCGCGGAGCAGCAGCGGCACCTGCTGGGAGAAGCTGCCGAGCTCGCGTACGTGGATGTGGACGCGGCGGGCTCCCGGCCTCTCCCGGAAGTAGCGCTTGGTCAGCTCGGCACGCAGCGCCTTGCCGAGCTTGGCGAACTCCTCAGGCCATTCCGGGTCGTAGTCCACGACCTCGACGCGATCGCTCATGGTGCGATGGTGACGCGGAACGCGGCCGAACGGAATCCCCAGGGTGTGGACGGTGGCCTGCAGGAGCGCAGAGCGCGGCGGCGATCAGGAGGGCGGATGCATGGGGAAACCTGAGGGCAGGTCAGGTGTCGAAGGGGGCCAGCATCGTGCGGAGCAGCCCGGCCAGGGCGTGGCGCTCGTCGAGGTCCAGGCTGCTGAGGAGGGTGTGCTCGCGCTCAAGGAGGTCGGTGAAGGCGGCGTCGACGCGGGCCCGCCCGGCGTCGGTCAGGGAGACCAGCACGCCGCGGCGGTCTTCCGGGGCGGGGCGGCGCTGCACCAGACCGGCCTGGGCGAGCCGGTCTATCCGGTTGGTCATGGTGCCGGAGGTGACCAGGGTGGCGCGCAGCAGCGCGCCGGGGCTCAGCTCGTACGGGGGCCCGGCCCGGCGCAGGGCGGTGAGCACGTCGAACTCCCAGGGCTCCAGGTCGTGCTCGGCGAAGACGGCACGCCTGGCCCGGTCGAGGTGCTTGGCCAGGCGGGAGATTCGCGAGAGCACCTGGAGCGGCTCGACGTCGAGGTCGGGACGTTCGGCCCGCCACGCCGCGACGAGCCGGTCGACCTCGTCCTGCGCTTGCGTCATGGTCGGATTCTACTGTCTTGACATCGAGATAAATAGCTCGATATCAATTATCTCTATGTCAAGAGACATGTGGGATCCGGACACGTACGCCCGCTACGGCGGCGAGCGGTCGCGGCCCTTCTTCGAGCTCCTGGCCAGAGTACGGTCCGAGAGCCCCGCGTACGTGGTGGACGCCGGATGCGGCAGCGGCGAGCTCACGATCGAGCTGGCCAGACGCTGGCCCGGGGCGGAGGTGCTGGGCTTCGACTCCTCGCCCAACATGATCGGCAAGGCCCGCCAGCTGGACGGCGACGTCACGTTCGTGGTGGCCGACGTGACCACGTGGCATCCTGACAGGCCGGTTGACGTGCTCGTCTCCAACGCCGTCCTGCAGTGGGTGCCCGATCACCGCGCCGTCGTCGAGCGGTGGGTGGAGGCGCTGAGCCCCGGGGGCTGGCTCGCCTTCCAGGTGCCCGGCAACTACGACGCCCCGAGCCACACCGTGATCCGCGAGCTGTGCGCGTCGCCCGCCTGGGCGGACCGGTTCGGCGACTACGACCGGGGCAGGCCGGTGGATGATCCGATCGGCTACCTGGAGCTGCTGGGCGGGCTCGGCTGCCGGGTGGACGCCTGGGAGACCACGTACGTGCACGTGCTCCAGGGGGAGGACCCGGTGCTCGGCTGGGTCTCCGGCACCGCGCTCCGGCCGTTGCTGAGCAGGCTGGACGAGCGCGAGCGCGAGCGGTTCACCGGCGAGCTGGCCGAACGGCTGGCGCGGGCCTACCCGGCCCGGCCGTACGGGACGCCGTTCCCGTTCCGGCGGATCTTCGTGGTGGTGCAGAAATGATCATCGGTCTGCATCACGTCCAGCTCGCCGCGCCGCCGGAGAGCGAGCCCGAGCTGCGGGCGTTCTACGCGGGCGTGCTCGGCCTGCGGGAGGTGCCCAAGCCGCCGGAGCTGGCCAAGCGGGGCGGCGTCTGGTTCCGCGGCCCCGGGGTGGAGATCCATCTCGGCGTCGAGGAGGGCTTCACCCCGCCGCGCAAGGCGCACGCCGCCTTCCTGGTGGACGACCTGGACGCGCTCGTGGCCCGGCTGCCGGGCGCGGTCCCCGACGACCTGCTGCCGGGGTTCCCGCGGGTGTACGTCAAGGACCCGGTCGGCAACCGGATCGAACTGCTCCAGGCGAGCTAGTCAGACGGGTCGACCTGGCTCAGCCGGGCGGCGCGCTCGACCAGCCGGGCCTCCCGCTGGCGCAGCCGCTCCTCGCGCTCGCGGGCCTTCTCGGCCTCTTTCAGGGCTTTCTCGCGCTCCTTCTCGGCCTCCTTGAGCTGGCGCTCGCGCTCCTTGAGCTCGCGGAGCCTGGCCTTCTCGGCCTCCTTCAGCTCGCGCTGGCGGGCCTTTTCGGCCTCCTTCAGGGCTTTCTCGCGCTCCTTCTCCAGCTCGCGCAGCTCCTTCTCTCTGATGCGCGACTTGGCCGTTGCCACCTGCTGGCGGGTGGTGAGCGAGAGCGCCGGCTGCGGGTTCAGCCCCGTCAGGCCGTTCCAGGCGAGGTTGACCAGGTGGGCGGCCACCTCCTCGCGGGCCGGCTTGCGGGCGTCCAGCCACCACTGGCCGGTCAGCGCCACCATGCCGACCAGCATCTGCGCGTACATCGGCGCCAGCTTCGGGTCGTAGCCGCGCTCGGCGAACTCGTCGGCCAGCACGTCCTCGACCTGGCTGGCTATCTCGCTGATGAGGCTCGCGAACGTGCCGGTGCCGGAGGCCGCGTGCGAGTCGCGTACCAGGATGCGGAAGCCCTCGCTGCTCTCCTCGATGTAGCGGAGCAGGGCCAGGGCTGCGCGTTCCAGCTTGACCAGGGCGTGGCTGGCGGCGAGCGCCTCGGTGATCATGCCCAGGAGCTTCTGCATCTCCCGGTCCACGACCACGGCGTAGACGCCTTCCTTGCCGCCGAAGTGTTCGTAGACCACCGGCTTGGACACCTGAGCCGTGGCGGCGATCTCCTCGATAGAGGTCCCGTCGAACCCCTTCTCGGCGAACAGCGTGCGGCTGATCAGGATCAGTTGCTCTCTGCGCTCTCTACCGGTCATACGCCTGCGCGATCGGGATTCGGTCACGGTTCCCATAATGGCGGTGGCGGGCAGGCTCCCGGCCACCGCCGCCTCACTATCAGGCAATCCGCTTCGCCGCCAGCCTCTCGGGCGACGGCCAGCGGACGTCATAGACCCAGCCCAGCTTCTCGAAGAGCCGGATGATGGCGGCGCTGATGTCGATCTGCCCCTTGAGCACGCCGTGCCGGGCGCAGGTCGGGTCGGAGTGGTGGAGGTTGTGCCAGGACTCGCCGAAGGACGGGATGGCCAGCCACCAGACGTTCCGCGACTTGTCGCGGACCTGGAACTCCTCCTCGCCGAAGACGTGGCAGATCGAGTTGATCGACCAGGTGACGTGGTGGAGCAGGCCGATGCGTACGAGCGAGCCCCAGAAGAACGCGGTCAGCGCGCCCTGCCAGGACCAGGTGACCAGGCCGCCGATGACGGCGGGCAGCGCGATGGAGGCGAGGGCCAGCGCGCCGAACCAGCGGTGCAGCTTCATCACGTCGGGGTCGCGGCACAGGTCGGGGGCGTACTTCTCGCGGTTGGTGCGCTGGGCGTCGAACAGCCAGCCCATATGGGCGTAGAGCAGGCCCTTGGCCATCGACTTGAAGCCGGGGCCGAAGCGCCACGGGGAGTGCGGGTCGCCCTCCTTGTCGGAGTACTTGTGGTGCTTGCGGTGGGTGGCCACCCAGTCGAGCACCGACATCTCCAGGGAGAGGCTGCCGGCGACGCCGAGAATGATCTTGAGCGGCCGCTTGGCCTTGAAGGAGCCGTGGGTGAAGTAGCGGTGCAGGCCGACGGTGACGCCGAGCCCGGAGACCACGTAGAAGACGGCGGCGATGATGATGTCGGTCCAGCCGAGACCCCATCCCCAGGCGAAGGGGACCGCGGCCGCGATCGCGACCAGGGGGAGTCCGACGACGAGTCCGAAGGTGACGAGCTCGGCTCTGGTGCGTGGTTCTGGCTCGAATTCCGGCTTCGGTCCTGGTGTCGTGCGCTCGGCGAGAACGGTCATGGGCTACCTCTCAGGAGTTTTCTGGGACTAATGCCCTCGGCTACGCCACCGTAACCTACGGCATCGTAAGTAAGTAACCCCTAAGAGGGTGAGGAGTAGGGGGCGGTAATCCGGGGGCGCACCCGGTCGCGGGGTCGGTATCGTAGGGAGGTGTCGGCGCCCCTGCGCCGGTCCCGGATCGTCTAATTGGCAGGACAAGTGGTTTTGGTCCACTTTGTAGGGGTTCGAGTCCTCTTCCGGGAGCTACACCGCCTCTCCCCCGATGGGGGCCGCGCACGGCGGGCAGGTATTCTCGCGGTGTCGGGAGGGTGGCGGTGCGGTAGCCGCGCCTTCTGATCAACCAATTCACAGGGAGCCTCGGTCCGTGAGTGTGCCGCGCCCGGCAGCTGTCATCGTCCTCGCCGCGGGCGAGGGCACCCGGATGAAGAGCAAGACCCCGAAAGTCCTGCACGAGCTGTGCGGCCGCGCGCTGGTCGACCACATGCTCG
Source organism: Nonomuraea sp. NPDC049649 (assembly GCF_040675175.1). NCBI lineage: Bacteria > Bacillati > Actinomycetota > Actinomycetes > Streptosporangiales > Streptosporangiaceae > Nonomuraea > Nonomuraea sp. NPDC049649. Next base: position 62,316 of record NZ_JBFAOH010000012.1, read on the forward strand.
GCGCCGCCCGCGAGCTCGGCCCCGAGCGGCTGGTCGTGGTCATCGGCCACGACCGCGAACGCGTCGGCGCCCACCTGGCGGAGACCAGCCCCGACGCCGTCGCCGTCGTCCAGCACGAGCAGCGCGGCACCGGCCACGCCGTCCGCACCGTCCTGGAGGAGGTCGGCACGATCTCCGGCACGGTCCTGGTCACGTACGGGGACGTCCCGCTGCTGCGTACCGAGACCCTGGCCGCGCTGCTGGAGCGGCACGAGTCCGACGGCAACGCGGTCACCGTGCTCACCGCCGAGGTCCCCGACCCGACCGGCTACGGCCGGATCGTGCGCGACGAGAGCGGCGCCGTCCTCGAGATCGTCGAGGAGAAGGACGCGAACCCGGAGCAGCGCGCGATCAGGGAGATGAACTCCGGCATCTACGCCTTCGACGGCGAGCTGCTGGCCGACGCCGTCAAGCGGGTCTCCACCGACAACGCCCAGGGCGAGGAGTACCTCACCGACGTGCTGTCGATCCTGCGCCACGACGGCCACCGCGTCGGCGCCTGCACCGCCGCCGACTACACCGAGGTCGAGGGCGTCAACGACCGCGTCCAGCTCGCCTTCGCCCGCAAGGTGCTCAACCGGCGGCTGCTGGAGCGCCACATGCGCGCCGGCGTCACGATCGTCGACCCCGACACCACCTGGCTCGACGTGGAGGTCACGATCGAGCCCGACGCCGTCATCCACCCCGGCACCCAGCTCCACGGCCGCACCGTCGTCGAGAGCGGCGCCGAGGTCGGGCCCGCCACCACGCTCACCGACACCCGCGTCGGCGCCGGCGCCGTCGTGCGCAACGCGGTCGCCGACCACGCCGACATCGGCCCGCAGGCCAGCGTCGGCCCCTACTGCTACCTGCGCCCCGGCACGGTCCTGGGCCGCGGATCCAAGGCCGGCACCTTCGTCGAGATGAAGAACTCCAAGGTCGGCGAGGGCTCCAAGGTGCCTCACCTGACCTACGCCGGCGACGCCGACATCGGCGACGGCGCCAACATCGGCGCGGCCGTCGTCTTCGTCAACTACGACGGCGTCTCGAAGAACCGCACCACGGTCGGCGACGGCGCCTTCGTGGGATGCGACACCATGCTCATCGCCCCGGTGACGATCGGGGACGGCGCCTACACGGCGGCCGGTTCCGTCATCGACGGCGATGTGCCGCCCGGCGCGATCGGGGTGGCGAGAGCGCGACAGCGCAACATCGACAAGTGGGTCTTGCGCAAGCGCGCGGGCACGAGATCGGCCGCGGCCGCCGAGCGGGCCCTGGCCGAGCAGCAACAGCGGGAGAATGGCTCATGACCAGCATCAAAAAGCCGGGCGAGAAGAACCTCATGCTCTTCTCCGGGCGGGCGCACCCGGCGCTGGCCGAGGAGATCGCCGAACACGTCGGCGTCTCCCTCACCCCCACCAAATTGAGGGATTTCGCCAACGGTGAGATCTACGCCCGCTACCTCGAATCCGTACGGGGCTGCGACGCCTTCGTGATCCAGGCTCACACCGAGCCGATCAACCAGTGGATCATGGAGCAGCTCATCATGGTCGACGCGCTCAAGCGGGCCTCCGCCAAGCGCATCACCGTGGTCATGCCGTTCTTCGGCTACGCCAGGCAGGACAAGAAGGGCCGCGGCCGCGAGCCCATCACCGCCCGGCTGATGGCCGACCTGTTCAAGACCGCGGGCGCCGACCGGCTCATGTCGATCGACCTGCACACCTCCCAGATACAAGGCTTCTTCGACGGCCCGGTCGACCACCTGTTCGCCATGCCGGTGCTGGAGAGCCACCTGAAGAACCGGCTCGACCTGGCCAACACCACCGTCGTCTCGCCCGACACCGGCCGGGTGCGGCTGTCGGAGCGCTGGGCCGACACGCTCGGCACCCCGCTGGCCTTCATCCACAAGCGCCGCGACCTGGACGTGGCCAACTCGGTGAAGGTGAGCGAGGTCGTCGGAAAGGTCCGCGGGCGCACCTGCGTGCTGATCGACGACATGATCGACACCGCCGGCACGATCTGCAAGGCCGCCGACGCGCTCTACGAGCAGGGCGCCACCAACGTGATCGTCGCCGCGACCCACGCGGTCTTCTCCGAGCCCGCGGTCGACCGGCTGAAGAACTCGCGCATCTCCGAGGTCATCGTCACCAACACGCTGCCGCTGCCGCAGGAGAAGCAGTTCGACAAGCTGACCGTCCTGTCGATCGCGCCGCTCATCGCCCGCGCCATCACCGAGATCTTCACGGACGGCTCGGTGACGAGCCTGTTCGAGGGCGACACGTGAAGCTATAGACTGTCCAAGTTGCGCTCGTAACGCCTTCCGCTAGGGCGGGTGAGGGGGAGCGCAGTATCCGATCTCTACATCCCTAGGAGATGCCGTGTCCGAAGTACGTATCGTCGCCGAGCCGCGCACCGCGTTCGGCAAGGGTGCCGCTCGCAAGATCCGCCGCGACAAGAAGGTGCCCGCCGTCCTCTACGGGCACGGCATCGACCCCAAGCACCTCACCCTCCCCGGCCACGAGGTCCTCCTCGCGCTGCGCACCGCCAACGTGCTGATCCGCCTGGAGGGCGACGGCATCAACGAGCTGGCGCTGCCCAAGGGCGTCCAGCGCGACCCGATCAAGGGCTTCATCGAGCACGTCGACCTCCTCCTCGTCAAGCGCGGCGAGAAGGTCACGGTCGAGATCCCGGTCATCACGGTCGGCAACGTCAACCCCGAGGGCATGCTCGACCTCCAGCTGACCACGCTGGCCGTCGAGGCCGAGGCCACCCGCATCCCGACCTCGGTCGAGGTCGACGTCGAGGGCCTGCAGGTCGGCGCGTCCATCACCGCCGCCGACATCGCGCTCCCCGAGGGCACCTCCCTCAAGGAGGCCGACCCCGAGACGGTGATCGTCCAGGTGATCGCCAAGCCGACCGAGGCTCCGGCCGAGGAGGAGGAGGCCGAGGGCGAGGGCGCCGAGGCCGCCGCCGAGTGACATGAGGTGACGGGGCAGCCGGCAGCGCGCCGGCTGCCCCGTACCGCTTGAAAGGGAACATATGGACCGCTGGCTGATCGTCGGGCTCGGCAACCCCGGTCCCGGCTACGCGGGCAACCGGCACAACGCGGGCTTCATGGTGCTCGACGAGCTGGCCGCCCGGGCGGGCGGACGGTTCAAGGCCCACAAGAGCCGCGCCGACGTGCTGGAGACGCGGCCCGCCATCCTGGCCAAGCCGCTGACCTACATGAACCTGTCGGGCGGGCCGGTCAAGGCGCTCGCCGACTTCTACAAGATCGGGCCCGACCGGCTCATCGTCGTCCACGACGAGCTCGACGTGCCCTACGGGGCGCTCCGCGCCAAGCTGGGCGGCGGCGACAACGGCCACAACGGGCTCAAGTCCATCACCAAGAGCCTCGGCACCCGCGACTACCTGCGGGTCCGGTTCGGCATCGGGCGCCCGCCCGGCCGCATGGACCCGGCCGCCTACGTCCTCAAGGACTTCGCCACCGCCGAGCGCAAGGACTTGCCCTTCCTCGTCGACCGGGCGGCCGACGTGGTCGAGTCGCTGATGGAACGCGGTCTCGAAGCCACCCAGAACGACTTCCACCGGGCGGACCTGAAGATTTCCGGCCCTCCACGCTGATCCGCGCATAAAGACGTTCGCGGGCGTCTGTCGGTACCCACCGCTACGATCTGGTGACTGTCTGTCGTCAACCGGTCGTGTGGAGGGGTTGCGTGCTTGAGGGATCCCGCGGCGAAGGGCAGCTGACCGTCGTCGGAGCCGGCCCTCCGGCCTGGAGAGCCGGCCCCAGAGTGCCCACCTGGGTGCGGGCCTACCAGCTCCGCGCCCTGGTCTGCGACCTGCTCGCCGCCTGCCTGGCCGCGACCGCGGCGTTCTGCTTCCGGTTCGGTGACGTCACCGCCTACGCGCTGCCCTACCTGCTGGTCAGCGCCGTCCTGCCGGCCGTGTGGCTCTGCGCGGTCGCGCTGAACCGCGCGTACGAGCCGCGCATGATCGGCATCGGCTCCGAGGAGTTCCGCCGGATCGTGCAGTGCGGCGTCGGGCTCACCGCCGCCCTCGCCGTCGGCTCGTACCTGTCCAAGACCGACGTCGCCCGCGGCTACGTGGTGCTCGCGCTGCCGCTGGTCACCCTGCTGACGCTGGTCTTCAGGTACGCGCTCCGCCGCAGCCTGCACCGGCGCCGGGCCGAGGGCGCGTGCATGCGCCGGGTCGTCGCCGTTGGTCACGGGCCGTCGATCGACGAGCTGGTACGGCTCTTCCGCTGTGAGCGATATCACGGGCTGGACGTGGTGGCCGCCTGCCTGCCCGACGGCGCGTCCGACGGCGACGTGACCGAGGTGCCCGTGGCCGGCCACTTCAGCGACGTCCCGCTCGTCGTCGACCAGGTGGGCGCCGACACCGTCGCCGTGCTCGCCTGCCCCGAGATGGACGGCGTGGCGCTGCGCCGGCTGGCCTGGCGGCTGGAGGCGACCCACACCGAGCTGGTGGTCGCCCCCGCGCTGATGGAGGTGGCCGGGCCGCGCACCACCATCAGGGCCGCCGCCGGGCTGCCGCTGCTGCACGTCGAGCACCCCGAGCTGGCCGGCGCCCGGCAGCTCGTCAAGAACGTCTTCGACCGCCTGGTGGCCGCCGTGCTGCTGGTGCTGCTCTCCCCGCTGCTGATCGGGCTGGCGGTCGCGGTCCGCGCGACCAGCCCCGGCGGCGCGCTGTTCCGTCAGACGCGGGTGGGGCGCGACGGCCGGCTCTTCACCATCCTCAAGTTCCGCACCATGCGGCGCGGCTCCGAACGGCAGAAGCTCACGCTGGTCAGCGACGGCGACGGCCCGCTGTTCAAGGTCCGCCACGACCCGCGGGTGACACCGTTCGGCTCCTACCTGCGCCGCTACTCGCTCGACGAGCTGCCCCAGCTCATCAACGTGCTGCTCGGCCACATGTCGCTGGTCGGGCCACGCCCGCCCCTGCCCGAGGAGGTGGCGCGCTACGGTGATGACGTGCGCAGGCGGCTGCTCGTCCGGCCGGGGATGACCGGGCTCTGGCAAGTCAACGGCCGTTCCGACCTGAGCTGGGAGGAATCGGTCCGGCTTGATCTTCGTTACGTGGAGAACTGGTCCCTCATGCTGGACCTCCAGATCCTGTGGAAGACTTGGGCGGCCGTCGCACGCGGGCAAGGAGCATATTGATGACGAAGAGCGACGATCACACCGTCGCAGCGGACCTGGCGACCGAGGCGGGATCCCTCCTGCTGAAGATCCGCGAGAGCGAGGGGTTCGGAGACCCCGGCGCGCTCCGGTCGAAGGGCGACCGCGCCTCCCACGAATTCCTGATGGAGGCGCTGGCCCGGCTCAGGCCGGACGACAGCGTGCTCTCCGAGGAGGCCACCCGCGAGGAACGGCTCGACCCGCGCAGGCTCCGCGCCGACCGGGTGTGGATCGTCGACCCGCTCGACGGCACCCGCGAGTTCTCCGAGGAGGGCCGCTCCGACTGGGCCGTGCACGTCGCGCTCTGGGAACGGGGCGCGCTGGCCGCCGGCGCGGTGGCCCTGCCCGCCCAGGGGCGGACGCTGACCACCGCCGACCCGCCCAAGCTGCCCGCCACCCCCGACGGCCGCTTCCGCATCGCGGTGAGCCGCACCAGGCCACCCGAGTTCGTCCGGCAGCTCGCCGAGCGCCTCGGCGCCGACCTGGTGCCGATCGGCTCCGCGGGCGCGAAGATCTCCGCCGTGCTCACCGGAGAGGTCGAGGCCTACGTGCACGCGGGCGGCCAGTACGAGTGGGACTCGGCGGCGCCGGTGGCCGTGGCGCTCGCCGCGGGGGCGCACGCCAGCCGCATCGACGGCTCACCCCCGACCTACAACCAGGCCGACCCCTCACTACCCGATATTCTTGTCTCCCTACCGGGCTTGGCGAGTTCTCTGCTCGCCGGGATCCGCGACCTGCACCGCTGAATCGCCGGAGGACACCCTCATGCTCCAGCGCGACTACACGACGTCGCAGCTCGACGTACTCGAAGCCGAGGCCATGCACATCATGCGCGAGGTGGCGGCCGAATTCGAGCGACCCTGTCTGCTCTTCTCCGGCGGTAAGGACTCGATCGTCATGCTTCGCATCGCGGAGAAGGCGTTCTGGCCCGCCCCCATCCCCTTCCCTCTGATGCACGTCGACACCGGCCACAACTTCGAGGAAGTGATCGAGTTCCGCGACCGGAGAGTCGCCGAGCTCGGTGTCCGCCTCGTCGTGGCCAGCGTGCAGGAGGCCATCGACGCGGGCAAGGTCACCGAGGACACCGGCAGGCGGGCCTCCCGCAACCGGCTCCAGACCGTGCCGCTGCTCGACGCGATCGAGGAGCACGAGTTCGACGCCGTCTTCGGCGGCGCCCGGCGCGACGAGGAGAAGGCCAGGGCCAAGGAGCGGGTCTTCTCCTTCCGCGACGACTTCGGCCAGTGGGACCCGAAGAACCAGCGCCCCGAGCTGTGGAACCTCTACAACGCGCGGATCCGCAAGGGCGAGCACATCCGGGTCTTCCCGCTGTCCAACTGGACCGAGCTCGACGTGTGGGACTACATCCGGCGTGAGGGCATCGAGATCCCGTCGATCTACTTCGCCCACACGCGCAAGGTCTTCGAACGCGACGGCATGCTCCTGCCCGACACCGACGTGGTCCAGCGCGGCGAGGACGAGCCGCTGTTCGAGGCGGTGGTGCGCTACCGCACCGTGGGCGACATGACCTGCACCGGCGCCGTCCAGTCCACGGCCAGCACGGTCGAGGAGATCATCGAGGAGATCGCGGCCACCAGGATCACCGAGCGCGGCGCCACCAGAGCCGACGACCGCGCCTCGGAGGCCGCGATGGAGGACCGCAAGCGGGAGGGCTACTTCTGATGGACATTCTTCGCTTCGCCACCGCGGGGAGCGTCGACGACGGGAAGTCCACCCTGATCGGGCGGCTCCTGTACGACTCCAAAGCGATCTTCGAGGATCAGCTGGAGGCCGTCGAACGCACCTCACGCGACCGCGGCACCGAATACACCGACCTGTCGCTGCTGACCGACGGCCTGCGCGCCGAGCGCGAGCAGGGCATCACGATCGACGTGGCCTACCGCTACTTCGCGACGCCGCGCCGCAAGTTCATCATCGCCGACACCCCCGGCCACATCCAGTACACCCGCAACATGGTGACCGGCGCCTCCACCGCCGACCTGGCGATCATCCTCATCGACGCCCGGAAGGGCGTGCTGGAGCAGTCGCGCCGCCACGCCTTCCTCTCCTCGCTGCTGCGGGTGCCGCACCTCGTCCTCGCGGTCAACAAGATGGACCTGGTCGACTTCTCCGAGGAGCGCTTCGAGGAGATCCGCGACGAGTTCACCGCCTTCGCGTCGAAGCTGAACGTGGGCGACCTGACGTTCATCCCCATCTCGGCGCTCCACGGCGACAACGTGGTCTCTCGCTCCGAGAACATGCCGTGGTACCAGGGCACCTCCCTGCTCCACCACCTGGAGAACGTCCACATCGCCTCCGACCGCAACCTGGTCGACGTGCGCTTCCCCGTGCAGTACGTGATACGCCCGCAGAAGGCCACCGACCACGCCTTCCACGACTACCGCGGCTACGCCGGCCAGGTGGCGGGCGGCGTGCTCAAGCCCGGCGACGAGGTCGTCCACCTGCCGTCCGGGCTCACCACCCGGATCGCCTCCATCGACACCTTCGACGGGCCGGTCGAGGAGGCGTTCCCGCCCATGTCGGTGACGCTCCGCTTCGAGGACGACCTCGACATATCCCGCGGCGACATGATCGCCCGGCCCAACAACCAGCCGGCCGTCGCCCAGGACATCGAGGCGATGATCTGCTGGATGGCCGACGGGGCGAAGCTGGGGCCGCGCTCCAAGTTCGCCATCAAGCACACCACCCGCACGGCCCGCGCGCTCGTCCGCGACCTGCAGTACCGGCTGGACATCAACACGCTCCACCGCGACGAGGAGGCCACCTCGCTCGGTCTCAACGAGATCGGCCGCGTCTCGCTGCGGGTCACCCAGCCGCTCTTCGTCGACGACTACGCCCGTAACCGGCTCACCGGCGGGTTCATCCTGATCGACGAGTCCACCAACAACACGGTCGCCGCAGGCATGGTGATCGACGCCCGCTGACGTCCGTCCGAGGGCCGGTGGGACGGCTCGGTCGGCGGCGGGGTCGCCGCGGGGCTGGTGATCGACGCCCGCTGACGTCCGTCCGAGGGCCGGTGGGACGGCTCGGTCGGCGGCGGGGTCGCCGCGGGGCTGGTGATCGGCGCTCGTTGACGTACTCATAGAAAGCCCGGGTCCTTCATCCGAAGGGGCCGGGCTTTTTAGGTAGATCCTTTCCGCGTTCGGGGTCGTACGATTACTCTCCGCGCTAGAGTCTCCACGTTCCGTGTCCGCGAGGTGGAGCCCGTCCGTGACCCCACGTGTGATCTTCCTGGGCGGCCTCGGCCGCAGCGGTTCGACACTGCTCGAACGCCTGATCGGTGAGCTGCCCGGGGTGGCGCCGCTCGGCGAGGTGGTGCACCTGTGGGAGCGGGGTGTGCTCGCCGGTGAGCCGTGCGGGTGCGGGCGCGCCTTCCCGTCCTGTCCCTTCTGGCAGGAGGTGGGGGAGCGGGCCTTCGGCGGCTGGACCCCGGTGCTGGCCGGGCGCGTGATGGCGCTGCGCCGCCGGGTCGACCGCACCCGCCGCCTGGGCCGCGGCCACGCTGACCTTCCCGAGTACGTCCACGCCTACCGCCTGCTGTACGAGGCCGCCGCCGGCGTCTCCGGGGCCGAGGTGGTGGTCGATTCGAGCAAGCACGCCTCGCTCGCGTACTGCCTCTTCCGAGGCGGGCTCGACCCGCACATCGTCCAGGTCGTGCGCGAGCCGCGCGCCGTAGCCCACTCCTGGGGCAAGACGGTCGAACGCCCCGAAGACGGCAGGCCGATGACCCGCTGGGGGCCCGTACGCACCGCCGTCCACTGGTCGGCCCAGAACCTCGCCCTGGAACTGCTCGCCCGCCGGGGCGCCCGCGTCACCCGCGTCCGCTACGAGGATCTGGTGGCGGCGCCCTGCGACACGCTCGCGCGGCTTGTGGGCGAGCTGGGGCTGCCCGCGTCCCGGCTGCCGTTCCTGCACGGCACCACCGCCCACCTGACCACCGCCCACACCGTCTCGGGCAACCCGATGCGGTTCAGCGCGGGGCCGGTGGAGCTGTCTCAGGACGACGCCTGGCGGTGCGGGCTGCCCCGCCGTCAGCAGAGCCTGGTCGCCGCCCTCACCTGGCCGCTCAGGGCCCGGTACGGATACGGGAGCGTCACATGAGCACGCCTTCGGTCGGGGTGGTGATCCCCACCCGGGGGGACCGGGGTGACTGGCTGAGAGAGGCCGTGCGGGGGGCGCTCGCGCAGGAGTACGCGGGGGAGCTCGACGTCGTCGTGGTCGCCGACGGGGCCGATGTGCGCGTGGTGGCCCGTCAGGTGGCGGCGCTGCCGGTGCGCGTCCTGCCCAACCGGTTCAGCCCGGGGCTGCCGGGGGCGCGCAACACCGGCATCGCCGCCTGCGACACCGACCTCATCGCCTTCTGCGACGACGACGACGTGTGGCTGCCGGGCAAGCTCGCCGCCCAGGTCGCGGCCATGGAGGGCGGGGCGTGGTTCGCGAGCTGCGGGATCGAGGTCGAGTACGGCGGACAGGTCGTCCCCCGCCTGGCCGGGAGCGCCACGGTCACGGCGGCCGACCTGATGCGGTCGCGGATGGTGATGGTCCACTCCTCGACGTTCCTCTTCCGGCGCGGCACCATCCAGGTCGACGAGGGCGCGCCCCGCGGCCAGAACGAAGACTGGGACCTCGCCCTGCGCGCCGCCAAACGCCGGCCCCTCGCCTGCGCCGACCGGCCCCTCGTCCGCGTCCGCTGGGGCGGCTCCCACTACGTCTCCCGCTGGTCCGACCGGATCGCCGGGCTGGAATGGATGCTGAGCCGCCACCCCGAGCTCGCCTGCGACCCCAAGGGCGCCGCCCGCGTGTACGGCCAGCTCGCCTTCGCCCACGCCGCCCTGCGCCGCCGCCGCACCGCCGTCCGCTGGGCGGCCCGCACCTTCTCCACCCGCCTCGCCGAACCTCGCGCCGCCCTGGCCCTCGCGGTCGCACTCGGCCTCCCCGCCCCTACCGTGCTCTCCCTCCTCCACCACCGAGGACGTGGCATTTGAACCCCGGCACCCCCGCATCCGCCCGTGACGAGGCACCACTTCACCCCTTTCACGACACAGAAGGGGAGTCGGTGCCGCCTGCCCGATCGTCCACCCAGACCGACCCGGCTCCTGGGGTGTTCCCGCAGATCCGCCCGTCGGCGACCACCCAGACCGACCTGGCTCCTGAGGTGTCCACGCAGACCTGTCCGTCGGCATGCGCGCAGATCCGCCCGGCGCCTGCGGTGCCAGGGCAAGCTCGGTCATCCGCGCCACCCGTAGCAGGCCACACGGCCGCGCTGCCCGGGCGGGGTCGGCTCGCTGTACCGCCCGCGGATCGGGCGGCTGAGGTGCATGAGCAGGCCCGTTTGGTTCCTGAGGTGTCCGCACAAACCCGCTCGGCTTCTGCGGCGCCCAGGCAGGTTCCTCCGGCTTCTGTGGTGCCTCGGCAGGCCCCTCCGGCTTCTGCGGTGTCTGGGCAGGCGCGGCCTTCCGTGATGTCCGCGGCGGGGCGCTCGGCTGTGTTGCCTGCGTCGGGGTTGGCCGAGGGGAGCGGCGTTCGTTGGGCTGGAGCGGAGGTGGCAGGTCGCTCGGTGCCGACGGCGGGGTGGGTGTCGTCTGAGGCGGAGCAGGGGCGTCGGGCGGGGAGGCCGAGCGCGACCGCGAGGGCCAGAGCGGCCCGGGTGGTTGTGGGTGGGGTGGGGGTGGATCCGCTCAGTGAGGAGGAGGTGGTTGGTTGGGTGGCGCGGGAGTTGGCTGCTGGGCGGGGTGGGCGGATTGTGACGCCCAATGTGGATATCTGCCGGGCTGTGCGGCGGGATCCGGGGTTGGCGGAGTTGGTGGCCGGCGCCGAGTTGGTGGTTGCTGATGGGATGCCGTTGGTGTGGGGGGCTCGGCTGAAGGGGACGCCGTTGCCGGGGCGGGTGACGGGGGCCGATCTGATCTGGTCGCTCAGTGGGATGGCGGCGCGGGTGGGGTGGCCTGTTTATCTGCTGGGTGGGGCGCCTGGGGTGGCGGAGGCTGCTGCCCGGGAGCTGGGGTCGCGGTGGGCTGGGCTGGACGTGTGCGGGGTGGACGCGCCGCCGTATGGGTTCGATCGGACGGCGGCGGGGCGGGAGCGGGTGCGGCGGAAGGTCGTGGCTGCGGGGCCTGCGCTGGTGTTCGTGGGGCTGGGGTTTCCCAAGCAGGATCTGCTCATCGCGGAGTTGCGGCGGGAGTTGCCGGAAGCGTGGTTTCTGGGGTGTGGGGCGGCGATCGGGTTCGCGGCGGGGGCGGTGCGGCGGGCGCCGGAGTGGATGCGGCGTGGTGGGCTGGAGTGGGCGCATCGGCTCATGACCGAGCCGAGGAGGCTGGCCAGGCGGTACCTGGTCGATGATCTGCCGTTCGCGGCGCGGCTGCTGGCCGAGAGTGTGGTGCGCCGGTAGCGGTCAGGGGGCTGCTGTCAGTTCTTTGACGCGGGTGATCTCTTCGTCGGTGAGGCCGCGGGTGCCGGAGCGGAGGGCGAGCCGGGAGTCCATGGGGCGGAAGGCCGTGCGGGACAGGCCCGACCAGGCGAAGCCGCCGGTGGTGGCGGGGGTGCCGGTGCAGGCTTCGACGATGCGGCGTTCGGCGGCCGGGTTCCAGCGCAGGCCCGCGTACTCGTACAGGTCGCGGAAGCCGGGCACCGGGTCGGCGGCCAGGTCGTCGTAGGACACCAGCCGGATGCCGGGCAGGCGCGACAGGATGGTGCGCGTGACCTGCCAGAGGGCGGCGGCCTTGGCGACCCGGTCCTGGGAGCCGACGAGGGCGCGCAGGCGCAGCACCTCGGGGTGGTCGCGGACGAGCAGCGGCTGTTCGAGCAGCTCGTGGAAGTAGATGGTCCAGCCGAGCCGCTGCCAGCTCGCCACGAACGCCACCGGGTCGCGCACCAGCGCGATCACTCGGCATCCCAGCCGTTCGGCGAACCAGCCTGCCGACAGCACCGCGAACGGGTCGTCCAGCAGCGCCCGCCGTCCCGTCAGCCGCCCCAGGGTGAACGCGCCGCCGTATCGGATCATGCGCGCCAGGTCGCGGGGGGCGCGGTTGACGCGGAGTTCGGCGGCCCAGCCGTAGCGCAGCGCGACGGTGTCGCGGAAGGCGGGCAGCCAGGCGGCGGCGTTGTCGTCGCAGATGTACTGGAAGCGGTGGCAGACCCGGGCGCGCAGCACGCCGGGGCAGCGGCCGGGCGGGTGCTGGGGGTTGAGGGGTTCGTTGACGTAGACGAGTTCGCCGCCGGCGGCCAGCATCTTGCCGGTCCAGCTCGTACCGCTTCTCGGCAGGCCCGTGACCAGCACGGGCGGGCGGCCGCTCACGCCGCCGCCCAGGTGCGCGGCCGGAGCGCGGCCAGGCTGTGCCGCCCGAACGGGTGCAGGCCGTAGCGGTGGTGAAGCTGCCAGAGCGGCAGCGCGTTCTTCACCAGCACGCCGCCCGCCCAGCCGATCGCCGCGCCGAGCGCGCCGTGCGCGGGGATGAGCGCCAGATCGAGTACGAGGGTGCAGGCGACGGCGGCGACCAGGTTGAGCAGGCTGGAGGTGGTGTGCCCGGCGGCGGTCAGCACCACGTCGACCAGCCCGCACGCCGTCGCCGCGGTCATGGTGGCCGCGAGGACCAGCGCCACGGGCACGGCGGAGGTGTAGCCGGGGCCGAAGAGGCGCAGCAGCCAGGGCGCGAGCGCGGCGTACCCGAGCCAGATCGGCCAGGTCGCCAGCACCAGCCACATGGTCGTCGCCTGGTAGAGCTCCCTGGCCCTGGCCAGGTCGCCGTCGGCGAGCGCCTTCACCAGGCGTGGCTGGGCGGCCTGGGCGAGCCCCTGGCCGGCGAGCTGGCCGACGACCTTGAACCGGGTGGCGGCGGTGTAGACGGCGGCCTGGACGGGGCCGCCGAGCGCGGCCACGACGACGATGTCCAGCCGCTGGAACACGGCCTGGATGGCGCCCGCCGCCGACCGGGGCGCGGTGTGCCGCCACAGGTCGCGTCCCGTTCCCGCCAGGTAGGGGGTGCGCGGCGCCCGGCCGCGCAGGGCCAGCGCCGCCAGCACCACCGTCGGCAGGTACGGGAGCGCCCAGGCGAGGGGGAGGGCGGTGCCGGAGAGCCCGGTCAGCGCCACCGCGGCGACGAGCGCGAGCTGGGAGAGCGGCAGCAGCATGCCGTCCAGCAGCACGGTGGGGCGCATGGTGCCGAAGCCCCGGCAGGCGGCGAGCAGCACGTCGGCCACCGCGATGGCGGGCAGCACGAGCGAGAGCGGGCCGAGCAGCGGCCAGAGCAGGACGCCGGCGAGGGTGGCGACGACGGTCACCGGCACCACCGCCGCCCTGACATATCCCGAAATACCGCGATAACCGTAGGTCTCGGCCCGGGCGATGAAGAACACCAGTCCGTTCCCCGCGTCCAGCTTCGCCACCCCGGCCACCATCAGCGCCAGCGCGACCGAGGTGAAGAACGTTCCCGCCACCTCCGCCGGATACGCCCGCGTCACCACCACGACCAGGAGGAACTGGGCCAGCGCCCCGGCCGTGGCCCCGGTGACCCCGGCCAGGCCGCCCCGCGCGACCCGGTTCAGCGCCGCCACGACGGTTCACCGCCCAGCCAGCGCACCAGCCGGCGATCGTGCTCCTCGAACCCGTCCATGAGCTGCCGCCGGAGCGAGTCGGGCAGCTGCTTGGGCCGGGGCCGCCAGTTGTGCCGGGAGAAGCCCGGATACCCGAACCGCCGCACCCCCAGAAACCGCAGCACCCGGTCGTAGACCGGATAGGGGTCGGCGAAGAACCGGTGACTGTCGATCACCAGGATCCGGTCCCGCCCGAACAGCGGCTCCAGCCGTTCGAGCTGGTCGGCGTAGCGGCCGCGGGCCAGATAGGCGAGGTGGCGGTGCGCGTGGTGCACCGCGTGCGGGTCGGCCCGCAGCAGCTCCTCGGCCCCGGCCACCCGCTCCTCCTCCAGCTCCAGCGCCCGCTCGAAGCTCTCCTCGGTCTCGAAGCCGCGCGCCAGCTCGTGCGCGTGCGCCGAGCAGGCCCGCTCCACCGGGTCGCGGACCAGCACGAGCAGCTTCACCCCCGGCAGGTCGGCGGCGATGCGCTCCCCGGCCAGCGGATGGAACAGGTAGTACGGAGACGACTCGAACGCCAGCGGCCTCCCGCCGAACCGGCGGTTCAGCAGCGCCACCCCGACCTTCATGGGGAAGTGCGCCCGGTACCACTGCAGGCCCCGCCAGTAGCCGGTGTCGAAGTAGTGGACGCCCTTGCGCAGCACCGGCTTGTGCAGCAGCGGATGCTGCGCCAGCGCCCGGTACATCGAGGTGGTGCCGCACCGCTGGGCGCCCATGATGAGGAACGACGGCAGGGTGCGCGCGGCGGAGGTCATCCGCCCGGTGGTCATGGACACGGACAGCGCCGTCTGCTTCGCGCTCTTCACAGCAGGGCCTCCTGGTAGTCGACGAGGGGATTGAGCCAGCGGGCCGGCGGGCCCAGCGGCTCGTGGCCGTCGGCGGCGTGCCGGTCGGCCAGCGCGATCAGGTATCGCAGCGCGGTCTGCCGGGCCTGCGCGGCCGAGAGCCCGAGCGGGGCCAGCGTCCGCACGGACCGGGCCAGGCAGGAGCGTGCCGCCGTGGCCGGCTTCATCCGCCGCAGCGCCCGCTGGAAGAGGTGGTGGAGGGCGTCGAACCCGTACGGGACCCCGACCTCGTACCGCTCCCAGTCCCAGACGAGCAGCCGCCCGTCGCCGGCGGGCGCGACGTTCCACGGGGACAGGTCGCCGTGCCAGGCGTGCCCGGCGGCGCCGCCGGTGGCCGCGATCTCCTCGACCGCGCGCGCCAGCAGCGGGGCGGGCACCCGGCCCCGGCGGGCGGGCAGCGGCGACAGCGCCAGCACGCCGAGGCCGCGCCAGCTCCCGTGGTGCAGCACGGAGGGCGGGACGACGGTCTTGAGCGGCTGTCCCGCGAGCCGGTCCAGCGCGGCGGCCTCGTTGGCGACCAGCGCGCGGGTCCGCGCGGTGTCGCCGATCTTCACGTACGCGAGCAGGTCGCCTCCGCTGTACGCCTCCAGCACCGGTTTGCGGTTGGCCCGGCGCGCGGGCCGCACGTGCAGCACGGTCTCCACGGGAGTGCCGAAGACCTCGGTCAGGTGCTCGGCGATCGACCCGCGGGTGGGCAGCGTCAGCGGCCGGCCCGGATGCCACCAGCGGCGCGGCGCGAGCCGGCGCGGCAGCCGGGCGTGCGGCAGCAGCGTGTAGGCGCGCGGCCCGGCCGAGCCGGGGTAGAGCAGGTCGAGAGTGCCGGCCAGGTAGATCAGCCGGGCCCGGGCGTCGTTCATGAGGCGTTCCTCCACAGCAGCGCGAACGAGATCGCGTAGAGGCTCAGCGGCGTGACCAGGCCGTCGTAGATGAGCATGTAGAACAGGACCAGGCACATCACGAGCACCCCGGCCAGCGCGATCGGCGAGCGGTCGGCCCAGTGGCGGCGGACCGCCCCGGCGAAGAACGCCGTGTAGAGCACCGCCCCGGGCAGCCCTTGGGAGATCAGCAGCAGCCAGAGCTGCCCGTCGCTGCCCAGCGGCGGATGGCCGCAGCCCGGGCACCAGGTGGTCTTCCCGGTGGTGATCGAGCGGTGGCTGCCCAGGGCGCGGCGGGTGTTGCCGTAGCCGATGAGGGGGGAGTGGCTCGCGGCCTCGACGGTGGCCGAGACGGTGAAGGCCCGGATGTCGTTGGAGTGCGGGCTGTCGAGCCGCTTGGCCACCAGGGGCGCGAGCGGGCTGAGCGCGAACGCCACCGCCGCGACGACCGCCGCCGTGCAGAGCGCCATCCGGGTGCGCCCGCCCACCCGGACGACGAGGTAGAGCACGCCCAGCCCGAGCGCGATCCAGAGCCCCCGGTTGAGCGAGTACACGATCGGCACGGCCGCCACCGCCACCACCGCCACGGCCGCCACCCTGCGGCGGCGCGTACCGTACACCCACCAGCCGACCACGAACCAGATGAGCAGCACCGACAGGTTGCCGCCCCAGGCGTTCGCCCATTCGAACGGCGCCTCCGGCCGGGGCAGGGCGTGGCCGAGCACCTTCTGCGTCTGGCCCGCGGTCGGATGGATGAGGTTCTGTACAAACGGGTGTCCGGAGGCCCATTCGGGCAGTACCAGCTCCAGCGGGGCGGTGAAGGAGAACCCGGGCGCGACCACCCCGAGCAGCCCGCCCGCCACGGTCGTGAGGAACAGCACGCCCAGCATCCGCACCAGCCGCAGCTGCGGCAGCTCCCGCTCGGTGAGGTTGCCCAGGTAGAGCATCAGGATCAGGGCCGACACGTACAGGGCCAGCCGCATCACGTAGCCGATCAGCCGCCCGGCGCCGAACTCGCCGTACGTCCCGGGCGGCATCTCGCCCAGCATCAGCCCGCTCAGCAGGTAGCAGGCGATCAGCAGCACCCACAGCCCGAACCCGCGCGGCACCTTGATCGGCCTGCGCCGCCAGAGGATGACCGTCATGGGCACGGCCAGCACGATCACCGACAGCCCGCCGAACCCCAGCGCCCACCAGAGCGGGTAGCCGATCAGCAGCGCCGCGACGGGCCATGCCGGTCCTCTCACGTCATCGGCCGCTCGGCCGCCGCACCGGCGAGGTGGGCGCGGTCCGGGCGGTCATGCTGGTCTCGATCTCGCCGCTGGCGACGAGCTTGCCGAGCGAGCTGTGCTGCCCGCGCGGCGCCAGCACGGGGGCGGGGGTGAGGTCCGTCGTGGTGACCGCCCCGATGATCGGCACGCTCTGCCTGCTCAGCATCCGTACGGTGGACGCCACGTCATCGGCGCCGGCCCCGTCCAGGCCGATCAGCAGCAGGGCCGCGTCCGCCTTGGCCAGGTCGTTCACGTCGGTGCCGTCGAGCACGGCCAGCGGCACGTTCGCGGCCAGCGGCACGGCCACCTGCGTGCCGCCGAGCGCGGGCGGGACGGACTTGACCAGCAGCCGCTTGCCCGGGCACGAGGCGAGCACGGCGGAGGACAGCTCGTGCAGCGCGCCGAGGCCGAGCGGGCGCGACACGTCGGCCAGCACGGGCAGCCCGGTCAGCCGCTCCACGTCGGCGGCGGTGCGCAGCCGGGTGTCGAGCCGGTCGCGGACCTGGGCGGCCGCGGCCCCGAGCAGCAGCCCGGCCATGAGCCCGGACCCGAGATGCAGCGGCAGGCTGGGCGCGCTGGGGTCCGGGGGAGGCGTGGCGGCGCTGATGATCTCGCCGGGCGTCACCGCGAGCGTCCTGAGCTGGTCGTGCCGCTGGGTCAGCCCGGCGACCTGGCGGGCGAGCACGTTCTGCTGGTGGGTCACGCGGGTGTGCTCGGCGGTGCCCCGGGGCAGCGTCTGGAGCTGGTCGATCACCTGCGACAGCGCCATGCCCGTCTGCCGGAGCTTGCCCGCCACGAGCCGCTGCTGCGCGGTGATCGTCTCGCGCGCGCTCTCGGCGCGGTGGTCGAGGTAGGCCTGCGCGTACGCCCGGGACTGCAGCGCCGCGTCACCGGGTTCGGCGGCGGTGACGGTGATGGCGAGCACCGCCGAGTTGGGCGGCACGGTCACCTCGACGGGCTCCAGCTCGGTGCTGCCCGACTGCTCGGCCGCCCGGGTGGCGACGACCGCCGACTGGGCGACCTGCGCCTCGGTGTCGAGGTTGAGGTGTTCGCGCTGCCGGTTGGTCACCTGGTTGCCAGACTCCCCGATGCCGACCGGGGTGACCAGCACGTGGGTGGTCGCCGTGTAGGCGGCCGGGGTGACACTCATGATCGCCAGCCCGGCGGTGCCGCCCGACAGGAAACAGCCGAGGAGCAGCAGCCAGCGCCGCCGGAGCAGGGCCAGGTGGTCTGCCAGGTCGGTGCCGGAGCGGCGGGCCGGGTGATCCGGCGGCAGGCTCATGAGGCGAGTCTCCCTGAGGTGTGTGCGGATAGTCGCGTATTGACGACTCTGCGTCACGTGCCGTGTGTCCGCCCACTATAGGGGCGCCGGTTATCGGTCAGCAGGGATCCTCAAGATTTTCCGTCGTACGGGCGAGGAATCGTACTTATAAATGGCGATTTAAAGCGGTTTGTCGAGGCGGCCGTCTGATGGCCTGAGCTGCGAGGAGCGCCGCTCTGGCTGAAGTTCCGGGAACGGCATGGCAAGGTTCAGGTTTGATATGGCGGGGGTTCTGGAAAACGAGGGGGTCGACATTGGCTCGACGAGTAATTCCGTATAAAGCAGCTTTTTCCGGATTGGCGCTGGCCGTCGCGCTCTCCGCCTGCTCGGCGGCGGGGTCGCGGATCGCCGTCACAGCGCCGGAGCCCACCCCCACCGCCCACACGCCGCTCGTCGGCGCCGCGCCGGCCTGCACTGTCACCGGGCGGCTCATCCCGTCGTGCGGCGCCTGGTGGGGCATCGCCCCGGAGATCTTCACCGGGCTGGACGTGGAGCAGGCGGTGGCGAGCGCCGAGAAGCGGATGGGGGCGCGCGCCGACATCGTGCACGTCTACCACCGGGGCGGCCAGCTCTTCCCGACCAAGAAGGAGATCCGGCTCGCCCGCGACCCGGCGCACCCGCGGCTGCTGCTGATCAACTGGAAGCCGTCGCTCAACCGCACCTGGGCCGAGATCGCCCGGGGCGCCGTCGACCACCGGATCGACCGGCTGGCCGACCACCTCCGGCGGGAGTTCCCCGAGCGGTTCTTCCTCACCATCCACCACGAGCCGGAGAACGACGTGAACGCCGCGGCCGGCTCCGGGATGCGGGCCAAGGACTACGCGGCGATGTTCCGGCACGTGGTGCTCAGGCTGCGCCAGAAGGGCGTCAAGAACGCCGTCACCGTCATGACCTACATGGGCGCCCCGAACTGGGCGGTCAAGCCCTGGTTCGAGGAGCTCTACCCGGGCGACGACGTGGTCGACTGGGTGGCGATGGACCCGTACGCCGACCACCGGGTGCACGACTTCGGCTCGCTGGTCAACAAGACCCGCGAGGAGTACGAGGAGTGGCCCGGCTTCTACCGGTGGATGCAGTGGCGCTTCCCCGGCAAACCGGTCATGGTCGCCGAGTGGGGGGTGTTCGAGCGGCCCGACGACCCGGCGTTCAAGCGGGCGTTCTTCGAGTCGGTGCGCCACCAGATCCGCCGCTACCCGCAGATCAAGGCGCTGGTCTACTTCGACTCCCCGAGCGCGCCGCGCGGCGACACCAGGTTCGACACCCTGGACACGGCCGCCAAGGCGTTCACCGAGCTCGCGCGAGACTCGCACTTTCGCTCGACGCGCGTGCCGCGGCCCTGATCCGCAGCCGCCAGCCGACCACGATCACCGCGGTGGCGACGGCCAGGGCGGCCACGGTGGCCAGGTTGGGCACGTTCAGCAGCTTGAGCGCGGAGGCCAGCAGCACGATCGCCAGCATCGCCCTGATCAGGCCGCCCGGCGCCCGGGAGGAGATCCGCGCGCCCAGGTAGACGCCGGGGATCGAGCCGATCAGCAGCGACAGGGTCAGGTCCATCTTGAAGTCGCCGAAGAGCAGGTGGCCGAGCGCGGCCGACACCACCAGCGGCACGGCCTGGACCAGGTCGGTGCCGACGAGCTGGTTGGCCTTGAGCGCCGGATAGAGCGCCATGAGCGCCACGATGATCAGCGAACCGGAGCCGACGGAGGAGACGCCCACGATCAGGCCGCCTACCATACCGACCAGTAGGGTGGGAATAGGCCGCAGGCGGATCTCGCCGGCGCCCGCCACGCCGCCCCGGCCGCCCATCAGCGTCTTGGCGGCCAGCCCCGCGACGGCCAGCAGCAGCGCCACCCCGAGCGCGTACTTCACCCCGTCGCCCACCGCCCACGCCCGCGCCAGGAACACCCCGCAGAACGCCGTCGGCACCGACCCCGCGCAGAGCCACCCCACCAGCCGCAGGTTGACCGTGCCGTGGCGGAGGTGGACGAAGCTGCCCACCGGCTTCATCACCGCCGAGGCCACCAGGTCGCTGGAGACCGCGGCCAGCGGCGGCACGTTGAAGAACAGCATCATCATCGGCGTCATGAGCGCGCCGCCGCCCATGCCGGTGAGCCCCACGACGATCGCGACGAGGAAGGACCCGAGGATCAGCGGGAAGTCGATCATCTCACCCATCCTCCGCCGCGCAGCGTGCCCAGCACTCGGTCCACCGCCGCCTCGACGGAGATGTGGGTCGTGTCGATCACCAGATCGGCGTCGTCCGGTTCCTCGTAGGGATCGGAGATGCCGGTGAACTCGGGGATCAGGCCCGCCCGCGCCTTCGCGTACAGGCCCTTGCGGTCGCGCCGCTCGCACTCCTCCAGCGGCGTCGCCACGTGCACCAGCAGGAAGTCGGCGCCGACCGACTCCACCATGTGGCGCACCTCGGCCCGGGTCGCCGCGTACGGGGCGATCGGGGCGCAGATCGCCAGCCCGCCGTGCCGGGCGGCCTCGGCGGCCACGAACCCGATGCGGCGGATGTTGAGGTCGCGGTCCTCCTTGGAGAACGACAGCCCCTTCGACAGCAGCTTGCGCACCACGTCGCCGTCGAGGTACGTGACGGTCCGGCTGCCCAGCTCCAGCAGCGCGTCACGGAGCCCGCGGGCGATCGTCGACTTGCCCGACCCCGACAGGCCCGTGAAGAAGACCACCAGCCCGCGCCGGTGCGGCGGGCCGGGGATGCGCACCGGCTCCGGCCCGGCCAGGTGCTCGGTCGCGCCGTAGGCGGACGCGACGTGCTCGCGCAGCTCCAGATCGATCTCGGGCTCCTCGCGCGGCGCCAGCGGCACCGGGACGACGAGCGTGCCCTCCGGGAGCCGGTCCCTGGCTTTCAGCGCCGCCCGGACCACGCCGGGCCCGTCCTCCCCGTACGACAGAGGCATCAGCACGATCACCGCGTCGAGCTCCTTCGCGGTGGCCGTCACCTCGTCCAGGTCGTCCAGAGGGCCGCGCATCGTGACGACCAGCGCGGGACGCCCGGCCAGCGCCTCGCGCACCTGGGCCGGAGTGCGGTGCAGGCGGGCGAACGGGCCGTGCTCCGGCGCCCCCAGCCCCTTGACCGGGCCGGCGGCCAGGCCGTCGGGGCCGTGCTCGGTCACGGTGAGCACGGCGAGCGGGACGCCCTCGGGGTCGAGCAGCGTCACCTCGTCGCCGGCGCCCTCAGGCAGGCGCAGCGTCACCGGAGCGGGCCACGGGGTGCCGTCGGCGAGCGTGCCGCGTTCCAGCACCGCGTGCACGTCCTCGTGGCCGAGGAACCCCGTCAGTGGCTGGAATGCCCCCGACAGCAACAGTTCGAGGTCTGCCAGTTCGCGTGGGTCCGGAGTCCACTCCACGGTGATTTGATCCCAACTATCCCGACTGTAATGGTAGGCAACCCTACCTGGAGATGCCGGGGAGATACTAGATGAGTCGGGCGAAGTGATACTGCGGCTTCCTGATGACCATGGTGATCTCGTCGTGGCTCGCGGGGTAGCGCCCGTTCGTCAGCCGCGACACCGCCGCCACCGCCGCCGACCCCACCCGGCCCATCGCCGGACCGCTCGTCGTCCGCACCTCATCGGTGATCATCAGGCCGCGGGTGAGACAGAACGCGTGCATCCCGTCGGCCGACGCCAGCGGGCCGTACCGCTTCGGCAGCGGCCCCGGCGTGCCCTCCGCCACCAGGTGACGCCAGAGCATCCGGCGCACCCAGCTCGGAGTGAGCCGGTCCAGCAGCCCGTAGGCCGACTCGCGGTCGCGGATCCGCAGCAGCACCAGGCCGCCCGGCCGCAGCGCCTGCAGCAGCCGGTCGAACACCAGCTCCGGATGCTGGATCCGCTCCAGCAGGAACGACAGCTGGATCACGTCGTACGAGCGAGGCGGCAACGGCGCCGCCCGCAGATCGCCCAGCGACCACGTCACCAGGTCGGCCCGCTCCTCCACCACCCGCCGGATCGCCGGCAGGTCCTCGTCCACCCCGCACCTGCGGGTCTCGATCCGCTCCAGCGTCAGCGGCTCGTCGTGCGCGCACCCGGCGACCAGCACGTCGAGCCGCCTGCCGAGCTGCCCCGCCCACTGCTCGCGGATCCGCCGGCTGAACAGGTCACCACCTCTGGCTACCGCTTTTACGTCAGACATGTGACCCACAGTAACCGCAGAGTCGCCCTCAGTTGCTCAACTGTCAGGGTGTCCAGGCAGGATCCCGGCCCGTGACACCGAGCAGGCGGTCCATCGGAGCCGCGTCGACCGGCACCTCCACCGCCGGCCCGAACACGCCGTGCTCCCTGGCCCGCTCCGCCATCTGCTCGGCGAAGGCCAGCCCCCTCGCGACCGCGTCGGCGTCCGGCTCGTACTCCAGGCCCGCGGCCCTGGCCAGATCCCAGCCGTGCACCACCATGTCCACCAGGAACAGGTGGGCCACCGCCGTCATCGGCATGCCCATCGCCGGGCTCGTGCCCTCCCACGCCTCCGGCCGCGACCAGGCGGCCAGCGTGCGCTCCGCCCGCTCCGGGAAGTCCCCCGCGTACGGGCCCTGCAAGGCCGGCGCCTCCTGACGGGCCAGCGACTCGAACATCGCGGCCACGTACTCCAGATGGCTGACCAGCCCCCTGACATCGAACTTCTCGCACGGGGTCGGCAGCCCCAGCCGGTCCTCCGGCACCGCGCGGACCAAGGCCGCGGTCCGTTCCGTGGCACGCCTCATCAGCGGCATCATGTCGTCCATGGAGGCGATCGTGCCAGGCCCCGACGGTGAAGGGCTTGTAGAAACGCGACTGCGCGGCTGGGTCGACCCGGCCTCGGCGCTCGCCGCCTTCCGCTTCGCCCGCCACGCGCCGTCCGCCGAGCTCGCGCCGTACCTGGATCACCACTGGGTCGTCACCTACGCCGACCTGGCCGAACCGTACGAACAGCGCATCGTGTCCCATCCCACGGTGAACATCACCATCACGGACGACTTCCGGCGGGTCGCCGGGGTGATCAAGGGCGGGTTCTCGTACACGATGCGGGGGAGCGGGCGGGTGCTGGGGACCCGGTTCCGGCCCGGCGGCTTCCACGCGTTCTTCCGGGCGCCTGTGCATCGGCTGACCGGGCGTTTCGTGGAGATCGAGGAGATGTACGGGGGTGCGGGGGCGGCGCTGGTGGCCGGGGTGCTGGATGAGGGGGACATGGGGGCGGCCATCGGGGTCGTCGAGGCGTTCCTGCTGTCACTGGAGCCCGAGCCGGACCCGCTCGCCGAAGAGACCGCGGCGCTGGTTTCCCTGGCCGAGGAGGACGTCACCGTGACCCGGGTGGACCAACTCGCCGAACGGGCGGGGCGGTCGGTGCGGTCGCTGCAACGGCTCTTCCGGGACTACGTGGGGGTCGGGCCCAAATGGGTGATCCGCCGCTTCCGGCTGCACGAGGCGGCGGAGCGCATCTACCAAGGGCGGGATCTTGCCGGGTTGGCTGCCGAGCTGGGGTACACCGACCAGGCTCACCTGACGAACGACTTCACGGCGGTGATGGGGATGCCTCCGTCGGCGTACGCCAGACTCGGCCTGGGGAACTGACCACGCGCCTGGTGTCCGGTCCGAAGGCACTTTCCGAATGCTCTTACGGTCGCATGCTCTCTCACGGCCGCATGCTCTCTTGGGTCGCGCGGGTCGCTCACTTAAAGCATGGCCCTCGCGGCCCAGGCGCTCCGCGCCGATCGGCTCGGACTGTGTTCAGCGGGGAGCCGAGCTCCCCGCACCCCTTGCCGGGGGCCTCCCGGCCCCCTGGACCCCCGTGTGTGAGGCGGGCCCGAGACGTGAGCACGCTGGCCAGGTAAGGGGATCGAGACGTGAGCACGCTGGCCAGGTAAGGGGATCGAGACGTGAGCACGCCGGCCAGGTAAGGCGGATCGAGATGTGAGCACGTCGGCCAGGTAAGGCGGCGAATGTTCCATGAGCAGGGGTGTCCTCGCAACATGACAGCCCTCGCTGGCTCCAACGTGAGCACCTTGTGATCGCTCTTGTGATCGCTAGGGACGGCGGAGGACGCGTTGCAGCATGATCGTGTGAAGTCAGGGAGAGCCCTGCGCAAGGATCTGTGTATCAA
Organism: Nonomuraea sp. NPDC049649; assembly: GCF_040675175.1. Classification (NCBI taxonomy): domain Bacteria; kingdom Bacillati; phylum Actinomycetota; class Actinomycetes; order Streptosporangiales; family Streptosporangiaceae; genus Nonomuraea; species Nonomuraea sp. NPDC049649. Next base: position 86,547 of record NZ_JBFAOH010000012.1, read on the forward strand.
TTCCTACCCATACAGGCTTGTGAGGGGATGGATTTGATACATCCGCCCACGCTGCCGACCAGCTGTTGATCGTGAGGGATGCATGCGGCGCTCGATCCTGGTCCCGGAGTCGTTTCGCGCGTTGGGCCGGTGGCAGCTTGAGGGAGAGGCCGGGCGGCGATGGCTGTCGGCGCTTCCCAGCATCGTCGCCGAACGCTGCTCCCGCTGGGGGCTGGTGGTCGATGGTCATCCGATGCACGGTTACAACGGCTTGGCGGTGCCCGTCAGGCGCGGTGAGGAGCCGCTGGTGCTCAAGGTCGGCTGGCCCGACCGCTCGGCCGTGGAACAGGTTGAGTGCCTGCGGCTCTGGGACGGACGGGGGACTGTACGACTGGTCGACGCCGACCCTGACGACGGCGCTCTGTTGCTGGAGCGGCTCGATTCCGCGCGATCTCTGCAGGATGTGCCGCTGGAGGAGGCCGTGCTGGTCATCGGACGGTTGCTGCGCCGCCTCGCCGTGCCTGCCCCGGGCGGTTTCCGTTCCACCTGGGACGCCGCCGCCGAACTCCGTGACGGGCTGCGGGGCCGGTGGGAGGAGGCCGGGCGGCCCTTCTCCGTGAGAGTGCTCGGCGTCGCGATCGGGCTGGCGGGGGAGATGGCGGCGGAGCAGCCTTCGCAGCTGGTGAACCGGGACCTGTGCTATCAGCATGTGCTGCGAGGACATCGGGAGCCCTGGCTGGCCGTGGACCCACTGCCTCTGGTAGGCGCGATCGAGTATCAGACAGGTCAATTGCTCTGGACTCGCTTCGACGAGATGGCCGATGGCAGGCGGCTTCGCCGGTGCTTGGACGCGCTGGTCGAAGCGGCCGGGATGGACCGACGGGCAGCCCGTGCCTGGGCTCTGCTGCGCTCGGTGGACTACTGGCTGTGGGGGCTGGGCGCCGGTCTCACCGAGGACCCGGTCCGCTGCGCGCACATCGTCGAGGAACTGGTGTGACCGCTGGTCTCTTTGACGTGCGCGTGCGATGCGTGCAGGTGCTGGCGTCCCCGTGCGTGGTGGAAAAGGACGAGCCCTCAGATGGGGTCGGCGAAATCCCGTCCCGGCATGGGACCGACGGTCCTGGCACCCGTGGCCGCGTGAAGTTGCAAGACGACCTGGCCTTTGAGAGACGCCAGGATGAGCGGCGCCGTCTTCTGGATGAGTTGACGGCGGACTCAGTGGACGCCGGTACATACGACAGGCCCGCGAGCGATTTCTGACGCGCTGTCCGCAGTCTGGAGGTCTCCGGAGGCTGCATGTATCGAATCCTGCCCTTCATGGCGTTGCAGGGGGTGGATTCAGTGCAGGCCTCCGCGGTGTCGACCGATATCCCCTCGCGGCCGCGTTCGGTGTTCATCACCGCGCTCACCCGTGTCGGCACACTGGGTCGAGATGCGCGCTGGTCTCGCTGCGTTCGCATGGCCGAGACACCGATAATCGGCCCGGGGTCACGGTGAGTGCTGCGTCCTCAGGCGCGGAGGAGAGGGATGGTTCCGCAGTGGAGGATGACCGGGTGTATGTCGGCAACGCCGGTGTGGACGGGCCGTTGGACAGCGGCTGGCTGCTCGGTCACTTCAAAGCCCCGGGTGACGTGCGTCATAGCGAGGCCGTCGAGATCAAGTGGGGCCACCACAAGGCGGGTGACGAGCGCGCCCGCTGGGTCACCGGGGAGCGCCGCACCGCCCTGCTCATCCTGATCAGCGGCCGGTTCCGTGTCGAGCTGCCGACCCGGAGCGTGCTGCTGAAGGAGCAGGGCGACTATGTGGTGTGGGGCGAGGGCGTGGACCACTCGTGGCGGGCGGAAGAAGAGTCCGTCGTCATGACCGTCAGATGGCCGAGCGTCCCGGGATACAAGGTGCCGTGAGTTCGCGGAGGAGACGCTGGAAGCGCGGTCCGGTCGTGGTCAACGATCAGCGGCTGTCGGAGTGCCTGATCCAACACGAGGGGAACTTTGGCCAGCACACGGGGGTCCGGGGGCCGGGAGGCCCCCGGCAAGGGGTGCGGGGAGCTCGGCTCCCCGCTGAGCACAGCCCGAGCACGATCGGCGCGAAGCGCCTGAAGGCGAGGCCCACGCCTTTAGGAAGCGACTGAAAGCAAGGCCCGGGGTGGAGGGGGCGGCGGCGCAAGCAAGGGGTGTCGGGGAAGTAGGCTGGGGGCCATCACCCCCGCGCTCCGCTTGGCCGGGGGTAATCGTGTTGCCATCGTGGGGCTAACTGATGAGTCTTTCCGGACTGCTTGACCTTGTCGTCGCCGACCCCGAGCTGGCCGCCGCACTGGAAAGGGGCGGTGACGCCGCGCTGGTGGCGCCGGCCGCGCTGCGCCCGTTCGGGGTGGCCGCGCTGGCCGGGCACGACCAGCGCACGGTGCTGGCCGTCACCGCGACGGCGCGGGAGGCGGAGGATCTGGCGGCGGCGCTGAGCAGCCTCATCGAGCCTGATTCGGTGGCGGTGTTCCCGGCGTGGGAGACGCTGCCGCATGAGCGGTTGTCGCCGCGGTCGGACACGGTGGGGCAGCGGCTGGCGGTGCTGCGGCGGCTGGCGCATCCGGTGAAGGGCGACAGCGCGGCGGGCCCGCTCAGTGTGGTGGTGGCGCCGATCAGGGCGTTGCTGCAGCCGATCGTCAAGGGGCTGGGCGATCTGGAGCCGATCCGGCTGAGGGCGGGCGACGACGCCGACCTGGACGACGTGGTGGCGAACCTGGTGGACAACGGCTATCACCGGGTCGACATGGTGGAGCGGCGCGGCGAGGTCGCGGTGCGCGGCGGGCTGCTGGACGTGTTCCCGCCGACGGAGGAGCATCCGCTGCGGCTGGAGTTCTGGGGCGACACGGTCGAGGAGATCCGCTGGTTCAAGGTGGCGGATCAGCGCTCGCTGGAGGCGGCGGAGGAGGGGCTGTTCGCGCCGCCGTGCCGGGAGCTGCTGCTGACTCCGGAGGTGCGGGAGCGGGCGCGGGCGCTGGCTGAGGAGTATCCGGCGCTGGCGGAGGTGCTCGACCAGCTGGCCGAGGGGACTCCGGTGGAGGGCATGGAGGCGTTCGCGCCCGCGCTCGCCGGTGAGATGGACCTGCTGGTGGATCATCTGCCGGCCAGGTCGGCGGTGTTCGTGTGTGATCCGGAGCGGATCAGGACCAGGGCCGAGGAGCTCGTCCGTACCTCCCAGGAGTTCCTGGAGGCGTCCTGGATCAACGCGGCGGCGGGCGGGGAGGCGCCGATCGACCTGGGGGCGGCGGCGTTCCGGACGCTCGACGAGGTGCGGGAGCACGCCGGGACGCTGGGGCAGCCGTGGTGGACGATGGCGCCGTTCGGCGGTGGCGTGGAGCTGGCCGCGCACGACTCGGAGGCGTACCGGGGCGACACCCGCAGGGCGCTGGACGACATCAAGGGCTGGCTGGCCGAGGACAAGGCGGTCGTGCTCATCAGCGAGGGGCCCGGCCCGGCCGAGCGCATGGTGGAGCTGCTGAAGGGCGTCGACGTGCCGGCCCGGCTGCGGCCCGCGATCGACAAGGCGCCGGACCCGAAGGTGGTGCACGTCACCACGGGGCTGCTGGAGCAGGGGTTCGTCACGCCGGGGCTGGCCGTGCTCACCCACCTCGACCTGGTGGGCCAGAAGGCGTCCACGAAGGACATGCGCCGCCTGCCGTCGCGCCGCCGCAACATGGTCGACCCGCTGCAGCTCAAGGTGGGCGACCACGTGGTGCACGAGCAGCACGGCGTGGGCCGCTACGTCGAGATGGTGCGCCGCACGGTCCATGGCGCGACGCGCGAGTACCTGGTGATCGAGTACGCCAAGGGCGACCGGCTGTATGTGCCGACCGACCAGCTCGACGAGGTCACCCGCTATGTCGGCGGCGAGTCGCCCACGCTGAACCGGATGGGCGGCGCCGACTGGGCGAAGGCGAAGTCGCGGGCGAAGAAGGCGGTCAAGGAGATCGCCGGTGAGCTGATCCGGCTCTACTCGGCGCGGATGGCCTCGCCGGGTCATCCGTTCTCGCCGGACTCGCCGTGGCAGCGCGAGATGGAGGACGCGTTCCCGTACGCGGAGACGGCCGACCAGCTGGAGGCCATCGACGAGGTCAAGCGCGACATGGAGCGCGGCGTCCCGATGGACCGGCTGATCTGCGGCGACGTCGGCTACGGCAAGACCGAGATCGCGGTACGCGCGGTGTTCAAGGCCGTGCAGGACGGCAAGCAGGTGGCGGTGCTGGTGCCGACGACACTGCTGGTGCAGCAGCACATGTCGACGTTCACCGAGCGGTTCTCCAGCTTCCCGGTCACGGTCAAGCCGGTCTCCCGTTTCCAGAGCGACGCCGAGGTCAAGGAGACGCTGGAGGGGCTGCGCGCCGGCACGGTCGACGTGGTGATCGGCACGCACCGGCTGCTCAGCCCGGAGGTCAGGTTCAAGGACCTCGGGCTGATCATCATCGACGAGGAGCAGCGGTTCGGCGTCGAGCACAAGGAGGCCATGAAGCACCTGCGCACGCAGGTCGACGTGCTGGCCATGTCGGCGACGCCGATCCCGCGGACGCTGGAGATGGGCCTGACCGGCATCCGGGAGATGTCGACGATCCTGACGCCGCCGGAGGAGCGGCACCCGATTCTCACGTTCGTCGGCCCGTACGAGGAGAAGCAGATCGGGGCGGCCATAAGGCGCGAGCTGATGCGCGACGGCCAGGTGTTCTTCGTGCACAACCGGGTGGCCTCGATCAACCGGGTGGCCGCGCGGCTGCGGGAGCTGGTGCCGGAGGCGCGGATCGCGGTGGCGCACGGGCAGATGAACGAGGCGCAGCTCGAGAAGATCATGATCGGGTTCTGGGAGCGCGAGTACGACGTGCTGGTGTCCACCACGATCGTGGAGTCCGGGCTGGACGTGCCGAACGCGAACACGCTGATCGTGGACCGGGCCGACAACTACGGCCTGTCGCAGCTCCACCAGCTGCGCGGCCGGGTGGGGCGGGGCCGGGAGCGCGGTTACGCGTACTTCCTGTACCCGCCGGAGAAGCCGCTGACCGAGACCGCGCACGAGCGGCTGGCCACGATCTCGCAGCACACCGAGATGGGCGCGGGCATGTACGTGGCGATGAAGGACCTGGAGATCCGGGGCGCGGGCAACGTGCTGGGGGCCGAGCAGTCGGGCCACATCGCGGGCGTCGGCTTCGACCTGTATGTCCGGCTGATGGCCGAGGCGGTGCAGGAGCAGAAGGCCAAGCTCGAAGGCGCGGAGGTGCAGCCGGAGCAGCCGGACGTCAAGGTCGAGCTGCCGATCAACGCGCACATCCCGCACGACTACGTGACCTCGGAGCGGCTGCGGCTGGAGGCCTACAAGCGGATCGCGGCCATCGCCGAGCCGAAGCACATCGACGAGGTGCGCGAGGAGCTGACCGACCGCTACGGCGCGCCGCCGGTCGAGGTGGAGAACCTGCTGGAGGTGGCCGCCTTCCGCATCAAGGCGCGCCGGGCGGGGCTGACGGACGTCACGCTGCAGGGGCAGTTCATCAAGTTCGGCCCGGTGCGGCTGCGCGAGTCGCAGCAGATCCGGCTGGACCGGCTCTACAAGAGGTCGGTCTACAAGCAGGCGGCCGAGACGCTGCTGGTGCCGGTGCCCAAGACGAAGCCGCTGGGCGGGCAGCCGCTGCGTGACATGGATCTGCTCAAATGGTGCGGCGATCTGGTCGAGGCGATGTTCCTCGAACTGGCGCCGGTAAGCTGACTGGGGCTTTTGTCGGAAAGGGATGCACGTGAAGTCGATACGAGTGGCTGTGGCCGCCGCGGCAGCCGGGGTGAGCTTCCTCGGACTGACCGCCTGCTCAACCCCTGTCGAGGCCGGTGCCGCGGCCATCGTCGGTAACCAGCGCATCTCCGCGAGCGAGCTCAACGCGAACGTCGAGACCTTCGAGGACGCGCTGGACAGGGCGAACATCGACCCGGGTCAGCTCGGGGTGCCGGTCACCCAGTTCGTGCTCTTCCGCATGACCAACCAGCTCCGCTACCAGCAGCTGGCCGACAAGTACGGCGTCAAGGTGACCGAGTCGGAGGTCGACCTCGCGCTCAAGGACCCGGGCCAGTTCCAGGACCCGGAGATGAACCTGCTGTCGAAGGGGGTCGCCCCGTCCGACGCCCGCGACTTCATCCGGGCCGAGGTGGGCGCCACCAAGGTTCTCGACCGGCTGGGCGGCCGGGAGAGCCAGGAGGCCGCCGCCAAGTGGCAGGAGGAGTACAACTCGGTCAAGGCGGTCTTCAACCCCCGCTACGGCAACTTCCAGCCGCAGCAGGGCTTCGTCGACCCGGGCCGCTTCGGCACCCCGGCGCAGGCCGGGCAGCAGCAGGGCTGACATGCCGCTCGTCGTCGTCACCACCTCGCCGCGCGTCGCGCCGGGGCTGCTCAGCCACCAGGCGTGGCAGGCCTTCCGGTCGGGCTCGGTGCTGACGGGCTCGCCGGAGCATCCGCAGCTCCCGTACCTCGTGGACGCCGGCGTGGAGGTCACGGTCGTGACCCCCGACGCGCGCGAGCTGGTCGCGCGGGCGGCGGGGGAGACCGTGGTGTGGCTCGCCGGCGACGGCGAGGAGGAGGACTTCATGCGCGAGCTCGGCCACGCCGCGCTCGCGCTGGAGGACCCGCCGGTCATCGAGGTGATGCCGGGCTCGTACGACCTGCCGGGCGCGCGCGTCCTCGATCTCGTACGGGTGATGGACCGGCTGCGGGTGGAGTGCCCGTGGGATCGCAAGCAGACCCACGAGTCGCTGGTGCCCTACCTGCTCGAAGAGGCCTACGAGGTGCTGGAGACGATCGAGGAGGGCGACTCCGACGCGCTCCGCGAGGAGCTGGGCGACCTGCTGCTCCAGGTGGTCTTCCACGCCCGGGTGGCCGAGGGGTTCGACCTCGACGACGTGGCCGCCGGCATCGTCGACAAGCTGGTGCGGCGCCACCCGCACGTGTTCGGCTCGGTCAAGGCGGAGAGCGCCGACGAGGTGAACGACAACTGGGAGGCGATCAAGGCCGCCGAGCGCGCGTCCCGGGGCGACGAGTCGCTGCTCGACGGGGTGCCGATGGGCCAGCCGTCGCTTTCGCTGGTAGCGCAGCTGCTGCGCCGCGCCGAGCGGTCGGGTGCGCCGGAGAGCCTGGCCATAGCGGTCGGCCAGGGGGTGGCGCGTGAGCTGTTCGACCTGGTGAGGCGGGCGCGCGCGGCGGACGTGGACCCGGAGGCCGAGTTGCGGGCGGCGGCGCGGCTCTACCGCGACCGGGTGCGGGCCTGGGAGTCGCGCCGGTCGTGATGCCCTCACCCGATAGGCTCTTACCCCATATTGCCTATCGATTCAGGAGCGCATCCCGTGGCTACCATCGAGGTCGTTTACGCTCGCGAGATCCTCGACTCCAGGGGCAACCCGACGGTCGAGGTCGACGTGGTCCTCGACGACGGCAGCACCGGCCGTGCCGCGGTGCCCAGCGGCGCGTCCACCGGTCAGTTCGAGGCCGTCGAGCTGCGTGACGGCGATGAGCGCTACGGCGGCAAGGGCGTGCGCAAGGCCGTGCTGGCCGTCACCGACGAGATCTTCGACGAGATCCACGGCGTCGAGGCCGAGGACCAGCGCATTATCGACCAGATCATGATCGATCTGGACCGCACGCCGAACAAGTCCAAGCTGGGCGCCAACGCGACGCTGGGTGTCTCGCTGGCCGTGGCCAAGGCCGCCGCCGACAGCGCCGACCTGCCGCTCTTCCGCTACCTCGGCGGCCCCCACGCCCACCTGCTGCCGGTGCCGATGATGAACATCCTCAACGGCGGCGCGCACGCCGACACGAACGTGGACATCCAGGAGTTCATGATCGCGCCGATCGGGGCGGAGACGTTCAGCGAGGCGGTGCGCATGGGCACCGAGGTCTACCACGCGCTGAAGAAGGTGCTGCAGGAGAAGGGCTACGCCACCGGCCTGGGCGACGAGGGCGGGTTCGCGCCCAACCTGCCGTCCAACCGCGACGCGCTCGACCTGATCCTGGTGGCGATCGAGCGGGCCGGCTACACCCCGGGCGACGACGTGGCGCTGGCGCTCGACGTGGCCGCCACCGAGTTCCACAAGGACGGCGTCTACACCATCGACGGCAAGGGCCTGTCGGCCCAGGAGCTGATCGCCTTCTACACCGACCTGGTCGACAACTACCCGCTGGTCTCCATCGAGGACCCGCTCGACGAGGAGGACTGGGAGGGCTGGAAGGCCATCACCGAGGCGCTCGGCGACCGGGTGCAGCTCGTCGGCGACGACCTGTTCGTGACCAACCCGGAGCGGCTGGCTCGCGGCATCGAGGCCGGCACCGCCAACGCCCTGCTGGTCAAGGTCAACCAGATCGGCACGCTGACGGAGACGTTCGACGCCGTCGACCTGGCCCACCGCAGCGGCTACCGGTGCATGATGAGCCACCGTTCCGGCGAGACCGAGGACCACACGATCGCCGACCTGGCCGTGGCGACGAACTGCGGCCAGATCAAGACGGGCGCCCCGGCCCGTTCCGACCGGGTGGCCAAGTACAACCAGCTGCTCCGGATCGAGGAGCTCCTCGACGACGCCGCCCGTTACGCGGGTCGTGCGGCGTTCCCGCGTTTCCGGCGGTAATTTCGGGTAGCTGCCCGCGGCGGACGCCGCCGCCGCGGGTGGTTCGTACGGGAGGTTGGGGTGCCGGGCATGGCGAAGAGACCGCAGCTCACGGGTCGTGCGGCGATCCTCGCGGTGGTGGTCTGCGCGATCGCGATGAGCCTGGCCTACCCCGTGCGCACCTACATCGCCCAGCGGCGCGACATCGCCGAGCTGCGCGAGGAGAAGGCCCGGGTGGAGGCCGAGCGCGAGCGGCTGCTGGCCGAGAGCCGCCAGGTCGGCGACCCCAACTGGGTCAAGCGCACGGCCAAGGAGCGGCTCCACTACTGCGGCGTGGGCGAGCGGTGCTTCGTGGTGATGGACCCCGGCCCCGGCAAGGAGCAGGCGGCCGCCGAACGGCCGGCGCAGCAGCCGCCCTGGTACGTGACGCTGTGGGAGTCGGTGCAGGCGGCCGACGACGGCAAGGGGCGGCGGGCCACCGAGCGACAGGCAGGGCAGGAGAGCGTTGGACAGTAAGGACGTCGAGACCGTCGAGAAGCAGCTGGGGCGGCCGCCCCGGGCGCTGCGCCGGGTGGCGCACCGCTGCCCGTGCGGCAACCCCGACGTGGTGGAGACAGCCCCGCGGCTGGCCGACGGCACCCCGTTCCCCACGGTCTACTACCTGACCTGCCCGCGCGCGGCCTCGGCCGTCGGCACGCTGGAGAGCTCCGGCCTGATGCGCGAGATGCAGGCCCGGCTGCCGGAGGACCCGGAGCTGGCGGCCGCCTATCTGGCCGCGCACGAGTCGTACCTCGCCAGGCGCGACGAGATCGCCCGCGAGGAGGGGATCGAGCCGCTGCCGCCCGGCATGCAGAGCGCCGGCGGCATGCCGGAGCGTGTCAAGTGCCTGCACGCGCTCGTCGCGCACGAGCTGGCGGAGCCGGGGACCAACCCGTTCGGCAGGGAGGCGCTGGAGGCGCTCCCCGAGTGGTGGGGTGACGGACCATGCGTGTAGCCGCGATCGACTGCGGCACCAACTCGGTGCGCCTGCTCATCGCCGACGTCGGCGACGACACGCTGACCGACGTCGAGCGGCGGATGGAGATCGTCCGACTGGGTCAGGGGGTCGACCGGACCGGGCGGCTCGCGCCGGAGGCGCTGGAGCGCACGTTCGGCGCGATGCGCGCCTACCGCAAGCTGATCGACCAGCACGGCGTGACCGCCACCCGGGTGGTGGCCACCAGCGCCACCCGCGACGCCGCGAACCGGGAGGAGTTCGCCGGCGGGGTGCGGGAGATCTTCGGCGTGGAGCCGGAGGTGATCACGGGCGACGAGGAGGCCCAGCTGTCGTTCACCGGCTCCACCAGGGGGCTGGTGCGGCTGTCTCCGGAGACCGAGGTGCCGCAGGGGCCGCTGCCGCCCTACCTGGTGGTCGACATCGGCGGCGGCTCGACGGAGTTCGTGGTGGGCTCGGAGCGGGCCGAGGCGGCGATCTCGGTCGACATCGGCTGCGTGCGGCTGACCGAGCGCCACCTGCGCGACGCCGGCGACCCGCCGTCCGCGGCGGCGCTGGAGGCGGTGGTGGCCGACGTGGAGGCCGCGCTCGCCCGGGTCGAGGCCGCGGTTCCGGTACGGGACGCGCACACGCTCGTGGGGCTGGCCGGGTCGGTGACGACGGTGGCGGGGGTCGCCCTGGAGCTGCCGGCCTACCTGCCGGAGCGGATCCACCACTCCCGCCTGTCGGCCGCTGAGGTGCACGAGGTGACCCGGCGGCTGCTGGCGTCGACCCGTGAGGAGCGGGCGGCGCTGCCGGTGATGCATCCGGGCCGGGTGGACGTGATCGGGGCGGGGGCGCTCATCCTGGATCGGATCGTCCGGAGGTTCGGATTCGGACAGGTCGTTGTGAGCGAACACGACATCCTCGACGGAATTGCGTGGTCAATTGCCCGATAAGTCGGGAAATCAGTGCAGATATCACCCCCGTTCGTGTTGAACGCACATTACTCTTGTGCTTAAGTGATCTTTGCAGTAACGGGGGCTTTGCCATATGGCCGGGCAGAGATGAATGTCGGCGTGGCAACCGTTCCCGTGCGCATTTTCTCTCTCACGGAATGGAGTCACTCCACCATGAAGTCCACTGCGTTAGTACGGAAGGTGGCCGCCGTCGCGGGCACTACCGTGCTGGCCGGCCTGGTCGCCGGACTGGCGTCCACCCCTGCTCAGGCCACCGCCAAGCCGCGGGCCAAGGTTTCGGTCTCGACCCCGCAGGCATCGGTCGGCGACTACCGGGGTGCGTGCCCCGTCGACGTCACGTTCTCGGCCACGGTCAAGCTCAAGATCAAGGGCACGACCCAGGTCCGCTACCGCTGGCTCCACGGCGACGGCTCCAAGAGCAAGATCAAGACCGTGAAGGTGTCGGCCAACGGCACCAAGCGGATCCGGCTCGCGGAGACGGCCACCTTCAACGGCGACACCAAGGGCTGGCAGGCCCTCCAGGTGCTCAGCCCGCGCAAGGTGACCTCCAAGAAGGGCCACTTCTCGGTGGACTGCAAGCCCACCAAGAAGCACCGCCACCACCACCAGCGGGTCTCGGCCAAGGCGTGGGTGAGCCCGGCCAAGTACGTGGGCTCCTGCACCAGGGTCGCCCTCGAAGGCAGGATCAGCGTCAATCGTCCCGCCTGGGTCCGCTACCGCTGGGTGGTCAACGGCAAGGCCATCGACCACGGCAGGGTCAGGGTCCACGACTCCCGCAAGGTCGGCGTCACCTTCGAGCCGCGCCACAGCCACCGCGGGTCTGCGGTGCTCGAGGTTCTGAGCCCGCGCCGCGCCGTGTCCAACACCGCCTACTACAAGGTCGGCTGCAAGGACCACAGCCACGCCCCGTCGCACCGGTCCAAGGTCGAGGTCTTCGGCCTGTCCGCCAGGACCGACCGCGACAGCTGCACGGTGAACGCCCGCGCCAGGGTGAGCACCAGCGGCGCGGACCGCGTCCGCTGGGTGTGGTCGGTGAACGGCCGGACCGTCGACTCGGGCTCCACCACCTTCAACCGTGGTGGCGGTTCGCAGTTCGTGTCGCTGAACACCGCCCTGTCGGGTGCGGCGAAGAACGGCGGCACCATCCGCCTGACGGCCTACGGCACCAAGGACAGCGCCTCCGAGTCGCGTTCCTTCGCCGCCTGCAAGCCGTCGAACCACCTTCCGAAGTTCCCGAAGGACACCCCGACGGAGTCCCCGAAGTTCCCGAAGGAGAAGAGGGACACTCCGAGGGACACCCCGACGGAGTCGCCGACGCCGGCGCCTTCCCCGGAGGTGGAGACCCCGAAGACTGAGCAGCCTGCCTGATCGGTCGATCTGAGGACCGGGCGGCGTCTCTCCGTGACGCTGCCCGGTTTTCCGGTTTCGCGGGGCTTCTGTGTCTCCGCGGGGTTTCTGTGTCGGGGCGCGGCAGCGGCGCGCCACAGATCCGGCAGGCTTCCGTGTCTCCGGGGTTTCTGTGTCCCCGGGTTTCCGGGTCTCCGGTACGAAGCGGTCCCGCCCATCCGGCACCATCGAAGACATGAGCTTCGTTCCTCCCGGCACCGGATGGCCCGACGACCCGGCCTCCGCCGCCACCCCGGTCGCCCGCGACCCCTCGGACGTGCGCGAGCTCGCGGCGGCCAGCCGAACGCTGGCCGAGCTCACGGCCAGGCAGTCGGTCTGCCGGGCCTGCCCGCGCCTGGTCGCCTGGCGCGAGGAGGTGGCCGAGGTCAAGCGCCGCGCCTTCGCCGACGAGACGTACTGGGGGCGTCCCGTCGCCGGGTGGGGCGACGAGCACCCGCGCGTCCTCATCGTCGGCCTGGCCCCCGCCGCGCACGGCGGCAACCGCACCGGCCGGATCTTCACCGGCGACCGCAGCGGCGACTGGCTGTTCGCCTCGCTCCACCGCACCGGCCTGGCCACCCAGGCGACCAGCACGCACGCCGGCGACGGCCAGAAGCTGATCGGCGCCCGCATGGTGGCGTCGGTGCGCTGCGCGCCCCCGGCGAACAAGCCGCTGGCGGAGGAGAAGGCCGCCTGCTTCCCGTGGCTGGCCCGTGAGATCGCGCTGGTGGCGCCGGACGTCCGGGTCGTGGTCGCGCTCGGCGGCTTCGCCTGGCAGGCGATGTGGCCCGCGCTCAAGGAGGCCGGCTACGCCCTGCCGCGCAGCCGTCCGCGCTTCGGTCACGGCGTCGAGGTCGAGGTCTCGTACGAGGGAGCGCCCGTCACGCTGCTGGGCTGCTACCACCCGAGCCAGCAGAACACGTTCACCGGCAGGGTCACCGCCGAGATGCTGGACGCGGTCTTCACCCGGGCCGGCGAACTGGCGGTGTGACGCATCCCATTACCCGGAGATTGGCATCCCCAGGGGTAGCCGACATAGGCTTGTGAATGCTTTCACAAGCTCCCACGAGGATGGGGCCTCAGGATGAACAAGCACATTTTGATCGTCGGCGGCGGCTACGTCGGCCTCTACACGGCACTGCGCCTGCAGCGCAAGCTGCGCCGGGAGCTGCGCGACGGCTCCGTCAGCGTCACCATCATCGACCCCCAGTCCTACATGACCTACCAGCCGTTCCTGCCGGAGGCCGCGGCGGGCAACCTCTCGCCCCGGCACATGGTGGCCCCGCTCCGGCGGGTGCTGCCCAAGGTGCGGATCCTCAACGGCCGGGCGACCAAGGTCAACCACGCGGCCCAGACCGTCACGTTCCAGCCCTTCGAGGGCGAGGCGCGCGAGATCGGCTACGACGTCGTCGTCATGGCCGCGGGCTCGATCTCCCGCACGCTCCCGATCCCCGGGCTCACCGACATCGGCATCGGCTTCAAGACCGTGGGCGAGGCCATCGCGCTGCGCAACCGGGTGCTCCACCTGCTCGACGTGGCCGAGTCGACCGACGACCCCGAGGTGCGCCGCCGGGCGCTGACCTTCGTGGTGGTGGGCGCCGGCTTCGCGGGCGTGGAGGCGCTGGCCGAGCTGGAGGACATGGCCAAGGACTCCACCCGCTACTACCGCAACATCAAGCCCTCCGACGTCCGCTGGGTGCTCGTGGAGGCGTCCGACCGGGTGCTGCCCGAGGTCGGCCCCGAGATGGGCCGGTGGACGCTGGAGCAGCTGCGCGAGCGCGGCATCGACGTCCGGCTGGAGACCCGGCTCGAATCCTGCGTGGGCGGGCACGTGGTGCTGTCGGACGGCACCGAGTTCGACGCCGAGACGCTCGTGTGGACGGCCGGGGTCAAGCCGAGCCCGGTCGTGAACTCCAGCGACCTGCCGCTCGACGAGCGCGGCCGGATCAAGACCCTGGCCACCCTCGCCGTCGAGGACAGCCCCGGCGCCTTCGCGGCCGGCGACGCGGCGGCGGTGCCCGACCTGACGAACCCGGGTCAGCTCTGCGCGCCCAACGCCCAGCACGCGGTCCGCCAGGCCAAGGTGCTCGCCGACAACGTGGTCCGCTACCTCCGCGGGCAGGAACTCGCTGAATACCGGCACAAGTATGTCGGATCGGTCGCCGGTCTCGGCCTGCATCAGGGCGTCGCCAACGTCTACGGCATCAAGCTTCGCGGATTTCCTGCGTGGTTCATGCACCGCACTTACCATCTGTCGCGGGTGCCGACGCTGAACCGCAAGGTCCGCGTCGTCGTCGACTGGACTCTGGCTCTGTTCTTCAAGCGGGAGACGATCTCCCTGGGTGAGATGGAGCACCCGCGCGAGGGCTTCAGGGCCGCGGTGGCGACGATGCGCCAGTGAGCCTCCAAGAGCCGCTGACCCCGGATCGGCAGGCGCCCCGGCGAGCGCCGGGGCGTTTCGGGCTCCCACGATCCAAGGGAGGGGATAGCGGGTGGGGTTGTCAGCGGTGACCGTGCTGGGCGTGGACCGGCCGGGAGTGATCGCCGCGGTCACCGGGTCGCTGGCCGGCTGCGGGGCCAACATCCAAGATTCCACGATGACGTTGCTGGGCGGCCACATCGCCATGATGCTGCTGGTCAAGGGCGAGCTGAGCGCCGAGGAGCTGACCAAGCACCTGACCGCGCCGGATCTGGTGGTCACCGCCGCCGCCGTCGCGGCCCGGCGCGACTTCCGGCGCCATCAGAAGGGGCTGGAGTACGTGCTCACGGTGCACGGGCCGGACCGCCCGGGGATCATCTCGGGCATCAGCGCCGTGCTCGCCGCCGAAGGCGGCAACATCACCGGGATGAGCACCCGGCTCAGCGGCCGTCTGTACGTGCTCATCGCCGACGTCGAGCTGCCGGAGAAGGCGGACGTGGCCGACCTGATGCGGCGGCTGGCCGCGGCCGGCGCCGGGCTCGACTCCGAAATCACCTTCCGTCCTGTCGAGCCGGAACTGCTGTGACGGTACGTACCGGGACGGGGAGCGGCAGGACGAGGCCGGCGGGGACCGCCCGGCCGGTGCTGGCCGCGCCCCACCCGGTCCTGTCGTCGCCGGCCGAGCCGGTCGACCCGACCGCTCCCGAGGTCGTGGCGGCCGCGGCCGACCTCCTCGCGACCCTCCGCCGCCTGCCCGGCCTCACCGGGCTGGCGGCGCCTCAGATCGGCCTGAGTTGGCGCCTGATCGCCTTTGACGCCCGTCGCCACCCTCGGGCCCGGTCATGGGCCGGAGAGCTCGTCGTGGTCAATCCTCGCCTCTCCGAGGCGGCCCGCTGGGACTGCGGTCGTGAGGGCTGCGCGTCCGTCGCGCACCTTACCGCCGATGTCCGGCGTGCCACGCATATCACTTTACGTGGGCGTTTGCCAGGAAGCGGAGAGCCCGTCACCATCGAAGCCGACGCATTCGAAGCTCGGTGTATTCAGCATCAGCTGGACCATCTGGACGGGATCCTCTTCGTGGACAGAGTGTCAGGAGCTCTATCACTTCACCACAAACTTCACACTTGTGGCGGGTGATGCGAAGTTGTGCCCACCGGAAGCATGGTCCGTTTCGTATGATTGCGGCGCCCCCGTAGCCCAATGGCAGAGGCAAACCCCTTAAAAGGGTTGCGGTGCGGGTTCGAATCCCGCCGGGGGCACCGGCTCTCTACCACGGGAAATGCACGAATTTCAGCTTTACAACGGCGGGAACTTCCGGGGGCGCGTGTACGTTGACCGTGCTGCTGAAGTCTCGAAGCTACATAGATCAGAGCCCTAGTTGACCTAGGCGCCGCCCGGTCCCATAGGCTCGGCGCAGGAGGCAGCGATGCAGAGCAAGAACCCCGTATTCAGTCGGTCACAGTCGGCAGGCTGGGGAAGCCAGGCGACCCCGACCCCGCAGCAGTTGCAGAACATGTACGACTCTCCGTCGTACGTCCCGCCGGCGCAGCCCGCCTACCGCACGATGACCATTGACGACGTGGTGGTGCGCGGCTTCATGACGCTGGGCACCCTCGTCGTGGCGGCGGCCGCGTCGTGGTACCTACAGGTGCCGATGGGCGTGGCGATCGGATCCGCCATCGTGGCGCTGGTCCTCGGCCTGATCGCGTCGTTCTCGATGAGCACCAACCCGCTGCTCATCCTGAGCTACGCGGCCTTCCAGGGTGTCTTCCTCGGCGCCGTGAGCAGCGTCTTCGACGCCAACATCAACGGCATCGTGGTCCAGGCGGTGCTCGGCACGGCCATGGCCTTCGCCGGCACACTCGCCGTCTACACGCTGCGCATCATCCGCGTCACCCCCAAACTGGTGAAGTACGTGGTCGCGGCGGCCATCGCGGCCCTCGGCCTGATCGTGGTCAACCTGATCGCCGGGTTCTTCGTCGACGGCGGCCTGGGCCTGCGCGACGGCGGCCCGCTGGCCATCGTCTTCAGCGTCGCGATGATCCTGCTCGGCTGCTTCTTCCTGCTCCTCGACTTCGACTCGATCGAGCAGGGCGTCAAGCAGGGCGCCCCGGAGAAGTTCGCCTGGCAGTGCGCCTTCGGCCTCACGCTGAGCCTGGTCTGGATCTACATCGAACTGCTCCGCCTCATCAGCTACTTCGCAAGTAGCGACTGACACAGCGGCATCGAAGGGCCCCGCCACTCGGCGGGGCCCTTCTTTGTGTGACGGGAAATCCACCTGCCGTGACGGAAAGGATCGCCTGGCCGGGTCTTGTCATTCATCAACCGGTGTTGCAGTGTCAAGCAAAGGACCCAATCCGTGGAGGTGCCCATGTCCTTGAACCACTCACCGGAGACGCAGACCAAGCTCATCGCCAGAGTCCCGGCCATCACGGGGCGCGAACTCCCGGAGTGGTTTCAAGCCATCGACAACGGCCCGGCATTCCTGAGGTGCGCCGAGCGGGCCAACTGGCTCGCCGACGAGCACGGGCTGACCCACGGCTACGCCGCCGCGATCGTTCACGAGCACGAGCGGCGCCGCCGTAACCGCATGGGCTTCATCTAGAGCCCTCACCATCTATCCCGCGCCCGTGCCACGGCACGGGCGCGAGCATGGCGGCACGGCGCACCCTCCACGACATCCCCGCCGTGACCGTACACACGGTTCACGCCTCCACGGCGCTTCCGCCGTGACCGCGCAGGCTCCCGTGCCACGGCACGGTCCACGCCTCCACGGGGCTTCCGCCGTACGATCATGTCTTATGGATCTGGACAGAGCGCGGGACTTCCTCCGCGAGAACCACAGAGCGGTCCTGCTGACCTGGCACGCCGACGGACGGCCGCAGATGTCGCCGGTCCTCGTCGGCGTCGACGCGGAGGGCCGCCTCGTCATCAGCTCGCGGGAGATGGCGGTCAAGGTGCGCAACGCGCGCCGCGACCCGAGGGCGGCCGTCTGCGCGTTCACCGACGGCTTCTTCGGCCAGTGGATCCAGGTGGAGGGCACCACCGAGATCGTCTCGCTGCCCGAGGCCATGGAACCCCTGGTGACCTACTACCGCGACATCTCCGGCGAGCACCCCGACTGGGACGACTACCGCGAGACCATGGTCCGCGAGAAGCGGGTGATCATGCGCATCACTCCGGAGCGTGCCGGGCCCGACTTCCACGGCTGAGCCGGGCCCGGCACGCCGCGGTGATCAGCTCAGGCGCTCCAGGACCATCGCCATGCCCTGGCCGCCGCCCACGCACATCGTCTCCAGCCCGATCGTCTTGTCGTGGTGCTGGAGGCTGTTGATCAGTGTCGAGGTGATGCGGGCGCCCGTCATGCCGAACGGGTGCCCGACCGCGATGGCGCCGCCGTTCACGTTCAGCCGGTCGATGTCGATGCCGAGCTCCCGGTAGGACGGGATGACCTGGGCGGCGAACGCCTCGTTGATCTCCACCAGGTCGACGTCCTCGATGGCCATGCCGGCCCGGGCGAGGGCCTGGTTGCTCGCCTCCACCGGGCCGAGGCCCATGATCTCCGGCGACAGGCCGGAGACGCCGGTCGAGACGATCCTGGCCAGCGGGGTGATGCCGAGCTCCGCCGCCTTGGTGTCGCTCATGACGATCACCGCGGCGGCGCCGTCGTTCAGCGGGCAGCAGTTGCCCGCCGTGACCGTGCCGTCGGGGCGGAAGACGGGCTGGAGCGTCGACACCTTCTCGTAGGTGGTGCCGGGCCGCGGGCCGTCGTCCTTGCTGACCACGGTGCCGTCGGGCAGCGTCAGCGGCGTGATGTCCTTCTGCCAGAAGCCGTCGGCCAGTGCCTTCTCGGCGAGGTTCTGCGAGCGGACGCCGAACTCGTCCTGCTCCTGGCGGCTGACGCCCTTGAGCTGGGCCACGTTCTCGGCCGTCTGGCCCATCGCGATGTAGACGTCGGGCACCTGGCCGTCCTCGCGCGGGTCCTGCCAGGTCTTGCCGCCCGCCGCGTACTGCTTGGTCCGCTCGGTGGCCTCGGCGAAGATCGGGTTCATGGTGTCGGGCAGGGAGTCGGAGTTGCCCTTGGCGAACCGGGAGACCGCCTCGACGCCGGCGGAGACGAACACGTCGCCCTCCCCGGCCTTGATGGCGTGGAAGGCCATCCGGGTGGTCTGGAGCGACGAGGAACAGTAGCGGGTGACGGTGGTGCCGGGCACGTCGTCCAGGCCCAGCAGCACGGCGACCACGCGGCCCATGTTGTATCCCTGCTCGCCGCCGGGCAGGCCGCAGCCGAGCATGATGTCGTCGATGGAGCGCGGATCGAGCTGCGGCACCTTGGCCAGTGCCGCCTTGATCATCTGGACGGTCATGTCGTCGGGGCGCAGATCCTTGAGCGAGCCCTTGAAGGCCCGCCCGATGGGCGAGCGGGCGGTAGCGACGATGACGGCCTCGGGCATGGCCCCTCCTTTGTCGGCAGTACTAGAACTATATTCCAATACTTTTCTCCCCGACATCGGGACCCCCACACAGAGGGAAGGGCCCGGCGCTGACCGCTCGGCGCCGGGCCCACCGGCCGCCCGCCGGACGCCCGAAGGCGCCGCGGCGTGCGACCGTACCGGGCCGATCCCCTGGAGCCCGGCCTTTCTGGGGGAAAGTCAGCCGTACATCCCCGGAGTGGGCGCGGTGCCGTCGTGGACGGCGTGCATCGCGCCCTTCTCGTCACGCCAGAGCCGCCAGCCCTGCTGGCTGCCCGTGTACCAGACCGGCGGCGCGCCCGCGTCGGCCACCCGCTTGCCCGACGCCAGGTCGTACTCGCACAGCGCGGCGGTGGAGTAGAAGCCCGGCGCCTGCCCGCTGAGCGGCAGCGGCTTGGGGTCGGTCACGCAGAAGGACCAGCCGCGCTGCTCCTCGACCGCCACCGGCTTCCCGCTCACCAGGTCGAACGCGGTGCCCGGGTGGCCGTGCTTGAGGAAGCCGAGCTTGTCCATGCCGCCCGGGAACGCCAGCCACCAGCCCGAACCCGGCACGTCGGCGGCGGTGATCTGGCCGACGACCCGCCCGTTGCCGGCGTCGAGCCGGGCGAACCCGCCGTAGGCGCCGCGCTGGTCGACCGGCCGCACCACGGGCGCGTGGCCGGGGCTGCCGCTGGGGTAGACGCGCACCACCGAGGGCCGCATCCAGTTGATCGCGCCGTCGTCGATGTTGACCGAGAACATCCCGAACGCCGAGGTCTTCTTCGACTTCGGGTGGGTGTACGGGGCGACGTAGCCGATCAGGTCGTCGCCGGAGGCCCCGAACGCCCAGCCGCCCG
Organism: Nonomuraea sp. NPDC049649; assembly: GCF_040675175.1. Classification (NCBI taxonomy): domain Bacteria; kingdom Bacillati; phylum Actinomycetota; class Actinomycetes; order Streptosporangiales; family Streptosporangiaceae; genus Nonomuraea; species Nonomuraea sp. NPDC049649. The sequence goes on from NZ_JBFAOH010000012.1 coordinate 106,213, forward strand.
ACAGATCGACGCCCGGCCCCAGCGCCTGCTCGATCGGCTGCTGCCAGCGCAGCTTGCCGGTCTTGAGATCGTACGACTCGAGCGTCGGATCGGTGGCGAGCCGGAGCATCACGACCTGCTCGGCGTCGGACCACTCGACCTCGGCGATGCCGGGCAGCTTCCAGAGCTGCTTGCCGGTGGCCGGGTCGAGCACGACCACGCGGGCGGAGGACAGCGCGGTGTGCTCCGACATGCACAGGTAGGGGCCGCAGCGCTGCGGGCCGAAGGTGGAGTGGACGGGACGCGTCCACTTCTGCTCGCCGGTGCGGGCGTCGCGGACGACGAGCGTGGCCTTCCAGCGGCCTTTCTTGGCCGGGTCGAGGGCCGCGACGACGGCCTGGCCGCCGGCCGTCTCGACGATGGCGGGCGCCGAGACGCCCATGCCGGGCAGGCGGCCCGCCATCGTGGCCGGGTGGGCCCAGAGCTTCTTGCCGTCGGAGAGGCCGACGGCGACGGTCTCCAAGGTGCCGTCGGGCTTCATGGAGGTGGTGGTGACCACCCCGCCGGCCGCGGCCATCCGGCTGACGGCGTTGACGGAGGAGTTGTGCCAGGCCGGGAAGCCTGCGGTGGCGGCGTCGCTGCCGGAACAGCCGGCCAGGGCCAGGATCCCGGTGGCGGCGAGAGCGAAGGGCCGGAGCACGGGCAAATCCCTCCAAAGGGACGGCGAGTGACGACTCCGGCCCGGAGAGTGACCGGCTCTAGGCGTCGTTGAGCTGCCCCCCGAGCCGACGGCGGCGGAACAACGTCGCCCACCTGCCGTGGGTGCCGGTCGTCCGCCCGTCGACCCGGGTGGCCGAAACCTCGGTGCCGGGCTCCTCCGCGGCCGTGGCCGCCGCAAGGTAGATCGGTTGCAGTCCTTCGCCGGGCTCGGGTCGCGGCTCTGGCCACAGCCCCAGCACGGCGCACACAGACGGTAGCACCGCGTACGCAGCCTGTGCGTAGCCTTGGTCAGATGGATGGAAACGATCCGGTCCGAACATTTCGCCCGGATTTGCGTGGAATTCCTGGCCCAGCAACCCCGCGAACGCCACCGTACGACCGCCCGCCTCGACCACGCCGACCGTCTGCGCGGCGGCGATCTGGCGGCTCCAGCGGCGGGCCACCCAGCGCAGCGGCTGCGCTATCGGACGGACCGTGCCCAGGTCGGGGCAGGTGCCGACGACCACCTCCGCGCCCGCCCCGCGCAGCCGCCGCACCGCCTTCACCAGATGGCGCACCGCCGTGGCCGGGGGCGTCCGGGTGATCACGTCGTTCGCGCCCACGAAGATCACGGCCACGTCCGGCGGCCACGGCAGCACCGCGTCCACCTGCTCGTCCAGCTCCGCGGACGGCGCCCCCGACTTGCCCACCACGCGCAGCTCCACCGGCCGCTCGGCGACGGCGGCCAGCCCGCAGGCGATCAGCACGCCCGGCGTCTTGCCCGCCTCGGTCATGCCCAGCCCGACCGACGTGGAGTCACCCAGCATGGCCATCCTGATCGGCGGGCCGGGGAAGTCGCCGTAGACGCCGTCGGACGGCGGGCCCTCCAGGCCGTGCGGCGTCCCGATCGTGCGGCGCGCCAGCAGGCTCTCGGCGATCAGCAGCGCGTAGGCGGTGGCGCCGAGCGCCGTGAGACCGCCTCCGCCGAGCGCCGCCGCCGCCGCGATCCTGCGCGCGGCCCGCGCCGCGCCAGCTGGCCACACCACGTCAGTTGTCCCTTCGCCCGAGCTCAGCGGTAGCTTTGGTTGAAAGTAGCCCAGTGCCCGCCACCCTTACGGGTTCCCGGCCACGGATCGGCTGACCAAGCTTCGGCAAAGAAGGTGAACACCTCGGTGCGCGTACATGATTCCCTGGTCGAGCTCATCGGCAACACCCCGCTCGTCCGCCTGCACAAGGTCTCGCAAGGACTGCCTGCCCAGGTGCTAGCCAAGGTCGAGTACTTCAACCCGGGCGGTTCGGTGAAGGACCGCATCGCCGTCCGCATGGTCGAGGCCGCCGAAGCCTCGGGCGCGCTCAAGCCCGGCGGCGTCATCGTCGAGCCGACGTCCGGCAACACCGGGGTCGGCCTGGCCATCGTGGCCCAGCAGAAGGGCTACCGCTGCCTGTTCGTGGTGCCCGACAAGGTGGCCCACGACAAGATCGCGGTGCTGCGCGCGTACGGGGCGGAGGTCGTGGTCTGCCCGACCGCGGTCGCGCCCGACCACCCCGAGTCCTACTACTCGGTGTCCGACCGGCTGGCCGCCGAGATCCCGAACGCCTGGAAGCCCGACCAGTACTCCAACGTCGACAACCCCGAGTCCCACTACCGCTCCACCGGCCCGGAGATCTGGGAGCAGACCGAGGGCCGCATCACCCACTTCGTGGCCGGCATCGGCACCGGCGGCACCATCAGCGGCACCGGCCGCTACCTCAAGGAGGTCTCCGGCGGCCGGGTCAAGGTCATCGGCGCCGACCCCGAGGGGTCGGTCTACTCCGGCGGCTCCGGCCGGCCCTACCTGGTGGAGGGCGTCGGCGAGGACATCTGGCCCGAGACCTACGACACCGAGATCTGCGACGAGATCATCGCCGTGTCCGACAAGGACTCGTTCAACATGACCCGCAAGCTCGCCCGCGAGGAGGGGCTGCTGGTCGGCGGGTCCTGCGGGATGGCCGTGGTGGCGGCGCTCCAGGTCGCGGCCAAGGCCGGGCCGGACGACGTGGTCGTGGTGCTGCTGCCCGACGGCGGCCGCGGCTACCTGTCGAAGATCTTCAACGACGACTGGATGGCCGACTACGGCTTCCTCACCACCTCCTCCGAGGAGGAGCTGGTGGGCCACGTGCTGGCCCGCAAGAGCCCCGGGCTGCCCGAGTTCGTCCACGCCCACCCGCACGAGACGGTCGGCACCGCGATCTCCATCATGCGGGAGTACTCGGTCTCCCAGCTCCCCGTCATGAAGGAGGAGCCGCCGGTCATGGCGGCCGAGGTGGTCGGCTCGATACTGGAGCGCGACCTGCTGGAGGCGCTCTACCACGGCAAGATCTCCGCCGAGGACCCGATCTCCGACCACATGTCGGCACCGCTGCCCATGATCGGCAGCGGCGAGCCGGTGTCGCGGGCGGTCGAGGCGCTGGAGAAGGCCGATGCCGCGGTCGTGCTGGAGGACGGCAAGCCCGCCGGGCTCCTCACCCGGCAGGACCTGCTCGCCTTCCTCGCCAACCACTAGCCACAGGGGGAACCCGCTCACGGAGCTGGGCGGGTTCCCTGCCTGATCGACTCGACCACGGCGGTGAGGCCCTCGTCGCCGTGGCCCTCGGCGTCGGCCCTGGCGAACAGCCGGTGCAGAGCCTCCGGCACCGTCGTGTCCAGCCCCGCCGCGCGCAGCGTCTCCACCACGTGGCCCATGCCGACCGCCTGCATGTGCAGGCTGTTGTCCTCGCCCGGGTAGACGCCCGCCTCCAGCTCCTCGCCCAGGATCCCGAGGCCCAGCGGGCCGTCGGAGGCCAGCTCGCCGTGGAGCTCCCGGGCGAACGGCGCGAACGCGGTCGGCCGCACCCCCGCCGTCTCCAGCAGCGCCGCCGCGTGCATGAAGCTCGTCAGCGCCGACCAGAACATCAGCAGCTGGGCCTGGTAGTACATCATCGCCAGCCCGGGGTCCTGGCCCACGTACGTCACCGCCGACAGCGCCTCCAGCGTCGCCGCGTGCCGGTCCAGCGCCTCCTTCGGCCCGCTGTAGAACGTGTACGCACCGGGCTGGCCGATGCCCGGCGGCGGCACCATGATCCCGCCCGTGACGAGCGTGCCGCCGCGCTCCGCCACCCAGCGCGCCGCCTCCCGCAGCTCGGCGGGAGTGCCCGAACTCAGGTTGACCAGCGTCTTCCCATCTAGCCGCGCCTCGCCGAGGCTGTCGTACAACGCCTGATAGCTGATCTGGCTGATCACCAGCAGCTCGCCCGTCGCGGGCCGCTCCGCCTGTCTCGCGCCCTTCGCCACCAGCGGGCCCGCCTTGCTCGCGGTACGGTTCCACACCGTCACGTCGTGGCCCGCTTCCAGGAACGTCGCGGCCATCGCCGATCCCATCGGCCCCAGGCCGATCACCGTCACATCACTCATGGCCCTCAGCCTGGGGCGGGGCCCTTCGGAAATCCTTCCGGCCCGCCACGGGTTGACCATGACGTGGCGCGCATCGGAGTCCTGGGACCGCTGGAGGTGCGGTCGTCGGCGGGCGTGCCGCTGCGGGTTCCCGATCGCAAGGTACGTGTGCTGCTGGCGGCCCTGGTGGCCCGTGACAGCGGCCCGGTGTCGGCGGACCAGCTCATCGACGACCTCTGGGGCGACCGGCCACCCCGCAATCCTGCGGGCACCCTCCAGGCCCGCGTCTCCCAGCTCCGCCGTGCCCTCGGATCGCCTGTGCTGCACGGCCCCTCCGGGTACCGCCTGGACGGGGTGACGGTCGATGCGTCCCTCTTCCGTACACTGCTCGCTTCCTCTGCGGGAGGGGCGCCGGGGCGGGCCGCGGTCATCGAGGAGGCCCTCGCGTTGTGGCGGGGGCCCGCCTACGCCGACTTCGCCGATGAGGGTTTCGCCGCGCCGGAGATCGCTCGTCTCGACGAGCAGCGGCTGACGGCGTGGGAGGAGCTGGCGGAGATCCGGCTGGCTCTCGGAGAGCCTGTCGAACTGAGTGTCCTGGTGGCCGAGCATCCCCTGCGGGAACGACTCACCGCCCTCCACATGCGGGCGCTGTACAGGGACGGGCGGCAGAGCGAGGCCCTGGCGGTCTTCGCGTCCCTGCGCGACCGGCTCGCCCGGGAGCTGGGCGTCGATCCGGCTCCCGAGCTCAGAGCCCTGCACCAGGCCATCCTCCGTCAGGACCCGGCTCTCCCGGTCCGCCGCACCGGCCCTCTTCCTCGTACGGTGCAGGAAGCCTCCAACACGGTGGCGGGTGTTTGGCCGGTGCCGGTGTCTCCGGGGAATGTGCCTGCGCCGGTGGGTGGGTTGATCGGGCGGGAGGGGGACGTCGCCGAGGTACGGGGGCTGCTCGGGGAGAGGCGGCTGGTGACGGTCGCGGGGCCGGGCGGGGTGGGGAAGACGCGGCTGGCCGTCGAGGTGGCGCGGGGGCTGGCCGCTGCGGACGCTTATCCCGGCGGGGTGTGGCTGGTGGAGCTGGCCGGGGCCGGGGACGTGGCCGAGGCGGTGGCCGGGGTGCTCGGGGTCCGGGATGACGGGGCCGGGGCGTTGCCGCCCAAAATGGCTGGGGCGCTGGCCGGTAGACGGACGCTGCTGGTTGTGGACAACTGTGAGCATGTGGTCGAGCGGGCGGCCGAGGTGGTTTCCGCGCTGCTCAGGGACGCTCCGGGGCTGGATGTGCTGGTGACCGGGCAGGAACCGCTCGGCATCACCGGGGAGCACGTCAAGGTGCTGCCGCCGTTGGCGCGGGACGCGGCGGTGCGGCTGTTCACCGACCGGGCCGGGGTCGAGGCGAGCCCGGCCGTGGAAGGCATCTGCGCGCGGCTCGACGGCATTCCGCTGGCGCTGGAGCTGGCGGCCACCCGGGTGCGGGCGCTCGGCGTCGAGGAGCTGGCCGCGCGCCTGGACGACCGGTTCCGGCTGCTGAACTCGGGTACGCGCGACGCGCCCGCCCGGCAGCGGACGCTCCGGGCGATGATCGACTGGAGCTGGGAGCTGCTGTCGGGCCCGGAGCGGGTGGTGCTGCGCCGGCTGGCCGTGCACGCCGACGGCTGCACGCTGGAGGCGGCCGAGCAGGTCTGCGCGGAGCCGGGCGTGGACGTGACGGACGTGCTGGTACGGCTCGTCCAGCGTTCTCTGGTCACCCCCGGGCCGCGTCACCGGCTGCTGGAGTCGGTGGCGGTGTACTACGGCGAGCGGCTGCGGGAGGCGGGCGAGTACGAGCTGATCGCAGAGCGGCACGCGCGCTACTACACACGCCTCGCCGAACGGGCCGACCTGCGCGGTCCCCGGCAGCGCGAGTGGCTGGCCCGGCTGGACCAGGAGAGCGCCAACCTCCGCCGCGCCCTCACCGGACCGGACCCGCTCCGCCTGGTGAACGCCCTCGCCTGGTACTGGTTCCTGCGCGGCAGGCTGGGCGAGGCCCGCCGTTCCCTGACAGCGGCCCTCGCGGCCTCGAAACCGGCCGGCCCGGGTGCGGGCGGGGCGGAGCGGGCGCGGGCGGCGGTGTGGCTGGCCGGGATGACGATGGCGACGGGGGAGGCGGCGACGCCTGTCCCGGATGGGGAGCTGGATAGGGCCGGGCGGGCGCTGGCCGGGTGGTTTCCGACGCACGTGCGGTGGGCGTACGGGGATGTGGGCGCGCATGAGGAGGCGGCTGAGAGGGCGCTGCGGGGGTTCGGGGAGCTGGGTGATCGGTGGGGGGTGGCGGCGGCGCTGGCGCTCAGGTCGAAGCTGGCTGAGCGGCGCGGGGACCTGACGAGGATGCGCCGTGACGCCGAGCGGAGCCTGGCGATGTTCGAGGAGCTGGGGGACGGCTGGGGGCGGATCGAGGCGATGGACAGCCTCGATCGGCTGGCCGAGAAGCTGGGTGACTACGAGGAGGCCGGGCGGCTCCGGCACGAGGCACTGGAGCTGGCCGAGGAGCTGGGCTGCGAGGTCTCGTTCAGGCTGTCCGCCGTGGGCCGGATCGCGTTGCTGACCGGCGACTACGCCCGCGCCGACGACTATCACGAGCGGGCCCGCCGCCTGGCCGTCGAGCAGTCGTACAAGTCCGCCGAGGAGCACGCCGAGCTGGGCCTGGCCATGAGCGCCCGCAGGCAGGGGCGGTACGGGCGGGCGGAGGAGCTGCTGGGGCGGGCGGCGGCGCTGCGGGAGTCCGTCGGCACGCCGCTCGCCGCGGGAGAGCGCCACGACGTGGACCGGATCAGGGCCAGAGTTCTCAGTGAAGAGGGAACTCGGCGATGACCTGCCAGGCGCCCTCGGGGGTGGGCCCGGCGGTGAGCCGGCCGCCGAGGGCTTCGACGCGTTCGGCCATGCCGACCAGGCCGAAGCCGCCGCCGGTGCGGGCCAGCCGGGGGTTGGCGTCGGCGCCGTGGTTGAGCACGCGCAGCACCACGGTCGAGTCGTAGCGGCGCAGGTCGGCCTCCACCCACGCGGACCGCTGGGCGTGCTTGCGGATGTTGGTGAGCGCTTCCTGGAGCACCCGGTGCAGGGTGGTGAGGACTTCGGGCGGCAGGGTCTGGTCGTCGATGCCGGAGCCGATCTCGAACGCCACCTTCGGCCCTTCGGAGGAGAACCGCTCGGTGAGCAGCCGCAGATCGGCCAGGGTGCTGCCGGGGGTGCGGGCGGCCTCGTCGGCGCGGAGCACGGTCACCATGCGGCGCATCGAGGTCAGCGCGTCGCCGCCGGCCGTGGCGATGGCGTCCAGGGCGGGCAGGACCGCTTCCGGCTTGGTCTGGGCGACGGTCCGGGCGGCCTGGGCCTGGACGACGATGCCGGTGATGTGGTGGGCCACCAGGTCGTGCAGTTCCCGGGCCAGCTCCAGCCGTTCGGCGCGCCGTACGGAACGGACGGCCTCCTTGCGGCGCTCCTGCTGAAAGCGGAGGTAGCCGCCCACGCCCGCGATCGTGGACCAGGCCACGAGCAGCATGAACGAGTAGACGAGCGCTCCGCCGGCGGACGCCCGGCCGATGGCCTCGGCCATGAGCACGATCAGCCCGGAGACGGCGAGCATCGCGGCGTCCCGGACGGGTTCGACGTGGCGGAGCACGCCCAGCATGAGGACGAGCAGCACGCCGGTCTCCGCCGCCCCGGGCATCCCGCTCGTCCCGGTCAGCCACATGATCATCGAGACGGCGAACGACAGGCAGAGCATGATCGCGTACGTCTGGACCCGGTGGCTGCGGCGCAGGATCACGGCGGCGATGCCGGCGTTGCCGAGGAGGAACACCAGCCACTGCAGGCCCCCGCCCAGGGCGACGGCGAGGTCGGCCAGGAGCAGCAGGCCGAGCCAGCCGAGCATGGCCAGCTCGCTCAGCCGGCGTATCCAGTAGACGAGGCGATGGGATTCCCGCACGACCACGAGACTAAGCCGCAAGTCGGACATGTCGTATCAACCATTTGGCTGAGGTCCCGCCCGCGAGGACCGTCACTTCAGCCGAAGCGCCGGCGACCCCCGCTGACCGATTCTGGATACACCGAGAAGGGGGCAAGAAATGGCGACGATCGGATTCGTCTTACTGGGTGCGGGACTGCTCATCGGAGTGCTGCTGGCACTGTCCGACCCCGTACTGCTCTCCCGTATCAACGGCGAGCCCGCGCAGGGCGCGAGCGGCCGCCACCTCGACACAGACCGCATCGACACGGACCGCGTCGTCCCGCTGCCGCGCCGCGAGACCGGCGTGCACGGGCAGACGGCGGCCTGACAGACGGGCTCGCGCCACGCAGGGGCCGCGAGCGTCCACGGCGCCGCCCGGGGAGCGGCGCCCGGCCCCGGCCCGCGCCCGGCGGGGGACCGGTGCGCGGGCCGGGTCCGTTACCGTGGCGGTATGAGCAACGGTTTCGAAACCCTGGCGATCCACGCAGGTCAGGATCCCGATCCCACGACCGGCGCGGTGGTCACGCCCATCTACGCCACGTCCACCTACAAGCAGGACGGCGTGGGCGGCCTGCGGGGTGGATACGAATACAGCCGCTCGGCCAACCCCACCAGGACTGCCCTGGAGGAGGCGCTGGCCGCGGTGGAGGGCGGGACGCGGGGGCTGGCCTTCGCCTCCGGCCTGGCCGCCGAGGACACGCTGCTGCGCGCGGTGTGCAAGCCACAGGACCACGTCATCATCCCGAACGACGCGTACGGCGGCACCTACCGGCTGTTCGCCAAGGTCAACGAACGCTGGGACCTGCACTTCGACCCGGTGCCGCTCGGCGACCTCGACGCGGTGGCGTCGGCGATGACCCAGAAGACGAAGATCGTCTGGGTGGAGACGCCGACCAACCCGTTGCTCGGCGTCAACGACATCGCGGCGCTGGCCCAGCTCGCCCACGACAACGGCTCGCTGCTGGTGGTCGACAACACCTTCGCCTCGCCGTACCTCCAGCAGCCGCTGGCGCTCGGCGCGGACGTGGTCGTGCACTCCACGACCAAGTACATCGGCGGCCACTCCGACGTCATCGGCGGCGCGCTGATCACCGCCGACCGGGCGCTGGGCGATGAGCTGGCCTACCACCAGAACGCGATCGGCGCCGTCGCCGGGCCGTTCGACGCCTGGCTGACGCTGCGCGGGCTCAAGACGCTCGGCGTGCGCATGGACCGCCACTGCGACAACGCCGAGCGCGTCGTCGATCTGCTGCTCGCCCACCCGAAGGTGACCGAGGTGCTCTACCCCGGCCTTCCCGACCACCCCGGCCACGAGACCGCCGCCAAGCAGATGCGGCGCTTCGGCGGCATGGTGTCGTTCCGGGTGGCCGGCGGCGTCGAGCAGGCGCTTCAGGTGTGCGACCGCACCGAGCTGTTCACGCTGGGCGAGTCGCTCGGCGGCGTCGAGTCGCTCATCGAGCACCCGGGCCGCATGACGCACGCCTCGGTGGCCGGCTCCCCGCTGGAGGTGCCGGACGACCTGGTGCGCCTGTCGGTGGGCATCGAGACGGTGGACGACCTGCTCGCCGACCTGTCCCGGGCGCTCGGCTGAGTCAGCCCGGAAGGATCATCAGCGCGAGGATCACCAGCCAGATCAGCGCGAGCAGGCCGCCGATGGCGGCGATCCGGCCGTTCTGGACCTGCGCGTCGTCGGCTGTGTCCTCATTGCCCAGGACCTTCACGGCGCTGCGCAGGTCGCGGTCGATGAGGAACAGCAGCACGATCCCGACGAGGAACAGCGTCATCGACGCGGACATGTACCACTCGCCGAGCACGCCACCGCCCATCGCGATGCCGACGGCCAGGCCGAACACGAACACGCCCACCGACGCGAACCCGTAGATCCGGATCGTGCGCTGGATGTTGCGCAGGACGGGCACATTTTTGGCCCTGATGGTCCGCGGGGCGGCCATCAGGGCGGCGGTCAGCGGGCCGAGGGTGAAGATCGCGAACCCGACGTGCAGCAGAAGAAACAGATCCGACATGCGGGAGAGACTAGTCCCCGGCGATCTCGACGGGGGACTCGACACCCTCTTCGTCGTCGGAGGAGCTGCGCATGATCAGCTCCATGGCCGCGACGGCGACGATCATCAGCACGATCAGAACAATCATGGCGAACATCAGAGTCCCCTCCTTCCCGGTAAGAGGCGCGGTTATCGTCCCGTAAGGACTAAGACGCGCAGGCGGCGGCATTCGGACAGGTGATCCGCGCCTTTTTCCCTTACTTTCAGGACACAGAAGGGTGTCGTCAGCGCCAGCGGGCCCGGCGCACTCTGAGGAAGTCGCTGACCACGTACTCGCCCAGCCGGTCGGCGCTGGGGGAGAAGACGCGCCCGCCGTTGCGGCGGGCCACCTCGTCCACGAAGTCCTTGAGCCGGTCGTCGCCCGCCAGCATGAACACGTTGATCGTGGCCCGGCGGCGGGTCATCTTGTCGACCTCGGCCAGGGTCAGCTCCAGCGTCTCCGGCGAGGGCGGCCACTCGAAGGCGGAGTGGCCGTTGCGCAGCAGGTGGGCGGTCGGCTCGCCGTCGGTGACGACGAGCACCACCGGCTCGAAGTCGGGGTGCCGGTCCAGGTGGCGGCCGGCGATGAGCAGCGCGTGGTGCAGGTTCGTGCCCTGCACCATGTCCCAGTCGAGGCCCGCCAGCTCGTCCGGCTGCAGCACCCTGGCGTAGTTGGAGAAGCCGATGATCTGCACCGCGTCCTGCGGGAACTTGGACGCCACCAGCGCCTGCAGCGCGAGCGCCGTCTGCTTGGCGGCGGCCCAGGTGCCGCGGAGCGCCATCGAGTACGAGAGATCGACCAGCAGGCAGACGGCCGCGGCGGTGCGCCGCTCGGTCTCGGCCACCTCGAAGTCGTCGACCGACAGCCGGACCGACGGGCCGTTCTCGCCCATCCGCAGGCCGCCCCCGCGCACCCCGTTGACCAGCGTGCGCACCACGTCGATCGGCTGCTCGTCGCCGAACCGCCAGTGCCGCGACGAACCCGTCAGCTCGCCCGCCGCCCCGGCGTCGTGCTGGTCGTGGTCGCCCCGCCGGCCGGCGTCCAGCGAGGAGAACACCCGGCGCAGCGCCGTCTCGCCCAGCCGCCGCACCGCCTTGGGCGTCAGCTCCAGCTTGCCGCGGCGGCGCAGCAGGTAGCCCTGCTCCTCCAGCTCGCGCTCGATACGTTTGAGCGCCTCCAGGTCGTCGACCGCCGAGCGGCCCAGGGCTCGGCGGACCGCGGCCTCGTCGATGTCGTCCAGCCGCGCGCCGGGATAGTCCTGGCGCAGCGCCGACTCCAGCTGGCTCAGGTCGGCCAGCTCCTCCAGGGCGGTGACGGCGTCGCCCATGCCCAGGGGCTGGTCGCCGGTCATCCGCTCGGTGGAGTCCCACGCAAGGTCGGGGCGGCGGGCGTACAGGGCCTCGCCGAGGCGGCGCATCTGCTCGGACAGGCCGGCCTGGTCGAGGGTCTGGTTGATCAGGTTCTCGAGCTCCTCGCGCTGGCGCGGGGTCATCGAGGCGAGCAGCCGCTGGGTGGCCGCGGCGCGGCGGGCCAGCACGTCGACCAGCTCGCTGAGGTTGCGCGGCCGCTCCGGGAACATGTCGCCATATTTCGACATGAAGGCGTCGAAGTCCGCCTGGGTGTGCTCGCCCCTGGCGTCCTTGTCCAGCATGTCGTTCAGGTCCGTCATCATCTGACGGACCCGCTCCATCGCCTCCGGGTCCGGGTTGGCCAGCGCGTCGCGCATCCCCCGGAACTGGCTGTCGAGCACCTCGCGCCGCAGCAGGTCGCGCAGCTCCTCGAAGGTCTGCCGCGCCGCCGCCGAGCGCCATTCGTACGAGCTCAGCTGCTGGATGGCGTGGGCCGTGTCGTCCGGCAGCGTGTCGAGCTCGGCCTCGCGCGCCCTGGCCTCGTCGGACGGATCGGGGAACAGCTCGGCCCGCTCCTGGCCGATGGCCTTGTCGAGCAGCGCCCTGGCCCGCTCCAGCGTGCCGTCGAGGCGGCCGCCCTCCCGCAGCTCGCGGCGGCGCCTCCGCACCTCGCGCAGCATGTCGTCCAGGCCGCGCCGGTCACGGGCCCCGGGCAGGCCGCGCCGGAGCAGGTCGCGCAGCGCGTGCACCGGGGTCGAGCCGGACAGGATGGCGTCGCCCATCTCGTCCAGCGCCGCCCGCACGTCGTACGGCGGCGCGAGGGGATCAGGACCGTCGTGGTACTCGCCATAGCGGTAGGCCATCACGAATCCACGCTAACCCGCGCCGGGACGCCCGTCATGTCCGATAAACCGCGACCCCGTCGACGTCGTCCTTGGACAGCCGCCGCATCAGGTAGAGGCCCTCCAGCGTGAACTCCAGCGCCGCCGCCGCGTGACCGGGCGACTCGTCGCCCGCGCCCATGCCCAGCCGGGACATGATCTTGGCGAGGCCCTGGACCGGGCCGATGCGGCGCAGCAGCTCCGCGGCCGGGACCAGCTCGCCCGACTCCACCTGGTTGCCCTCGGCGAACTTGTCGGTCACCGGCGACAGGTCCATCCCGCCGAGCCGGCTCCGGAAGGTCTCGGCGACGGCCCGGCGCAGCAGGTGGGCCAGGATCTCGGTCTCCCTGCCCTCCTCGCTGACCTCGAACTCCACCTTGCCGCGCAGGCTGTGGACGATCGGAGTCAGGTCGCACACCCGGGCCACCGGCTGCTCCTCGCCGCACAGCGCCGCCCGGCGCACGGCCGAGGCCGCGGCGGTCTCGGCGGCCGCGATCGAGAACCGGGCCGACACGCCCGACCGGGCGTCCACGGCGGTGGACTCGCGCACCAGGCGGGTGAACCGGGCGACGGCCTCGATCAGGTGCTCGGGGACGTCGGCCCCGATGTCCGGCACGGACTCCTGGCGGATCAGCGTCAGCTCGTCCTCGACCGACCGCGGGTAGTGGGTGCGGATCTCGGCGCCGAAGCGGTCCTTCAGCGGCGTGATGATGCGGCCCCGGTTGGTGTAGTCCTCCGGGTTGGCGCTGGCGATGAGCAGGATGTCGAGCGGCAGGCGCAGGTTGTAGCCGCGGACCTGGATGTCGCGCTCCTCCAGCACGTTGAGCAGCGCCACCTGGATCCGCTCGGCCAGGTCGGGCAGCTCGTTGACGGAGAAGACGCCGCGGTTGGTGCGCGGCACCAGGCCGTAGTGGACGGTCTCCGGGTCGCCGAGCCGCCGGCCTTCCGCGATCTTGATGGGGTCGATGTCGCCGATCAGGTCGCCGACCGAGGTGTCGGGCGTGGCGAGCTTCTCGCCGTAGCGCTCGTCCCGGTGCTTCCAGGCCACCGGCAGCTCGTCGCCCAGCTCCTCGGCGAGGGCCTGGCAGCGTCCGCAGGCGGGCGCGTACGGATGGTCGTTGATCTCGCAGCCGTCGACGATCGGGGTCCACTCGTCGAGGAGCCCGGCGACGGTGCGGATGAGCCGGGTCTTGCCCTGGCCGCGCTCACCGAGCAGGACCAGGTCGTGACCGGCGAGCAGCGCCCGTTCGAGATGGGGCAGGACAGTGTCGTCGAAGCCCACGATGCCCGGGAACCTGGGTTCGCCCGTACGGAGCCTGGCCAGCAGGTTCTCGCGGACCTCGGCTTTGACGGTGCGATGAACGTGGCCGCTCTCTCGCAACTCGCGAAGAATACGAGGCAGATGCACGGGAACGAGACTACGTGCCCGCGAGGGAAAGCGGCAGGGAGTTTCGCATCTGGCGGAGATATCGGATCTCGACCATATCGTCACGTTTCGTATGCGTGCTCGCCTCTTTAGTGGGGAGAATCGGCCCTAGGGTAAGTGGACCAGGAGAGGAAGGCGAGATCCGTGGCCGTGATGACCAGCCGCTTCGCCGACGGCCTCGCCGTGGACTCCGACCTGGTGGGAGCCGCGGAACGGGCGGTGAACCAGGCCCTGTCCAGGCTCAGCGGGCCGGCTGACCTGGTGTGCTTCTTCATCTGCGGAGACGATCCCGACGACGTGGCCAGGGCCGGCGAGCGCGCGATGCGGATGGCGCCCGAGGCGCACGTGATCGGCTGCAGCGCCACCGGGGTGATCGGCGGCGACACCGGGGTGGAGCTGACGCCCTCGGTGAGCGCCTGGGCCGCCACCCTCGAAGGCGCCGAGCTCACCACGTTCGCGCTGGAGACGCTGACCGCCGAGGACCGGTTCGTGGTGGTCGGCCTGCCCGAGCGCAGCCCCGACGACCACGTGGCCATCCTGCTGGCGGACCCGTACTCGTTCCCCGCGGACGCCTTCGTCGAGCGCTCCATGGACGTGCTGGGCGACCTGCCGCTGGTCGGCGGGCTGGCCAACGGAGTCCAGGGGCGCGGCTCCGTACGTCTCTTCGCCGACGGCGAGATCTACACCGAAGGCGCCATCGGTGTCCTGATCAGCGGCTCGGTCAACGTGACCACCCTGGTCAGCCAGGGCTGCCGGCCGATCGGGCCCAACATGGTCGTGACCCGCGCCGAGGAGAACCTGCTGCTGGAACTGGCCGGGCAGCCCGCCCTGTCCCGGCTGGAGGACATCGTCACCGACCTGGACGAGGACGACCGCGAACTGGTCGCCGCCGGGCTGCAGATCGGGCTCGCCATGGACGAGTACGCCGAACGGCACGAACGCGGCGACTTCCTGATCCGCGGCGTCATCGGCATCGACCCCGAGCGCGAGGCGGTGGCCATCGGCGACATCGTGGAGATCGGCCGTACCGTGCGCTTCCAGGTGCGCGACGCCGCCACCGCCGACGAGGACCTGTACGACCTGCTCGACGCGCACCGGCAGCAGCTCGGCCGGGTCGACGGGGCGCTGCTGTTCTCCTGCAACGGGCGCGGCTCGGCGATGTTCGGCACCGCCGACCACGACCCGCTCGCGCTCCGCGACACGCTCGGGCCGGTCGGCGTGGCCGGGTTCTTCGCGGCCGGCGAGGTCGGGCCGGTCGGCGGGCACAACCACGTGCACGGGTTCACCGCGTCGCTGCTGGTGTTCTCCTCGGCGGACGGCGAGTGATCCTGGCGGTCGACGTCGGCGGCACCAAACTGGCCGCCGCCCGCGTGTCCCCCGACGGCGCCGTTCTGGACGTGCGGCGATCGGCGACCCCGCAGGACGCGGACGCCGAAACCCTCTGGCAGGCGCTCCTCGCCGTCATCACGCCCCTCTCCGACGGGGTGACCGGCGTCGGCGTCGGCTGCGGCGGCCCGATGACCTGGCCCTCCGGCGTCGTCTCGCCGCTCAACATCCCCGGCTGGCGCGGCTTCCCGCTGCGCGACCGGCTCTCCGCCCTGTTCCCGGATGTTCCGGTACGGATCCACAACGACGCCATCTGCCTGGCCGTGGCCGAACACTGGCGCGGGGCCGGGCGGGGCGTCGCGGACATGCTGGGCATGGTCGTCTCGACCGGCGTCGGCGGCGGCCTCATCCTCGGCGGCCGGCTCGTCAACGGCGGCACCGGCAACGCGGGGCACATCGGACACGTCGTCGTGGAACCGGACGGCGGGCCGCCCTGCGGCTGCGGCGGCCACGGCTGCCTCGAAGCGGTCGCCCGCGGCCCCGCCCTGACGGCCTGGGCCCTCGCCCAGGGATGGACCCCTGGCGGGCAGGACGACCTCGGAGAAATCCACGCGGGTGAGAGCGCGCGAGCCGTCGCTGGAGGGTGCGGCGAGGCGGGTGCGGCGCCGCCTCTGGATCAGCCTCGGCCGGGAGGGGCGGTCGCTCCTGGGCGGGTAGACGTTGGGGCGTACCGGGAGGAGCGGGCGGTTACCGGGCGGATGCTGGCGGCGGACGCGCGGGCGGGGGATGAAGTGGCGGTGGCGGCGATGCGGCGGGCGGGGCGGGCGCTGGGGATCGCCATCGCGTCCGCGACGCACCTGTGTGATCTGGAGCTGGTCACCATCGGCGGAGGGCTGTCACAAGCTGGGGAGTTGCTGTTCGGGCCGCTGGAAGAGGCGCTGAGGGAGCACGCCCGGATGGAGTTCGCCCGCCGCCTGCGGGTGGTGCCCGCGTCGCTGGGTCAGGAGGCCGGTCTGATCGGCGCCGCCGCCCTGATCATCGCGGGTGACACATACTGAGGTCTCTTGAGGTCGCTGGGGTGACGGGTATTCGGGTTGTCGTTCGTACTGGCTGCTTGACAGCATGATCGGATGGACGAGGCCGCAGCGCTGCTGATCACCGGAACGGTCGGGGCCGGGAAGACCTCGGTGGCGGAGGCGGCAGGAGAGCTGCTGGCCGAGCGCCGCACACCCCATGCCGTGATCGACCTCGACGGGCTCCGGAGGTTCTGGCCCGCCCCGGAGGACGACCCGTTCAGTCTCGGGCTGACGCTGCGCAACCTGCGGGACGTCGCCCGGAACTTCCTGGACGAAGGAGCCCGCCGAATTGTGCTGGCCGGGGTCGTGGAGAGCCGGGACGAGCGTAAGCGCTACGAGGAGGCGCTGGGCGTCCGACTCGTGGTGTGCCGGTTGCGGGTGCGCCTGCCCGTCGTCCACGAAAGGCTGGCGCGCCGTCACGAGGGTGACGAGCCCGGCCTGCGGTGGCATCTCGGCCGTTCGGGCGAGCTCGACCGGATCCTCGACGAGGCCGGGGCCGAGGATGTGACCGTCGACGCCACCGAGCGGCCGGTGAGGGACGTGGCCGCCGCGGTGCTGGAGGCGGCCGGGTGGCGCCGAGGCTGACGGCAGGGTCAGACGGCGGGGCGGCGGGGCTGGAAGAGCCAGGCGTCGAAGAGGGAGCCGAGCTGCTTGCCGGACAGCCGTTCGGCGAGCGCGGTGAACTGGTCGGTCGTCGCGTTGCCGTGTTCGTGCTCGGCCGCCCAGGTGCGGAGCAGCTTGAAGAAGGTGTCGTCGCCGATCTCCTGGCGCAGGGCGTGCAGCGTCATCGCACCCCGGAGGTAGACGGACTCGTGGAACAGGTCGTCGGGCCGGGTGTCGCCGGGCGGGTAGGACCAGATGGCGTCGTCGGCCGCGCGGTTCAGCGCGGTGCGAAAGCGCTGTTCGGCGGTGGAGTCGCCGCGGTGCTCGGCCCACAGCCACTCGGCGTAGGTGGCGAAGCCTTCGTTGAGCCAGAGGTCCTTCCAGCGCTTGATGCTGACGCTGTTGCCGAACCACTGGTGGGCGAGCTCGTGCGCGATGATCGACTCGTCCGGTTCGAAGCCGCCGTACATGGGTTTGGTCTGGTTCTCCAGCGCGTAGCCCGCGGAGAAGTCGTCGATGACGCCGCCGGTGGAGCCGAACGGGTAGGGGCCGAAGACCTTGACCCAGTGGTCGGTGATCTCGCCGGAGCGTTCGTAGAGCTTGTCGAGCGCGCCGGCGTAGCGCGGGTCGGTGGCGGCCAGGTTGGGGATGCCGCCCGCGGTCTTGCCCTCGCGGAGCCGGAACTTGCCGAGGGTGGCGGTGGCCAGGTAGGTGACCATCGGGTTGGACTCGCGCCAGGTGAACGTGGTGCCGCCGCCGGCGGCGGGTTTGCGGCTCAGCAGCTCGCCGTTGGCCAGCGCGGTCACCCCGCGCGGGACGGTGATCTTGAAGTCGAAGGTGGCCTTGTCGGCCGGGTGGTCGTTGGCGGGGAACCAGGTGCGGGCGCCGTTCGGCTCCGCGGTGACGAACGCGCCGTCCTTGGTGGGGATGAACCCGTACGTGCCGAGGTTGGACGAGCCGCGCACCGGCTGCGGCTCCCCGGAGTAGGCCACCCGGACCGCGAACTCGGCCCCCTGCGCCAGCGGCTTGGCGGGGGTGACGGAGAGCTCGTCGCCGTCGCGGGAGAACCGGGCCGCCGCGCCGTCGACGGTGACCTCGCTCACTTTGAACCCGTGCAGGTCGAGGTTGAACCGGGACAGCGGCTGGGTGGCCGTCGCCCGGATCGTCGCCTCGCCGTCGAGGTGCTTGCTGGCCGGCACGTAGCCGATCTCCAGCGCGTAGTGGGCGACGTCGTAGCCGCCGTTGCCGTCGAGCGGGAAGTGGGGGTCGCCGATGCCGGGCGCCCCCGCGCCCGCCCGCGCGGCGGCGGGCGGGCTCCCGTCGGAGCCGGTCGACCCCTTCGACGGCTCGACGGCCGCGCCGCACGCCAGCAGGTTCAGCGTGGCGAGCAGCGCCACGGCCCCCCGTGTCATCGACCCCATGAGCGGGACAGCCCCTTTCGGTGAGTGATCAGCAGCGTACGGTGAGTGAGCCGTTGATCACCACCCGGGCAGCAGGAAACCCGCCGGGGACGGCGGGTTTCCGTGACCTCAGAGGTTGCCCCGGCGCTCCTGCTCGCGCTCGATGGCCTCGAACAGGGCCTTGAAGTTGCCCTTGCCGAAGCCCAGCGACCCGTGCCGCTCGATCAGCTCGAAGAAGACCGTCGGCCGGTCCTGCACGGGCTTGGTGAAGATCTGCAGCAGGTAGCCGTCCTCGTCGCGGTCGACCAGGATCTTGCGCTTCTTCAGCTCCTCGATGGGCGCGCGCACGGTGCCGATGCGGGCGCGCAGCTCGGGGTCGTCGTAGTACGAGTCAGGCGTGTCCAGGAACTCGACCCCGGCCGCCCGCATGTGGTCGACCGTGGTGATGATGTCGTTGGTGGCCAGCGCGACGTGCTGGACGCCCGGCCCGCCGTAGAACTCCAGATACTCGTCGATCTGCGACTTGCGGCGGCTGACGGCCGGCTCGTTGAGCGGGAACTTGACCTTGCGCGAGCCGTCGGCGACGACCTTCGACATCAGCGCCGAGTACTCGGTGGCGATGTCGTCGCCGATGAACTCGGCCATGTTCGTGAAGCCCATCACCTTGCGGTAGAACTCCACCCATTCGTCCATCTTGCCGAGCTCGACGTTGCCGACGCAGTGGTCGACCGCCTGGAAGAGCCGCCCCGACTTGGTCGCGGGCGGCGGCACCAGCGGCTTGGCGGGGGCGTACCCGGGCAGGTAGGGGCCGGTGTAGTTGGAGCGGTCGACCAGCGTGTGGCGGGTCTCCCCGTACGTGGCGACGGCGGCGACCGTCACCTTGCCGTGCTCGTCCTCCAGCGTGTGCGGCTCGGCCAGCCCGCGCGCACCCTGGGAGACGGCGTGCCGGTAGGCGGCCTCCACGTCCGGCACGTCGAGCGCCAGGTCGATCACCCCGTCGCCGTGGTCGGCCACGTGCCTGGCCAGGTCGGTGCCCGGCCGGATGGACGCCCGGAACTCGAAGGTGGCGCCGCCGGAGGTGAGCACGTAGGCGGCCTCGTCGCGGCTGCCGTTCTCCGGCCCTCGGTAGGCCACCAGCTTCATGCCGAACGCCGTCGCGTAGTAGTGGGCGGACTGCTTGGCGTTCCCGACCGCGAACACCACGGCGTGCATGCCGTTCACCGGAAAGACATCACTCATAGGGCCAACTCTCAGTATGGATGGACGAGTTGCGCAAGAGTTGCCAGAATGAGTGGACAATCTGCTCAGCCTATTGGCCCGTACGACGGGAATTCTGTACATCATGACGATCGACGAGCTGGACGCCCGGCTCATCGCGCTGCTGACCACCGAGCCGCGCCTCGGCGTGCTGGAGTGCTCGCGCCGCCTCGGCGTCGCCCGGGGCACCGTCCAGGCCCGGCTGGACCGGCTCACCGCCCGGGGCGTCATCACCGGGTTCGGGCCGGACGTGTCGACCGCGGCGCTCGGCTACGACGTGACCGCGTTCGTGCTGCTGGAGATCCGGCAAGTGGCCGGGCACGACCCGGTGGCCGACCGGCTCGCGCACATCCCCGAAGTGCTGGAGGTCCACACGGTCACCGGCGCCAGCGACCTCATGTGCCGGGTGGTGGCCCGGACCAACGCCGACCTGCAGCGCGTCATCGACGGCATCGTCGAGGTCCAGGGCGTGCTCCGGACCTCCTCGATCATCGCGCTCGACACGCCCGTGCCCTACCGCGTGCTGCCTTTGGTGGCCGATGTCCCACGCCGGGCGGCCCGCGAGCCGTAGCATCGCGGATGGGACGAGGCACCGTAGTCGAGCGCTTACCCTTACATTCGCCCAGATGGCAGGGGGTCGGGAGGCGTGACGGGGTGGTGAGAAAGGTGTTGCGGAAGCGGCGGCTGCTCCGTCTCGCGCTGATCGTGGCGGGGGCGGTGATCGCCGTGGTGGCCGCGCTGTTCGGCGTGGCGTGGGCGCTGACGCCCATCCCCGACAGCACTCAGGCGGACGCCACGGCCCAGGGGTCGGTCATCTACTACCGCGACGGCAAGACCGTCATCGCCCGGCAGGGCGTCGACCGCCGCAACGTCGAGCTGGACAAGGTGCCCGAGCACGTCCGCGCGGCCGTCATCGCCGCCGAAAACCGCTCCTTCTACGAAGACAGCGGCGTCTCCATCAAGGGCACCGCCCGCGCCGTCTGGTCCACCGTCACCGGGCGGCAGCTCCAGGGCGGCTCCACCATCACCCAGCAGCTCGTCCGCAACTACTACAGCGGCCTCAGCCAGGAGCGCTCGGTCGTCCGCAAGGCCAAAGAGATCATGATCGCGATCAAGGTCGACCAGTCCAAGCCGAAGGACTGGGTGCTGGAGCAGTACCTCAACACGATCTACTTCGGCCGCGGCGCCAACGGCGTGCAGGCCGCCGCCCGCGCCTACTTCGGCAAGGACGTCGGCGACCTCACCGTCGCCGAGGGCGCCTACCTGGCCGCGGTGATCCAGCAGCCCTCCCGGTTCGCCGCCCCCGAGGGCGCCGACCTGAAAGCCGCCGAGGCCCGCTGGCAGTCGGTGATCAGGGCCATGACCGAGACCGGCGCGCTCACCCCCGAGCAGGCCGCCGCGCAGCGCTTCCCCGAGCTGAAGGCGCCGAAGAAGCCGTTCCGGCTCAAGGGCCAGGCCCGCTACATGCTCCAGCAGGTCACCGACGAGCTGAACCGGCGCGGCTACACCGACGAGGACATCAACGGCGGCGGCCTGAAGGTCGTCACCACCTTCGACAAGAAGCTCATGGAGGCGGCCGAGCGGGCGGTGAAGGGCACGCTGCCGGAGTCCACCCCGAAGAAGGTCCGCACCGGCCTGGCGGCCGTCGATCCCGCCACCGGCGAGGTGCTCGCCTTCTACGGCGGCAACCCCTCCAGGTCGCAGTACGACAACGCGTTCTCGGCCAAGGTCATGGCCGGGTCCACGTTCAAGCCGTACACGCTGGCGGCGGCGCTGGAGAGCGGGCTGGGCCTGTCCACCCGGGTCAACGGCAACTCGCCGATGCGGGTGGCGGGCGACCCCGACCACCCCATCCCCAACGACGGCAACCGCTCCTACGGCTGGATCGACCTGGTCACCGCCACTCGAAACTCGGTCAACACCGCCTTCGTCGACCTCGCCCAGAAGGTCGGCGCGCGCAAGGTGGCCGCCACCGCCGAGGCGATGGGCATCCCGGCCGACCAGCTCGGGCCGCACGTGGACCACGCGTCCTTCCCGCTCGGCGTGGCCTCGGTCAGCGCCGTGCAGAACGCCGCCGGGTTCGCCACCTTCGCCAACGAGGGCGTCCACATGGAGGCCCACGTCATCAGGTCGGTCACCAACGCCGACGGCATCAAGGACGTGGTCCGGCCGGTCGCCTCCCAGGCCATCGGCAAGCGGGCCGCCGCCGACGCCGTGTACGCGATGCGGCAGGTCGTCGAGTACGGCACCGGCACCGCCGCCCGCCTCTACGACCGGCCCGTGGCCGGCAAGACGGGCACCACCGACGACTCCAAGGCCGTCTGGTTCAACGGCTTCACCCCGCAGCTCGCCACCGCCGTCAACATGTTCCGCGACGACAACGAGACCGTGAGCATCCCCGGCTACGGGGTGCAGTTCGGCGGTCAGCTGCCCGCCCAGGTGTGGCGGGCGTTCATGGCCGAGGCGATGGAGGGCAAGCCGGTCGAGCAGTTCGCCCAGCCGTCGGGCGTCGGCACCTGGTCCGGTTACGAGCCGCGCGAGCGCGACCAGATCCGGCACGACGACACGCCGTCGCGCGAACCCGAGCAGCCGCAGCGCGAACGGTCCACGCCGGAGGAGACGGAGCCGCCGCTCACCGACGAGGAGCCGTTCCTGGACCTGGTGCCCGAGGACGAGCCCCGGCAGCGGGAGCGGCCCGAGCAGGACGCCGGGCCGCCGCCCGTCGACGAGGAGCCCCCGCCGGTCGTCCCGGAGGGCGACACCTCACCGTTCGGCGACTGAGCCGAGCTGCACCCGCAGGTCCTCCACCGTGGTCACCGGCAGCTTGCAGGCGAAGCCCCGGCACACGTAGGCGGCCGGCGCCCCGCCGACGAGGCCGCGGCCCTGGAGCAGCGGCACCTCCGGCTCTCCGTCGCCGGAGCCGGGCGCGACCACCAGGCCGGGCGCGCCCGACAGGTACGTCTCCTTGTGCAGCGCGCGCGTACGAGGGTCGTCCGGCGGCCCGACGACCGCCACCTCGACGGGACCGTCGAGCGCCGCCCGGGCCACCGCCAGCCCCCACCCGGCGAACCGGGCGTGCTTCCCGGCCAGCACCGACACCGTGCCGAGCGCGGCGTGCGCCGCGTCGCGGTGGCGGGCCGACCCGGTCAGCGCCGCGTACGACAGCAGCGCCCCGGCCGCCGCGTACTGGCCGGACGGCGTGGCGTTGTCCGTGGGGTCCTGCGGCCGCTGGAACAGCCGCTCGGCGTCGTCGGCGGTGTCGAAGAAGCCGCCCGAGCCGTCGCCGAACCGGTCGAGCACGGCGTCGAGCAGCGTCTCCGCCAGCCGGAACCAGCGGGCCTCCCCGGTCACGCCGTGCAGCGCGATCAGCCCTTCGGCCACGTTGGCGTAGTCCTCCAGCACTCCGGCGTTGCGCCCGGCCTGCCCGTCACGGGAGGTCCGCAGCAGCCTGCCGCCCTCGACGTGCACCTCGTCCAGCAGCACCGCCGCCGCGGTGGCCGCCTCCACCAGGTCGGGCCGGTCGAACACGATCCCGGCCTCGGCCAGGGCCGCGATGGCCAGCCCGTTCCAGCTCGCCACCACCTTGTCGTCGCGTTCCGGCCGTACCCGCTCCTCCCGGGCGGCGAGCAGCCGCGCGCGGACCCGTGCCAGCCGCTCGGGGTCGTCCGGGTCCTTCAGGAGTTGCAGCACCGACGTGCCGTGCTCGAACGTACCGGTCACCTCGAAGACCCGCACGGCCCAGTCGCCGTCGTCGGGCCCCAGGACGTCGCGGAGCTGCTCCGGAGTCCAGACGTAGAACTTGCCCTCCTGGCCCTCGGTGTCGGCGTCCAGGGCGGAGGCGAAGCCGCCCTCGGGGGTGCGCAGCTCGCTCAGCAGCCACTCGGCGGTCTCCAGCGCCACCCGGCGGGCCAGCGGCTCGTGCGCGGTCGTCCACCAGTGGGTGTAGACGCGCAGCAGCAGCGCGTTGTCGTAGAGCATCTTCTCGAAGTGCGGCACCACCCAGCCGGCGTCCACGCTGTAGCGGGCGAAGCCGCCGGCGAGCTGGTCGTAGATGCCGCCCCGGGCCATCGCCTCCAGCGTCTTGCCGGACATGTCGTGCTCGCCCATGCGGAGCAGGAACTCCAGCACCATCGACGGCGGGAACTTCGGCGCGCTGCCGAACCCGCCGCGGACCGGGTCGAACGACTCGCGCAGGTTGGCGACGGCCTGGTCCAGCGTCGCGGCCGTGGGCAGCGGGCCGCTGGGCAGGGTGCCGGCCGAGTTAAGCGCCTCCACCACCTTCGCGCCCTGCTTCAGCACGTTCTCGCGGTCGTGCGCCCAGGCATGGTGCAGGCCCGTCAGCAGCCGCTGGAACTGCGGGCGCGGGAAGTACGTGCCGCAGTAGAACGGATGGCCCTCCGGGGTGGCGAACACGGTCATCGGCCAGCCGCCCTGCCCGGTCATCGCCTGGGTGGCGCTCATGTAGACCGCGTCCACGTCGGGCCGCTCCTCGCGGTCGACCTTGACGTTGACGAAGTGCTCGTTCATCAGGCGGGCGGTCTCGGGATCCTCGAAGCTCTCGTGAGCCATGACATGACACCAGTGGCAGGCCGAATAGCCGACGCTCACCAGCAGCGGGACGTCACGCCGCGCCGCCTCGCGCATCGCCTCCTCGCCCCAGGGCCACCAGTCGACCGGATTGTCGGCGTGCTGGAGCAGGTAGGGGGAGGTCTCGCCACTGAGCCTGTTCATACCGTCAGACTCTCACACCCTCCACAGGGCCCGGCAGGTGCGGGAGCCCCGGGAGGAGGCGTAGTTTACGGAGCGTGGACCTGGAATTCGTCAGCCGCCACGCGGGCCGTCCGGCGACCGCTCTGACCCGCAGGGATGTGGCGCGGGCGCTGCTGGCCGTGCCCTCCGGGGTGGCGCTGGTGGCGCTGCCCGACCTGCGCAGGGCCCTGATGGCCGTGGGCAACCCGCTGTCCGCGCCGTTCTGGGACTCAGCCAGGACCACCCTGGCGGCCATCGAGTCCGGCACGGCCACGGTGGGTGACGTGCAGCGCTGGTCCGAGTCGACCGGGACCGAGCCGATCCTGCTGACGCCGAGCTACTTCGTCTGGCCCGAGGAGGACGAGCGCGGGCCGGTGGCCCAGGAGATGTACGACCTGCTCGTGGCCCACCTGGAGAAGCTGGTCGACGCGGGCGAGATCGACCCCGACGCGCTCGCCCGCGGCGACCATCAGGCCCGTCGCGCGTACGAGGAACTGCAGGAACGCTGGCTGGCCACGCCGCTGCCCGACGGGCGGGTGCCGGGGTTCGCGGTCAGCGACGAGCAGGACGAGGAGCTGTTCTCGGCGTGGGACGAGGAGGAGGCGTTCGCGCTGGAGGAGCTGCGGCGCATCACGGACGAGCTGCCCAAGCGGCCGGAGCTGCCGATCGCCGACCTGGAACGGGCCGCCGCCCGGCTGCGCACGCTGCTCGCCGTCGCGGGCTACCCGGGCAACGTGCTGCGGGCCTGCGCGGGCTTCGACACCGAGGCGACGCCGGACGACGACGTGGAGCTCTGGCTGACGGTGGCCGCCGGGATCGCCGGGCCGGTCTCGGACCTGCCCGAGGAGGGGGACCTGCTGGAGGAGTTCACCGACCTGGACGGTGAGGTCAGCCGGGAGGACGAGATCATGGCGCACCTCTGCGCGATCCAGCACGCCGACTGGCTCGCCGCCGTGGCGGCGCTGGCCCGGATGGGGCCGGGGGTGCTGGCCTCGCCGGAGCGGATCGCCCGCCTGATCGCCGAGTCGGAGGACATCGACGCCGACGAGCAGGAGCTCGACGACCTGGCGTCGACCGAGCGCCTCTTCCAGCCGGTGGTGACGCTCTGGGCGCACCTGGGCATCGTCGACGGCGACGACGTGCTCACGCCGCTCGGCTGGTGGGGCCTGCCGATGGCGCTGGAGCGCGCCTGGTCACCGCGCGACTGAGTCGACCAGGTCGTGATATTCGGGGTGGCGCTGGATGTAGCGGGCGACGTACTCGCACCGGGGCTCGACCTTCAGGCCGGTGTCGCGGGTGACGTCGAGCGCGTGTTTCACCAGCCGGCCCGCGAGGCCCTTCCCCTCGTACGCGGGAAGCACCTCGGTGTGGGTGAAGACGACCTTGGTGGGCAGCAGCAGGTAGTCGGCGAACCCGGCGACCTGGCCGTCCACGATGATCTCGAAGCGGCTCTTGCCGGTGTTGTCGACGACGTCAGGGGGCATCTACTCGGCCTTCTTGTCTTCGAGCCGCTTCTCTTCGAGCTCGGCCTCGCGGGGGACCTCGATCTTGCCCATCTGCTTGTTCATCGACTTGATCAGGAAGTAGAGGGCGAATCCGAGAAGGGCCACCACGACGAAGCCGAGCAGGCCCGGACTGACCTCACCTGTTGCCAGAACTATCACACTTCCAGTCTGCCACCCGGGGGCCGTGCTCCGGCCTCCGCGTCAGTGGCAGGCCGGGGAGGTCTCCGCGGCGTGGATGCCGGCGAACAGGTCGTCCTCCGGCAGCTCGGTGTCGACCAGCGAGCGGGCCAGGTGGTAGTCCTCCGTCGGCCAGATCTCCTCCTGCAGCTCGCGCGGGCAGACGAACCACCAGCCGTCGGGGTCGACCTGGGTGGCGTGCGCCTTCAGGGCCTCGTCACGCAGGTGGAAGTACTCGCCGCAGGGCACCCGGGTCGTCACCTCCCACTTGGCGGGGCGGTCCTCCCAGCGGGAGATCCAGTCGGCGTAGGGGGAGCCCATGCCGCGCGCCTGCATGGCTTCGTGCAGCGCCTCGAACCGGGCCCGGTGGAAGCCCATGTGGTAGTAGAGCTTGAGCGGCTGCCACGGGTCGCCGGTGCCGGGGTAGCGGTCGGGGTCGCCGGCCGCCTCGAACGCCTCCACGGACACCCGGTTGGTCATGATGTGGTCGGGGTGCGGGTAGCCGCCGTCGTCGTCGTACGTGAGGATCACGTGCGGCCTGAACTCGCGCACGGCGGCCACCAGCGGCGCCGAGGCGTCCTCGAGCTTCTGCAGCGCGAAGCAGCCCTCGGGCAGCGGCTCGTCCTCGTTCTCCGGCAACCCCGAGTCGACGAATCCCATGAAGCGCTGCTGCACGCCCAGGATCTCGCGCGCCCGGTCCATCTCGGCCCTGCGCACCTCGGCGATGTTGGCCACGATGTCGGGCCGGTCCATCTTGGGGTTGAGCACGGAGCCCCGTTCGCCCCCGGTCAGGGTGCAAACCAGCACGTCGACGCCTTCGCGGACGTATCGTGCCATTGTGGCTGCGCCCTTGCTCGACTCGTCGTCGGGGTGGGCATGGACGGCCATCAACCTCAGCGGTGCACTCACGGGCTCGACGTCTCCTCAGACACATGGACCGATCAGTCGCCCAGAGAGGCTAGTTTCTGCTGGGCGGTCGCGAGGGCATGACCCCCGCGGGCGACAATTGTCTCGGATAACGCCGAGGGAGTGCAGGGAGATTCCACCATGGCCACCAGAGATGCCGGGAACGGGCCCGTTCTCGGCACCCCCGACGACTTCCCGGACCGTCCCGAGCGGGGTGGCCGGCTCGTCGTGCATGTCGTGATCGGCGTGCTCGTGGCCATCATCGCGGGCGGCTGGGGCTACGTGATGTGGTCCATGAACGGCAGTGCCAACGGCGCGATCGCCCAGGTGATGACGTTCAAGGTGCAGGGGCCGACGGAAGCCGAGATCACCTTCCTGGTCAGCAAGCCCGACGACCGCGAGGCCGTCTGCCGGGTCCGCGCCATGGACGTTTACCACGTGGAAGTGGGCAGCAAAGAGGTAAGAATCCCGCCCGGTCAGGGTACGAAGCAGGTCAAGGAACGCCTCAGCACCAGCGCGGAGGCGACTTCCGTCCACGTCCAGTACTGCAATCTCGTATAGTGAGACATTTGGGGAAGCGTTCGTGCGACTGACTTGTTAGCCTTTCGCAATTCAACCGTACGTAACCCTCAGTGATCTCAGGGCCCCCTAGGCAAGCAAGGAGAACCCGTGGCCGACTCTCGCGATGAGAACGTCACATGGCTGACGCAGGAGGCGTACGACCGCCTGAAGGCCGAGTACGAATATCTCTCGGGGCCCGGGCGTGTCGAAATCGCCAAGAAGATCGAGGCCGCCCGGGAAGAGGGTGACCTCCGTGAGAACGGCGGCTACCACGCCGCCAAGGACGAACAGGGCAAGATGGAGGCGCGGATATTCCATCTGCGCCAGATCCTCGACAACGCGCGCGCGGGCAAGCCGCCCGCGGCCGACGGCGTCGTCGAGCCCGGCATGACCGTGACCATCCGGTTCGTCGGCGACGACGACGAGGTGACCTTCCTGCTCGCCTCGCGTGAGGAGAGCGGCGCGCCGATCGACGTCTACTCGCCCAAGTCGCCGCTGGGCGCCGCGATCAACGGTAAGAAGGTCGGCGACAAGGCGACCTACGCCCTCCCCAACGGCCGCCAGAACACCGTGGAGATCCTCGAGGCAGTGCCCTACATCGGCAGCTGATGCACCCTGAACGGAGCCGCCGGGCCTCGAAAGGCCCGGCTGATTTCATGCGCGGTGGTTCCGGCATCGGCCGGGATCTCGGCTTCCTGCTGAGGTCCGGCCGGCGCCGCGACCACCGCCGCCTGATCCCGTTCATCGTGGTGACCCTCGTCGCGGTGCTCACCGCCGACGTGCTGCTGCTCACCGAGGCCAACCGGCCCTCCGAGCCGGCCGCCGAGCCCGTACGGGTGCGCCAGACGCCCCGGCAGAGCCTGATGGCCGACAGCAGGACCGTGCGGCCGGTGGCGCCCCTCGGCAAGCTCCACAAGCCGCACGTGTTCGTGGTGACCCGCAAGCCGTTCACGCAGAAGCAGTTACAGAAGATCGCCCGCCTGTCCGGGGTGCGCGCGCTGGAGCTGGCCGACGCCGCCAGCGTCACCCTCGACGGCAAACGGGTGCAGACGCTGGCCGTCGAGCCGTCCACCTTCCGCGCCTTCACCCCCAAGGTGACGGCCACGTCCGACCCGCTCTGGAACAACGTCGCCGCCGGCGACGTCGCGGTCTCGTTCGTGCTCGGCAACGACGGCGGGCTCAGCCTGCACCGCAAGGTCAGCGGCCCGGCGGGGCCGATCCGCGTCGGCGCCTACGCCACCACCGGCTTCGGCGCCGTCGACGCGGTCGTGTCCAAGGAGACCGGCCGCGACCTCGGCCTGCCCCGCGACAACGCGCTGATCATCAGCGCCCCCAAGGCCGACTCGGCCCGGCTCCGCGACAAGGTGCTCAAGCTGCTGCCCAAAGGCACCCAGGCGGCCCTGGTCAACCCCGTGCGGCCGCAGCCGCAGGTCAAGGCCCGCGACTGGCCGACTGGCGCGTTCATGACGGGCGAGCAGCTCACCGCGGCGCTGCGCGCCGCCGCCTCCAAGCTCGGCAGACCGTACGTGTGGGGAGCCGAAGGGCCTGACAGCTTCGACTGCTCCGGGCTGGTCCAGTGGGCCTTCGCCCAGGCCGGGGTCAAGATGCCCCGGGTGACGCACCAGCAGTGGGTCACCGGCCCGCAGGTGCCGCTCTCGCAGGCGCACCCGGGCGACCTGCTGTTCTGGCGGCACGACCCCACCAACCCCGGCTACATCTCGCACGTGGGGATCTACTGGGGCGACGGGAAGATGCTGCACGCGCCGCGCACCGGCGACGTGGTGAAGATCGTGCCCGTCAGCACCCGCAACCTGGCCGGCGTCGTCCGGGTCAGCCCGCAGGTCGCGGCCCGGGTCCGCTGAAACGTCCGCACAGGCCCCGAGAGGCCGCATCGGTCATGTCTTTTCGGCGTCAGCTGTGTAATGGTGATTACATGGCAAGCGAAGACGACATCGCGCAGATACGCGGATGGTTCACCGGGCGGCTCCCTGAAGGCTGGTTCACCGGCGCGCCCGAGATCGTCAGGGACCGCGAGGAGATCGCGGTGCTCGGCACCCTGCCCGACCCGCCCGGCGACGTCGACGAGGCCGAGCGGGCCGCGCTCGTCGACGGCCTCATCGGGCGCTTCCGTGAGGAGACCAGGGAGCGCCGCATCGAGATCGCCAAGGAGGCCGAGCGGAGGTTCCGCCAGAAGGTCTCCTGGGGCGTGACCTGCGGCGGCGAGACTGTGATGTTCACCACACTCTCGGTGCCCGTCATGACGAGGCTGCGCCAGGCCGAGCGTCAGGTCCTCGACACTCTGGTGGCGGCAGGCGTGGCCCGCAGCCGCAGCGACGCACTCGCCTGGTGCGTCCGGCTCGTCGGCAAGAACACCGACACCTGGCTGGCCGACCTGCGCGATGCGCTGCGACATGTCGACCGGGTACGTGCCGCGGGCCCCGACGCGAATTCCCGGAGAATGGACTGAACCAATTCCGGAATTGGTTTAGACCAGCGCCGGTGGTATATACCAGTGCGCTGCGGAGTTTTTTTTAGACCCGGTTCCGGTGGGTAGGGTCCCCCAAATCGTCAGGGCCGCTGCCTGCGGCGACGTCGCGAGGCCGAAAGGTCTACGCCAATTGGCTTTCCCGTGTCGTCGCATGAATGATGAGCGGGCCCGGTGAGAGTGGAGGAGCCGAGTCGTGTCCGTGACCGTGGAAGTCCCTGCGCCGACCAGGAATGCCGAATTGGTCGCCTGGGTCAATCAGATAGCCGCGCTTACCCAACCGGACCGAATCGAATGGTGTGACGGTTCCGAGGCCGAATGGACGCGCCTGACCAACCTTCTGGTCGAGCAGGGCACGTTCACCCGCCTCGCGAAGCGGCCCAACAGCTTCTACGCGGCCTCCGACCCGAGCGACGTCGCCCGGGTCGAGGACCGCACGTTCATCTGCTCGGAACGTCAGGAGGACGCCGGACCCACCAACAACTGGATCGCGCCCGACGAGATGCGCGCGACCTTCGCCGAACTCTTCAAGGGCTGCATGCGCGGCCGCACCATGTACGTGGTGCCGTTCTGCATGGGGCCGCTCGGCAGCGAGATCTCCCAGGTCGGCGTCGAGATCACCGACTCGCCGTACGTCGCCGTGTCCATGCGGATCATGACCCGGATGGGAGAGCGGGCGCTGCGCCTCATCGAGGAGCGCGGCGGCTTCGTCAAGGCCGTCCACAGCGTCGGCGCGCCGCTGGCCCCCGGCCAGCGGGACGTGCCCTGGCCGTGCAACTCCACCAAGTACATCAGCCACTTCCCGGAGACCCGCGAGATCTGGTCGTACGGCTCCGGCTACGGCGGCAACGCGCTGCTCGGCAAGAAGTGCTACGCGCTGCGCATCGCCAGCGTCATGGCCCGCGACGAGGGCTGGCTGGCCGAGCACATGCTCATCCTCAAGCTGACCCCGCCCTCGGGCGAGGCCCGCTACATCGCGGCCGCCTTCCCGAGCGCCTGCGGCAAGACCAACCTGGCCATGCTGCAGCCCACCATCCCCGGCTGGAAGGTGGAGACCATCGGCGACGACATCGCCTGGATGCGCTTCGGCGACGACGGCCGGCTCTACGCCATCAACCCCGAGGCCGGGTTCTTCGGCGTCGCGCCGGGCACCGGCGAGGTCACCAACGCCAACGCGGTGAAGACGCTCTGGGGCAACAGCATCTTCACCAACGTCGCCCTCACCGACGACGGCGACGTCTGGTGGGAAGGGCTCACCGAGGAGCCGCCCGCCCACCTGACCGACTGGAAGGGCCGGCCCTGGACCCCGGACAGCGACGAGCCGGCGGCCCACCCGAACGCCCGCTTCACCACCCCGGCCTCCCAGTGCCCCACCATCGCCCCGGAATGGCAGGACCCCAAGGGCGTACCGATCTCGGCGATTCTGTTCGGCGGCCGCCGCGCCACCGCGGTACCGCTGGTCACCGAGTCGCTGAGCTGGCAGCACGGCGTCTTCCTCGGAGCCAACGTCGCCTCCGAGAAGACCGCCGCCGCCGAAGGCAAGGTCGGCGAGCTGCGCCACGACCCGTTCGCCATGCTGCCGTTCTGCGGCTACAACATGGGCGACTACTTCGGCCACTGGCTGAGGATCGGGCGGCGCGAAGGCGCTGTGCTGCCGCGCATCTACTACGTGAACTGGTTCCGCAAGGACGCGGACGGCCGGTTCATCTGGCCCGGCTTCGGCGAGAACAGCCGCGTGCTCAAGTGGATCGTCGACCGCCTCAACGGCGAGGCCGAGGCCGTCCCGACGCCGATCGGGCTGCTGCCCGAGACGCTCGACACCGAAGGGCTCGACCTGCCGGAGGAGGACCTGCGCACCCTGCTCACCGTCGACCGCGACGCCTGGCGGGAGGAGGCCGCGCTCATCCCGGCCCACTTCGAGAAGTTCGGCTCCCACCTGCCCAAGGAGCTGTGGGAGGAGCACCGGGCGCTGATCGACCGGCTCGGCTGAGCCACACGGTGCGCCGGCCGTCCCCGTGACGGCCGGCCTTCTCATGCCCGGGAACTCCTGCCCGCCTGTATCCGTGACGGCCGGCCTTCTCATACCCGGGAACTGCTGCCCGCCTGTATCCGTCTACCTGGTACACGGGAGGAGTTCTCATGGAACTTCGCGGGCTGGGGATCGGCTGGCGGGCCGAGATCGACCTCACCGTTGAGCGGCTGCCCGGCGTGGACTTCGTGGAGGTCGTCGCCGAGCACATCAGACCGGCCCGGCTCCCCGAGTCGCTGCGGGTGCTGCGCGCGCGGGGCGTCCCCGTGGTGCCCCACGGCGTGAGCCTCGGCGTCGGCGGCGCCGACCCGCTCTCCCCGGCCCGGCTGGCCCACCTCGCGGACTGCGCGCGGGCGCTCGGCTCGCCGCTGGTCAGCGAGCACCTGGCGTTCGTCAGAGCGGGCGGCGTCGAGGCCGGGCACCTGCTGCCCGTCCCGCGCACCCGGGAAGCATTGGACGTCGTCACCGAGAACGTGCGCCGCGCCCAGGACGCCCTGCCGGTCCCGCTCGCCCTGGAGAACGTCGCCGCCCTGTTCGGCTGGCCCGACGACGAGCTGACCGACGCCCAGTTCCTCGCCGAACTGGTCGAACGTACCGGCGTGCTCCTCCTCGTCGACGTGGCCAACCTCTACACCAACCAGGTCAACCTGGGCCTGTCCGCCGTCGAGGCGCTGGACCGGCTGCCGCTGTCGAAGCTCGCGTACGTCCACGTCGCGGGCGGCGAGGAGCACGGCGGTCTCTGGCACGACACCCACACCGCCCCGGTCCCCGACGCCGTCCTGGACATCCTCACCGAGCTCTGCGCCCGCACCACCCCGCCGGGCGTCCTCCTGGAATGGGACGACGCCTACCCGAGCGACGCCGCCCTCGAGACGGAGCTGTCCCGGATAGCCGCGGCGATAAGGCGGTCCTCATGACCCTCGTGAGCGGAAAGGCGGACGACGGGCCCCTCTTGGGGCGAGGCGGTGCTCATGACCGAGGTGGGGGCGGGGGCAGGAAGTGGGGTCTGCGTGGGCGGAGAGGTGG
The DNA here is from genome assembly GCF_040675175.1 of Nonomuraea sp. NPDC049649. Lineage (NCBI taxonomy): Bacteria > Bacillati > Actinomycetota > Actinomycetes > Streptosporangiales > Streptosporangiaceae > Nonomuraea > Nonomuraea sp. NPDC049649. Next base: position 139,072 of record NZ_JBFAOH010000012.1, read on the forward strand.
ACGACGGGCCCTCTTTGGGGCGAGGCGGGATGAGGGGGTCCTCATGAGTGGGCACCAGCTGGATGACGGAGGCCGCACGGCTGGGGAGGCACGGCGGAGGCTGGGGGAGCGGCAGGGGGCGGTGGTGGCTGCTCTGGTGGGCGGGGGAGGGGTGCCCGAGGGGTTCGACGCCGGGCGGCTGCGGGTGCAGGCGCGGAGCCTGGTCGCCAAGCGGCGGAGTGTGGTGGCGAGGTCGCGGCCGGAGGTGGCCGCGGCGGCGGGAGAGGAGCTGGCGGTGCTGTTCGCCGCCTACGCGGCGGAGCGGGCCGAGCCGCCGTCCGGGTACCGCGCCGACGCCGACGACTTCGCCGAGTGGCTCCGGCGGCAGGGCAGGCTTCCGGCCGCGCGCCGCAGACCCTGGTGGTCACGGCTGCTGCGCCGCTGACCTGAAACGGGTACGTACGAGCTACTTCTTCCGATGGAGGCCCGGCATGGCATTCATGATCGCGTTACTTCTCGTCGTGGGTGTCGCCGTCTTCCTGGAGATCCAGGTGACCGGCACGGTGGCCGAGCTCGACGACGCCTACCGGGAGATGCGGGGCGGCGTCCTGGACGGCCGGGACGAGCTGGGCACCTACGAGCTGGCCTACCCGGCGGGCGGGCCGATACGGGTGGTGAACACCGGCCTGGCCGCGCTGGTGAGCGAGGGCCGCCTCCGCCTGTCCAGGGGCGGGACGCTGCACCGGGTGGCAGGCGCGGGACGGCCCCGCGACAAGGTCGAGCGGGAGCTGCTCTACACCGTGGAGCGGCACGGCGGGCAGCGCAGCGTCGCGGAGGTGCGGCGGGAGGTCTCCCCCGGTCCCGAGGTGGAGGCGGTGCGGCGCCGGCTCGTGGAGATGGGCCTGCTGGCGGGGGACGACGGGCTGACCCGGGTTCGCAGGCTCCTCGGCGACCTCCTGCGCTGGTCGCGCCTGGCGTGGGGCTCTGCGGCAGTCGCGGGGCTGGCGATCGTGCCGGTGGCCGGGCGGGTGTCGGCGGACGCGGCGTTCGTGCTGTTCGGCGGGGCGGCGGTGCTCACCGTGCAGGGAGTCAGGTGGCACCGGCTGCATCGCCGCAAGCGGGCGGCGGCGGAGCACCTGCTCACCTACGCGGGCCGCGAGCAGCTGCGGGCGGCCCAGGAGACCTACGCCGGGCAGGGCGTCCCGGCTCTAGCTTTCGCTCCGGTGGCGGTGTTCGGGCTGTCGGCGGTGGACGACGCCGTGGTCAGGGAGGAGCTCGCCAAGAGGCAGGACGGAGCGGCGGCTTGCGGAGGGGTGGCCTGCGGGGGCGGCATCGACGGCGGGCGGGTGTCCGGCGGCGACTTCGGCTCCGGCCATGACTCCGGCGGCGACTCCGGCGGAGGTGACGGCGGCGGGAGCGCGGGCTGCGGCGGCTGCGGGGGAGGCGGGGGCTGAGCACCCTTGCCCTGGAACCGCAGACATCCTATGTTCTGCTCGTGATTGTCGACGCGCACCAGCACTTCTGGAACCTCGAAACCGTCGGGTACCCGTGGCTGACCTCCGATAACGGCGTGCTCTACCGCACCTACGCGCCAGAGGATCTGGCCCCCGAGCTGCGATCCACAGGGGTGGACCGGACGGTGCTGGTGCAGGCGGCCGACTCCTATGACGAGACCGACGCGATGCTCGCGCACGCCGACGCGCACCCGTTCATCGCCGGAGTGGTCGGATGGGTGGACCTGACCGACCCGGGCGAGGCGGCCACGGCCCTCGACCGTTACCGGCGGCATCCCAAGTTCGTCGGGGTCCGCCACCTGATCCACGAGGAGCCCGACCCCGACTGGCTGGTGCGCGACGGGGTGCTGGAGTCGCTGGGCCTGCTGGCGGCGGCCGGGCTCACGTTCGACGTGGTGTCGCTGCTGCCCCGCCACCTGGAGCACGTGGTCACCGTGGCCGAGCGCCATCCCGGGCTGAAGCTGGTGGTCGACCACCTGTCGAAGCCGCGGATCAAGGACGGGGAGTGGGAGCCGTGGGCCACCGGGATCGCCGCCGCCGCTTCGTACCCGAATGTCCATGCCAAGGTGTCGGGCCTGGTCACCGAGGCCGACCACGAGCGGTGGACGGTGGAGGACCTGCGCCCGTACGTGGAGTACGCGGCGGAGCGGTTCGGCCCGGAGCGGCTGATGTTCGGCAGCGACTGGCCGGTCGCGCTGCTCGCGGCCGATTACGCGACGGTCTTCCGGGTGACGCGGGCGCTGCTCGGCGGCGCCGGCGCCGAGCACGTCTTCGGCGGCACCGCCACCCGCGTGTACGGCCTCGGCGAGGAGATTCGCGGGCCGGAGTGAGGGAAGGGACTCCGGCGTGGCAGGACTACGCTGCGCCGACGGCTCCTATCTCAACGTGACACCGGTGGCCTGCAGAGACAGCGCGGGCAGGCCGTACGAGGTCACGCTGGAGCTGTGCTGCGACGGCGTCCCGTACGGGGCTGTCGGAGAGCGGTGCGCGTGGTGGCTGGAGCGCCTGGCGGGCCGGGTGGAGGCGGCCCGCCGCGATCCGGGCCAGGCGTCCCGGTGGCCGGACCCGGACGACCGTTTCCCCGGGGAGGGTGACGGGCACGAGCTGTTCTCGTTCCGGGACCGCGGCAGAAGGGACGGCGCCGGGGGCGGCGAACTGCGCTGTTCGCTGCGTACCATCCCGATCTGGACGCGCCGCCGGCGGTGGCTGGTGACCCGCAGGGCCTACGTCGAGGCGTGGGGAGCGGGCGGCCCGGGGACGCGCGCGATCCTGACCTCCGGCGAGCTCGCGGGGTTCGTGCGCGCGCTCGTGGACGAGGCCGAGAGCTGTCTTGAGGCCGCGGACCCGGGCAAGATCGGTGTTCACGGCACGGGCACCGTCGAAACGCGGTGATAATGGCCTGTCAGGTCTTTCGACCGAGATATGGCAGCGCTGGGGAGGGACTTCCGTGCACCTGCGCGACCTGGTCTACCGGCTGTACGAGCGCCGGCTGGAGGCCAAGCTGTCCAAGGACAGCATTCCCCGGCACGTCGGGGTGATCATCGACGGCAACCGCCGGTGGGCGCGCGCCATGGGCATGACCGACGTGGCCAAAGGGCATCGCAAGGGCGCTGACAAGATTTCCGAGCTGCTCACCTGGTGTCGCGAGACCGGCGTCGAGGTCGTCACCGTCTGGATGCTGTCCAACGACAACCTCAACCGGCCGCCGCACGAGCTGGAGCCGCTGCTGCGCATCATCGAGGACGTCGTCCAGGAGCTGGTCGGGCAGGGCTGGCGGATCATCCCCGTGGGGGCCCTGGATCTGCTGCCGGACCGCACGGCCAATGTCCTGAAGGACGCAAAAGAAGCCACATCGCACCGTCCCGGCCTGATTGTGAACGTTGCAGTTGGGTATGGAGGAAGGCGTGAGATTGCCGATGCGGTGCGCTCACTCCTGCAGGAGCAGGCGAGCAAGGGTGCGAGCATCGAGGACCTCGTGGAGGGTCTCGATGTCGAACACATCGCGGAGCATCTCTACACTCGCGGTCAGCCCGACCCGGATCTGCTCATACGTACCTCGGGTGAGCAGCGCCTGTCGGGCTTCATGCTGTGGCAGAGCGCTCATTCCGAGTTCTACTTCCACGAGGCCTACTGGCCGGATTTCCGCAGGGTGGACTTCCTGCGAGCCCTGCGGGATTACGCCGCGAGAAACCGGCGTTACGGTTCCTGACGGGACATCCTGGAATTCAGGACGTAACGTTGGATATGTCCGGTCGAAGGCCGGACATTCCGGAAAGGGCCCGCCTTTGCGTCACTACGAGCCGAGGGGGCCGGAATCCGGCGCCGACGGCTTGTCGGGGACACGGGTCCGGTCCGATTCCCGCCTCGTCTGCAGGGTGCCCGCCCGCACGGGCGCCCGGGGGAGAACGTGTGGCAGTGTCCTCGAGCAACCCTACGACCCACCCCGCCAAGCGCACCTATGTGCTGGACACCTCGGTCCTGCTGGCCGACCCGGCGGCGATGACCCGCTTCGCGGAGCACGACGTCGTCCTGCCGATCGTCGTCATCACGGAGCTTGAGGGAAAGCGGCATCACCCGGAGCTGGGCTACTTCGCCAGGGAAGCCCTGCGTTACCTGGATGAGCTGCGCGTCCGGCACGGCCGGCTGGACGAGCCGATGCCCACGGGGGAAGGCACGATCAGGGTAGAGCTCAATCACAGCGACCCATCCATCCTGCCCGTCGGTTTCCGCCTGGGCGACAACGACACCCGCATCCTCACCGTGGCCCGCTCGCTGGCCGCCGAGGGCCGGGACGTCGTGCTCGTCTCCAAGGACCTGCCGATGCGGGTCAAGGCGGCCTCGATCGGCCTGGTGGCCGAGGAGTACCGCGCCGGGCTGGTCGTCGAGTCCGGCTGGACGGGGATGGCCGAGATGCAGGTGACGGCCGAGGACGTCGAGTCGCTCTTCGAGTCCGGCACGGCCGACCTGGAGGAGGCCAGAGAGCTGCCCACGCACACCGGCCTGCGGCTGCTGTCGGCCAAGGGCTCGGCGCTGGGCCGGGTCCAGCCCGACAAGTCGGTGCGGCTGGTCCGGGGCGACCGCGAGGTGTTCGGCCTGCACGGCCGCTCCGCCGAGCAGCGCATCGCGCTGGACCTGCTGATGGACCCGGAGATCGGCATCGTCTCGCTGGGCGGCCGGGCCGGCACCGGCAAGTCGGCGCTGGCGCTCTGCGCGGGCCTGGAGGCCGTGCTGGAGCGCCGCCAGCACCGCAAGGTGGTCGTCTTCCGGCCGCTGTACGCGGTCGGCGGCCAGGAGCTGGGCTACCTGCCGGGCACCGAGGGCGAGAAGATGGGCCCCTGGGCCCAGGCGGTCTTCGACACGATGAGCGCCGTCACCTCGCCCGAGGTGATCGAGGAGGTGCTCGACCGCGGGATGCTGGAGGTGCTGCCGCTCACGCACATCCGCGGGCGGTCGCTGCACGACGCGTTCGTGATCGTGGACGAGGCCCAGTCGCTGGAGCGCGGCGTGCTGCTGACCGTGCTCAGCCGCATCGGCGCCAACTCCCGCGTGGTGCTCACCCACGACATCGCCCAGCGCGACAACCTGCGCGTCGGGCGGCACGACGGCGTGGTGGCGGTGGTGGAGAAGCTCAAGGGCCACCCGCTCTTCGCGCACGTCACGCTGACCAGGTCGGAGCGCTCGCCGATCGCCGCGCTGGTGACGGAGATGCTGGAGGACATCACCCTCTAGCTCACTTGAGCTGACCGCAGGTGAGACCGCGCCTCGTGACCGGGGCGCGGTCTCCGTACCTCTGCACGATCTTCACCTCCTCGATGGTCACGTCCTGCTGGGCGGTGCAGACGATCTGCGCCATCGCGATCTTGCTCAGCCGGCCCGGCCCGCGCACGTACACGGTCAGCGTGGAGGTCCTGGGCAGCTTGACCTCGTCGCGCCGTATCGGGTTGAGCGAGTCGTCGATGCCCTCGAAGACGTAGCCGCGCAGGGCGGTGTCCAGCTCGCCGAGCGGCTGGGTGGAGGCGGCGAAGAGGGCGCGCAGCAGGCTCTCGACCGACGCCGAGCTCACGTTGGCGGGCTCCATCGTCAGCGCGCCGTTCTTCAGCAGGTAGATGGTCTTGGACGGGGGCGGGATCTCGATGACGGGCGCCGGGGCCCGCTCGATCACGTCGGTGGGCATGATGCCGCAGGCGACGCCGGACAGCAGCGCCGCGACGGCCAGGAACGCGCGTAGGGGCCTCATGCGTGCGGGAGCCAGACCGTGAAGAGGGTGCCGGGGTTCTGCGCGCGTACGGAGATCGTGCCGCCGTGCAGGTGCACGTTGGCGCGCGCGATGGCCAGGCCCAGGCCGCTGCCCTGGCTGCGGGTGCGGCCCGCGCCCGCCTTGAAGAAGCGGTCGAAGACGTGCGGCATCGCCTCGGGAGGGATGCCCTTGCCGTGATCGCGCACCTTCACCTCCAGACCGTTCTCGGTGGCCCGGGCGCTGACCAGCACCGGCGGGCCGCCGTGCTTGAGCGCGTTGCCGACCAGGTTGGCCACGATGACGTCGAACCGGCTCGGGTCCAGGTTGACGACCAGGCTGCGGGAGGCGTTGACCCGCACCTGCTCGGTCCAGCCGCGCACCTCCAGGCAGTCCTGGATCGTATCGGCCACGTTCACCTGCTCCAGGCTGAGTGTCGCGGTGCCCGCGTCGAAGCGGCTCACCTCGATGAGGTGCTCGACCAGCTCGCGCAGCCGCTCGATCTCGTGCAGGACCAGGCGTACGGCCTCCGCCGGGGCCTCCGGCAGCCGGTTCGCCTCCTCGTACAGCATGTCGGCGACGGCGGTCATCGCGGTGAGCGGGGTGCGCAGCTCGTGCGAGACGTCGGCGACGAACCGGCGCGACATGGCCTCCAGCGAGCGCAGCTCCGACACGCTCAGCTCCAGCGCCGCTGCGGCGTCGTTGAAGCGGGCGGTCAGCTCGGCCAGCTCGTCCTGGCCGTGCACGGGCAGACGGGTGTCGAGGCGTCCCTGGCCGAGCGCCTGGGCGGCCGCGCTGAGCCGCCGGACGGGCCGGAGCACCTGCCGGGCCGACACCAGCGCCACGACCAGGGCGATGAGCACGATCGCCACGCCGCCCTGGGCCATGGTGGTGCGCAGGTTGGCGAGCTGGCTCTGCTCGTCGCGCATCGGGTAGAAGACGAACGCGCGCAGGCCGGTGGCCTCCGGCTCCTGGCCGTTGTCGCGGTAGACGGCCGAGCCGACGATCAGCCAGAGCTCGTCGCGGACCGTCTTGCGCTGGGTGACGACGTGCCGCTTGGCCCGGCCGTGCAGCTCGTTGGGCACGTCGTCGAGCGTCATCGGGCCCTCGGCGTGCAGCAGGTCGCCGTACTCGATGACGACGCTGCGCCCAGGGCCGTCCAGCGCGTCGGCGAGCTCGGCCAGCTCCCTGATGCTGGGCGCGGCCTCGCCCTGCCTGAGCTTCCCTATGGGGAAGGTGATCCGGTTCAGCTCTCTGGTCACGAGGTCCACGGCGGTGTCCTCGGCCCGCTTGACCAGCGCCGACTTGGCGAGCTCGAACCCGATCGTGGCCACCAGGACGGAGGCGGTCATGGCCACGAGCGTGAAGAAGATGACGAGCCGGGTGCGGAACCCGACGGGAAGCCTGATCACTTGATCATGACGGCGGGCTGAACCGGTAGCCGAAGCCGCGCACGGTGTGGATGAACACGGGCTCGGCGGGCCTCGGCTCGATCTTCGCGCGGATCCGCTGCACGCAGGCGTCGACCAGCCGGGAGTCGGCGACGTGTGTGTGGTCCCAGACCGAGCGCAGCAGGTAGCGCCGGTTGAGCACCTGGCCGGGGTGGCGGACCAGCTCCAGCAGCAGGCGCAGCTCGGTGGGCGTCAGGTGGATCTCCTTGCCCGCCAGCGTCACCTTGAGCGCGCCCCGGTCGATCATCAGGTCGCCGAACGAGATGCGGTCGGAGGCGGCGGACTCGGCCCGCCGCAGGATGGCCCTGATGCGGGCGTCCAGGACCCGCGGCTCGACCGGCTTGACCACGTAGTCGTCGGCGCCCGCCTCCAGGCCGACCACGATGTCCAGGTCGTCGCCGCGCGCGGTGAGCAGGATCACCGGGAGCTGGTCGAGCTTGCGGATGCGCCGGCACACCTCGACACCGTCGATGCCGGGGAGCATGACGTCGAGGATGGCTATCTCGGGGCGGCGCGCCCTGATGTGGTCGAGGGCTTCCTCGCCCGTGGTGTAAGAGGTGACGGAGTGCCCCTGGCGCGACAGCGCCAGTTCGAGCGCCGTGCGGACAGAGGGGTCGTCTTCTACGAGGAGAATGCCAGCCACGACCACATTATTGTGCTATGTCGGGTATGCCCGCGTTCTGTGACGAAAATGTGACGTTCCGCGTACACCATGTGCAACTGCTTGTGGACCGGCGTTCTGCGCGTCCGAGCGTACCTGATCGACTGCGCCACCGATGTGACCAAAATCACATGACGGCCTTACCTGCTGGTTAGCCAAGGGAGTGCCAAGCGAAATACCCGTTTCGGTTGCGGACCACCCCCTGAGACAGGGCAAGCTCATGAGCCGTGAGCCCAGGTCCGAAGTTGAGCGAGCGCCCCACGCGCCGTGCCGCCCGCGCGGCACGCAAGCGTTCGCGGCTGAGCCCCAAGCGGGTGATGATCATCGGCCTGTCCGCCGTGGTCGTGTTCGGCGGCGGTGGTTTCGTCGTCCACCGCGCCATCGAGAACGCCAACCGGCCCCCCACCGAGGGCCCCACCCTCGACCAGCTCGCCCGCCTCGCCGCCGGCGACTTCTCCAGCGGAGACCCCGAGACCGACCAGCTCAAGGCCGCCGCCGTCCAGGCGCACAAGGCCGAGGAGCTGAAGAAGGGGCGCTCCGGCAACGACCCGCTCGACACCATCATCATCAAGAAGCAGGCGCCCGGCGGCGACGGCTTCCCGCCCGCCAACTTCCCGCCCGGCAGCACCCCCTCGCCCGGCTCCAACAAGGCCGTCGCCAAGGAGATGCTCGGCTCCTTCGGCTTCGGCGCCGACCAGTGGGGCTGCCTGGAGAGCCTCTGGCAGAAGGAGAGCGGCTGGAACGAGCGGGCGATGAACCGCTACTCCGGCGCGTACGGCATCCCGCAGTCGCTGCCCGGCAGCAAGATGGCCAGCGCCGGCGCCGACTGGCAGACCAACCCCGCCACCCAGATCAAGTGGGGACTCGGCTACATCAAGGGCCGCTACGGCACGCCTTGCGGAGCCTGGGGGCACTCCCAGGCCAGGGGATGGTATTAACAGGCCATCTTTCCTCCTGTAATCGGCAAGCCGTCGCGCCCCCGCGGGAGGGACCACGCACGCTGACCGCATGGGTGTGAAGGTCAGTGTGATCGTCAGTGTCCACAACCCGGGTGATTCAGCCGATCCGTGCATCCGCTCGACGCTGGAGCAGACGCTTCCGGCGGACGAGTACGAAGTGATCTTCGTGGACGACGGGTCCACGGACGGGATAGCGGAGCGGCTCGACACCATCGCCGCCGTCCGCAGGAACGTGCGCGTGCTGCACCTGCCGCACACGGGCTCACCCATGCGCGGCCGGAACGTCGGCATCGCCGCCGCCAAGGGCGACTACGTCTTCCTCCTCGGCCAGCAGGACCGGCTGTCCCGCGACGCGCTGCGGCGCATGCACGACCGGGCCGTGGAGACCGACGCCGACGTGCTCGCCGGGCGGCTGGTGCGCGAGGGCGGGCCGCCGATGACCGCCTTCGACCACAGCAAGGCCCGCGCGGACGTGCTGCGCGACAAGCTGCTCACGCTGCTCACCCCGCACAAGCTCTACCGCCGCGCCTTCCTGGAGGAGCACGAGCTGGGCTTCGCCGTGCCCGGCGGGACCATCGCCGAGCAGGCGTTCGTGGTCCGCGCCTACCTCCAGGCCAAGGTCATCGCGGTGCTCGCCGAAGAGATCTGCTGCTACCTCGGCCCGCGCGAGATCGTCGCCGAGGAGCCGCGCACCGCCGTCCGCGAGCTGCGGGCCCTGCTCGGCGACATCGACCAGTACGTGGGAGAAGGCCGCCAGCGTGACCGGATGTACGCGTACTGGTTCCGGTCGGCGGTGCTGCGCCCCTTCCTGACGACCGCGTTCGCCGCCTCCTCGATCGACCGGGGCGCGTACTTCCGGATGGTCCAGGAGCTCGTCACCGAGCGCTTCCCCGAGCGGCTGGACCGCTACCTGCCCGTCCAGCTCCGCGCCGTGGCCGCGCTCATCAGGTGCGGGCGGCTGGACCAGCTCGTCATGCTGGCCAACTCCTCCCGCCGGGCCGGGCTGCGCGCCGACCTGACCGAGGTCCGCTGGGACGCGCACGTGCTCGTGCTCGGGCTGAGCGTGGAGGTGCTGAACGGGGAGGGCAGGCCCGAGCGGTTCCTGACGGACGGCGACCGGCTCTACTGGAAGCCGCCGCGATCCGTCGACGCCAAGCTGCTGCCCGAGAGCGTCACCGACATCACCTCCTCCGTCGAACGCGCCCGCATCGAGGTCTACCTGCGCCACTCCGGCACCGGTGACGTGCACTTCCTGCCCGTCGCGTACCAGGTGGACACCGTGGAGGACGGGCGCCGCCACGCCCGCGTGCGCATCCTCGGCGAGGCCAGGGTGGACGTGACCGCCGCCGCGCAGGGCGAGCCGCTCCGGCCCGGCCAGTGGGAGGTGCACGTACGCATGTTCGGCGGCGCGCACCAGGCCAGGAGCCGGGTGCGGCACCCCGACGGGCCGCTCAACTGTCTCGGCGTGCTCGCCCAGCGGCCCAGGACGCGGCTGGTGGTGCCGTGCTGGACGGACACGGGGGAGCTGGGGCTGGCCGTCGAGCCGCGCTCGTTCACCGAGTCGATCGCGCTGGTGTCGCCCGGCGTGAGCGTCAAGCTGCTCGGCGAGTACCTGTGGGTGGTGCTGCCGGTGCCGTACGTGCCGCCGAGCGGCGGGCCGCCGCTGGAGCTGGTGCTGCGCACGGGCGGGCGGCGCGAGAGCGAGCTGTCGGCCCCCGCGCTGGTCGAGGCGGGGGTGCCCGGCAGGCTGGCCGGGCAGCTGGTGGCCAAGCTGCCGGTCAAGCGGCGCAGGCCCGGCCGGGACAACCTGGGGCCCGGCATCTGGACGGCGACGCTGCGCGGCGAGGACGGGGAGCTGGGGCTGCGGTTCGCGATCGAGCTGCGGCACGGCAAGGCGGTGGTGCGACCGGCCACGGCCGTCACCCCGGAACGGCGCTTCCCGCTGGCCCGCGACACCGCCTGGCGCCGGATGGCCCGCCGCCTGCCCGGCGCGCGCAAGCTCATCCGGCTGGCGCGCGCCGGCAAGCAGCGCTATCTCAAGGACTGATCCGCAGGTGGCCGGCGAGCAGGCTGACGAACGTGTCGGGATGCTCCAGATGGGGGCTGTGGCCGCAGTCCGCCAGCACCTCCTCGCGGTAGCGGCCGTAACGGTCGAGCACGGCCCTGGTCTGCGTGACCATCGGCTGGGCCGGGGTGCCGGGTGAGCCGGGCAGCACGCCCAGCGCGCCCAGGTGGGCGAGGTCGGACAGCGAGGTGTCGGAGACGATCCGGTCGTCGGCGCCCCTGATCCACAGGATCGGCGGCTTCGGGTCGATCTCGTGCAGGTCGTCCAGCCGGAAACGGGTCGGGGCCATGGTGTTGAGCACGCCGGTCTTGCCGGGGGCGACGTGCGGCCAGGCGTCCGAGGCGACCGCGTCGCCCGGGTAGTTCCCCTCCCCGGTGCGGGTGGTGAGCATGGCGCGGACGTAGAAGTCCTCGTCGGGGACGGGGTTCTTGACGTACGCGGCGCGGAAGACCGAGCGCGGCGAGGTCGGCGCCTCGTCCGACAGGTCACCGGCCGCCAGCCGCGCCACGAAGTCCGGGTTCGCACTGCCCGCCCCCGAACCGGTGCCGTCGGGGTGGGTGAGCCGGCCGTCCGGTCCTTCGGTGCCGCCGAACCCGTACGGCGAGACCGGGTTGACCAGGGTGACGCTCCGGACGGCGGCCGGGCGGTCGCGCAGCAGCTGGAGCACCACGCCGCCGCCCATGCTCCAGCCGACCAGGTGTACGGGGGCCAGCTCCAGCGCCTCGACCAGCTCGATCAGGTCGTCGGAGAAGTCGCGCAGCCCGCGGGTGGCGTCGACCGGGAGGGAGTCGGTCTCGCCGAACCCGCGCAGGTCCACCGCGAACGGCCGGAAGCCGCCGGGCATCGCCGCCATGGTGTCGCGCCAGAACGCGCCGGAAGAGACGTTGCCGTGCACGAACAGCACCGGCTCGCCGGTCCGGCCGTCGACGGTCCGCACGTGCTGGGTGAGCCGCGGCGTGGTGATCCTCATGCCCGGATCCTCTCAGCCAGGTCGCGGCCCTGCGTCTCCCTGGCGAGGTAGACCGAGACGAGCGTGACGGCCGCCGCCAGTGCGAGATACAGGGAGATCGGCAGGCTGCTCCCGAAGTCGCGCAGGAGCGCCACCGCGATCACCGGGGCCAGCGCGCCGGCCACGATCGCCGACAGCTGGGCGCCGATCGAGACCCCGGTGTAGCGCATCCTGGTGCCGAACAGCTCGGAGAAGAAGGCCGCCTGCGGACCGTACATCATGCCGTGGAACAGCAGCCCCACCGTGACCGCGAGCGTGATCGCCAGGAAGTTGCCGGTGTCGATGAGCGGGAAGAACGCGAAGATCCACACCCCGACGCCGGCCGCTCCCATCAGGTAGGTCGGGCGGCGGCCGATCCGGTCCGACAGCGCCCCCCACATCGGGATCGTGACGAAGTGGATGGCCGAGGCGACCAGCACCGCGTTGAGCACGGTCGAGTTGGATACCCCGGTGCTCTTGGCGTAGGTGATGACGAAGACCGTCAGCAGGTAGAAGGAGATGTTCTCCGCCATCCGGGCGCCGATCGCGATCAGCACGTCCCGCTTGTGGTGCCGCAGCACCCCGACGATCGGCGGCGCCTTCTCCGGCTCCGCCTGCTGGAAGACCGGCGACTCGCTGATCGTCAGCCGGATCCAGATCCCGAGCAGCACCAGCGCGCCCGACAGCAGGAACGGGATCCGCCAGCCCCAGGCGAGGAACTGCTCCTCCGGCTGCCAGGCGGCCAGCGCCGCCAGCACGCCCGTCGCCAGCAGGTTCCCGCCGGGCGCGCCCGCCTGCGGCCAGGACGCCCAGAACCCGCGGCGGGCCGCGTCGCCGTGCTCGGAGACGATCAGCACCGCGCCGCCCCACTCGCCGCCCAGCGCGAAGCCCTGCACCAGGCGGAGCGTCGTGAGCAGCAGCGGCGCCGCCGCGCCGATCGCGGCGTGCGTGGGCAGGAGGCCCATGAGGAACGTGGCGCCGCCCATCATCACCAGGCTGATGACGAGCAGCGTCTTGCGGCCGAACCGGTCGCCGTAGTGGCCGAACACCAGCCCGCCGAGCGGGCGGGCGACGAAGCCGACGGCGTAGGTGAGGAACGCCAGCAGCGTCCCGGTGAGCGGATCGGACTCGGGGAAGAACAGCTTGTTGAAGACGAGTGCGGCTGCCGAGCCGTACAGGAAGAAGTCGTACCACTCGATGGTGGTGCCGATCAGGCTCGCGCCGACGATCTTCTTGATGGATGTGGTGGCCATGCCGTCACGCTAGGGAGTGACCATCGTCACTCATATGGGTCCGTCACCCATACTCTTGCCGGTGCCTGTGTGGCCGAGCCGGTGCAGGCGGAGGGCGAGCTGGACCTCCAGCGCCCGCTCCGGGTCCTGCCAGCCGTCGCCGAGCAGCTTGCCGATCCGCTCCAGCCGCTGGGTGACGGTGTTGACGTGGATGTGCAGGGCCTCGGCCGTGCGTGAGGGCGAGGCGCCGGTGCCGAAGTACGCCGCGAGCGTGGAGGTCAGCTCGGTGCCGCGGCGCGCGTCGTACTCGATCACCGGGCCCAGCGTGGCCGCGACGAAGCCTCGCACGTCGCGGCCCTCGCCGATGAGCAGCCCGACGAACCCCAGCTCGGCCGCGCTCGCGCCGTCACCCGCCCGGCCCAGCGCGATCAGCGCGTCCGCGCACCGCCGCGCCTCCCGGTAAGCGCCCGCGACCCCGCCGACCGCCTGCTCGTCACCGGCCTGTTCCTGTCTCCGCGTGGATCCTCTGTCGCGGGCGGCACGGTGCGGATTCGCCTGGGCGGGGTCCGGAGTCCAGGCTCGGGCCGCGCCCGCCGTCGCCGGGGCCTGCAGCGCGGCGCTCAGCTCGGCGGCCACCCGCTGGGCGAGCGGCCCGGCGTCCGTGCCGGGCAGCAGCAGCACCACCTCGTCGCCGCGCCCCGCCGCCAGCCCGCCCCGCAGCGACGCCTCCGCCGAGGCCCAGAACGCGGCCCGTTCCCGCTGCCCGCCGTGCCGGGCCACGACCACGACGTGCGGCGCCGACAGGTCGACGCCCAGCCGGTCGGCCCGGTCGCGCAGCCCCGGCGAGTCCGGCCGGGAGATCAGGTCGTCGAGCAGCTCGCCCCGCACCCGGCCCTCGGCCTCCGCCACGCTCCGCCGGAACAGCAGCAGCAGCGCGCACACCAGCGCCGCCCGCTCCAGGATGCGCTCGTCGGCGTCGTCGCTGCGCAGGACCAGCGTGCAGAGCGGCTCGCCGCCGACGTCCACCGACGCGATGCGCAGGTCGCCCCTGCGCACGGTACGGCCGAGCGCCCGCGAAGCCTGAGCCGCCTCGGAAAGCCCAGGATCGAGCCCGGTGGCGTCGCCGACGAGCGGCCGGCCCAGATGGTCCAGCACGGCCAGCTCGCCGCCGAGCACGTCCGTCACCACGGCCGCCACGTCCTCGATGCCGCCGCCGCGCAGCACCAGCGAGGTCATCCGGTCGTGCGCGGTCGCCGCCCGCTCCACCGCCTCGGCGTGCTCCCTGGCGGTGCGGTGCGCCTGCGACAGCTCCTCCAGCGCGCTCCTGGTCTCCTGCAGCAGCCGGGCGTTGTCGATCGCCACCGCGGCGTGCGCCGCCAGGCTGGCCAGCAGCGAGACCTCCTCCTGGTGGAACGGCCGGGCGCTGCGGTTGGCCGCGAACAGCACGCCGATCACCCGCTGCCCCAGCCGGAGCGGCACGCCCAGGATCGCGACCAGGCCCTCCTCGGTGACGGCCTCGTCGATGTCGTGCTTGTGCCGGAAGCGGGAGTCGGCGAAGTAGTCGGCGGTCGAGTAGGGGACCGCGGTCTGCGCCACCAGCCCGCCCAGCCCCGCGCCCATCGGCAGCCGCAGCGAGCGGAACTTGGCCGAGATCGAGCCGTCGGTGACCCGCATGTAGGTGTCGCCGTGGTCGGGGTCGTGCAGCGTCAGATAGGCGGTGTCGGTCGCCAGCAGCTGCCGGGCGCGGTGGACGATCGCCTCCAGCACCGCGTCCAGGTCGCGCAGCGCCGACAGGTCGCCCGCCGTGTCGTACAGCGCCGACAGCTCGGCCTCGCGCCTGGCCCTGCGGCGCAGCAACGCCCGCACCTTCAGCGCCTCGACCTTGGCCCGTTCGAGCTCCTCGATGGCCGCCGGGTCGGCCCCGGCGGCCCTGGCTTCGATGATGGGGCCCTCGAACTCGACCGCCGACGCCTCCCTGGCCAGCAGTTCGAGAAAGGCCCTGGTCATGGCCGCTCCGGCTGGGTCATCGCGCCGTCCAGCCGCCGTCCATGGTCAGCGACACGCCCGTGATGAACGAGCCTCCCGGCCCGCACAGGTAGGCGACCAGGTCGGCCACCTCCCCGGGCTCGATCAGCCGCTTGATCGCGGTGGATCGCAGCATGACGTCCTCGACCACCTGATCGGGGCCGATGCCGTGGACCCTGGCCTGGTCGGCGATCTGGGCCTCGACCAGCGGGGTTCGCACGTACGCCGGGCAGACGCAGGTGGAGGTCACGCCGTGCGGCCCGCCTTCGAGCGCCAGCGTCTTCGAGAACCCCTCCAGCGCGTGCTTCGCCGTCACATAGGCGGATTTGTACGGTGAGGCGCGTAGTCCGTGGACCGAGGAGATGTTGACGAAACGTCCCCACCCTCTCTCGTACATGCCCGGCAGCACCCGGCGCGCGATCAGGAACGGCGCCTCCACCATCACCCTGAGTATCGCCGAGAACACCTCGGGCGGGAACTCCTCGATCGCCGCCACGTGCTGGAACCCCGCGTTGTTGACCACGATGTCGACCGGCTCGTCCGGCAGCGCCCCCACGAACCCCGGGTCCGTCAGATCCGCCACCACCGCCAGCCCGCCCACCTCGGCCGCGACCTCTCCGGCCGGACCGGCCTGCCGGTCCACGACCAGGACCCGCGCCCCCTCCGCGGCCAGCCGCCGGGCGCACTCGGCCCCGATCCCGCTCCCGGCCCCCGTCACCAGCGCGGTCCGCCCCGTCAGCTCCTTCGCCATGGCACGACTCTAGGCTCCGGCCGCCCGTGGACGGCATGGGGTCCGGCCACATAGATCAAAGCGTTTCCATGTGTGCTGCCTAGGCTGCTAGCCTTCTGGCATGACCGCGTACCCGATGCTGTGGTGGCCCGCCCTTTAGGCGGTCCTCCCTGCGTGCGTACGCATTCTTCCGGCCGCCTCGGCGAGGCGGCCATCCGGTAGGGAACGCCCCTTGTCGAGGTTTCGACACGAGAAAGGCGTCATCCATGACCGGCACCACCACCTGGCCCGCACTGCTCACCACGCTCCTCGACGGTGAGCCGCTCACCTCCGGGCAGACGGCCTGGGCCATGTCGGAGATCATGGCTGGGCGCGCCACGGACGCCCAGGTCGCGGCCTTCGCCGTCGCGCTGCGTGCCAAAGGAGAAACCGTCGCCGAACTGTCCGGGCTCGCCGACGGGCTGCTCGCCGGGACCTCCGCCATCAGGATCCCCGGCGACACCGTCGACCTCGTCGGTACCGGCGGCGACCGGGCCGACACCGTCAACGTCTCCACCATGGCCGCCGTCGTCGCCGCCGCGGCCGGGGCCAAGGTGGTCAAACACGGCGGCCGGGCCGCCTCCTCCACCACCGGCGCCGCCGACGTCCTGGAGGAACTGGGCGTGGTCGTCGACCTCCCGCCGGCCGCCGTCGCGGAGGTGGCCGAGGAGGTGGGCATCACGTTCTGCTTCGCCTCCGTCTTCCACCCGGCGCTCAAGCACGCCTCCCGGCCGCGCCGCGAGCTCGGCGTCCCCACCGTGTTCAACTTCCTGGCGCCCCTGACCAACCCGGCCCTGCCCACCGCCTCCGCGATCGGCGTCTACCACCCGACGATGGCCGAGGTCGTCGCCGGCGTCCTGGCCGTACGAGGCGCGTCCAGCCTGGTCTTCCGCGGCGACGACGGCCTGGACGAGCTGACCACCTCCGGGCCCTCCACCGTGTACGTGGTCCGCAGGGGCGCTGTCGCCCGCACCCGCTTCGACCCGGCCGACCTCGGCATCCCCCGCAGCAACCCGGGCGACCTGCGTGGCGGCCCGCCTGCCCACAACGCCGCAGTGGCCCGCGCCACACTCGCCGGCCAGCTGGGGCCCGTCCGCGACATCGTCCTGCTGAACGCCGCCGCGGCGCTGGTCGCCGCCCAGGGCACGCCACCGGCCGACGAGATCACCTCCGCGCTGGCCGACGCCTTCAAGCACGCGGAAGCCGCCGTCGACTCGGGCGCCGCCACCGACCTCCTCACCCGCTGGTCCACCGCCACCCAATCCCGCCGCTGACCCCGGAATCCCTCTGCCGGACGCTGGTGCCGGTGGGTGGGTCAAGTCAGCTTGACCATGGCGCCGCCACCCCCTCTGCCGGTGAGTGAGAGGTGGGGTCAGCTGGGTTTGGTCATGGCGAGGACGTCGAGGGCGGCGTCCAGCTGGGCTTCCGTCAGGGTGCCGTTGGCGACGTGGCCGCGTTCGATGACCACCTCGCGGATCGTCCTGCGTTCCGCGAGGGCCTGCTTGGCGATCCTGGCCGCTTCCTCGTAGCCCACGTACTTGTTGAGCGGGGTGACGATCGACGGGGAGGATTCGGCGTACTCGCGCAGGCGGTCGACGTTGGCGGTGATGCCGCTGACGCAGCGGTCGGCCAGGAGACGGGAGATGGTGGCCAGCAGCCGCACCGACTCCAGGATGTTACGGGCGATGACCGGAAGCTGGACGTTCAGCTCGAAGGAGCCGGACGCCCCGGCGAAGGTGATCGCGGCGTCGTTGCCGATGACCTGGGCGGCCACCATCATCGTGGCCTCGGGGATGACGGGGTTCACCTTGCCGGGCATGATCGACGAGCCGGGCTGCAGGTCGGGCAGGTTGATCTCGCCCAGCCCGGCGCGCGGGCCGGAACCCATCCAGCGCAGATCGTTGGCGATCTTGTTGAGCGAAACCGCGACGACCTTGAGCTGCCCGGACAACTCGACGATGGAGTCCTGCGTGCTCTGCGCCTCGAACCGGTCCGTCGCCACCCGGAAGTCGATGCCCGTCGCCTCGCGCAGCTTGGCGACGGCCTTCTCGGCGAAGCCCGGCGGGGTGTTGATGCCGGTGCCGACCGCGGTGCCGCCCAGCGGAAGCTCCAGCACGTGGCCGAGAGCCTGCCGCACCCGGACCACGCCGTGCTCGATCTGGGTCGCGTAACCGCCGAACTCCTGGCCCAGCGTCACCGGGGTGGCGTCCATCAGATGCGTCCGCCCGGCCTTCACCACGTCCTCGAACTGCAGCGCCTTGGCCCGCAGCGCCGCCGCCAGATGCTCCAGCGAGGGCAGCAGATGGAAGGACACCTCCGTCGCCGTCGCCACCCGGATCGAGGTCGGGAACACGTCGTTGGACGACTGCGAGGCGTTGACGTGGTCGTTCGGGTGGACCGCACGGCCCAGCCGCTCCTCGGCCAGCGTCGCGATGACCTCGTTGGCGTTCATGTTGGACGAGGTGCCGGAGCCGGTCTGGAACACGTCGACCGGGAAGTGGGCGTCGTGCTCGTTCTCGGCCACGTCCGCCGCCGCCTGGGCGATGGCCTCCGCCAGGTCCTTGTCGATCACGCCCAGTTCGCCGTTGACCTCGGCGGCCACCGCCTTGACCAAGCCCAGGGCGGCGATGTGGGACGGCTCCAGGGGGCGGCCGGACACGGGGAAGTTCTCCACCGCCCGCTGGGTCTGCGCCCGCCATTTGGCGCTCGCGGGGACGTGCACCTCGCCCATCGAGTCTTGCTCAACGCGATACTCGGTCATGTCTCCCAGTCTTACCCACAGGGAGGGAGATCAGTTGGTGAGCAACGCCACGATCAGGATGGCGATCACCACGGCGGCCGCGGCGGCCACCGCCATGAGCACCAGCATGCCGGTCCGGTTGCTCGCTTGCTGCTTCTCGGGGCCGATGATCGAGAACAGGTCGGTGCCGAGCCCGGGCGCGTCGTTCGCCTCGGGCGGCGGGCCCGGCGGGAACGGCGGACGCTGACCGGCCGGCTGCTGCCCCTGGCCGGGCGGCTGCTGAGTCGGGGGATAGACCTGCAGACCGGGCGGGTCGAGCTGCGGGTTACGGGGGACCCGGGTGGTGGCGAACGTCCCCTCGCCGGACTGCGGCCCCTGAGGGTTCTGGGGGAGCGGCGTCTTCGGCCGCATCATGCTGACCGTGCGCTCGGTGTCCGCCTGCCCGGCCTGCTGCTGAGCCCCGGGACTGCTGAACGCGTCCCGGCCCTCACCGTACGGGTTGCTCCCCCCGAAGGGAGCGGGCCCGCCTCGCGGATCGGTCCCGCCGGATGGGATGGGCCCGCCGGGCGGGTTGGGTCCGGAGGGCGAGCCCTTTCCGGAGTACGGGCCGGTGCCACCGTACGGATTCACTTCGGCGGGCGGTGGGGCGTGGGGGTGCGGGTGGTCGCTGCCAGGAGCCGGACCGGCGCCGAATGGGCCGGGACCCTGAGGGCCGGTGGGGACGGGGCTGGGGCCGGAGGGCCTGCCGTCCGCGGGGCCGCCACCAGGAGCCGGACCTGCACCGAACGGACCTGGGCCCTGGGGACCGGTGGGGACGGGGTTGGGACCGGAGGGCCTGCCGCTTGCGGGGCCGCCACCGGGAGCCGGGCCCGCACCGAACTGGCCGGGGCCGTGAGTGCCGGCGGGGACGGGGTTGGGACCGGAGGGCATGTCACCAGTGTGACCGCCTCCGAGGTGACCGCCCCCGGGATGACTGCCTCCGGCGTGACCGCCCCCGGGGTGGCCGCCGCCAGGGGGGATGGTGCCGGGTGGGTAGGGGCCGCGGTCGGTGTCGGGGGTTATTGCTGGGATGTCGCTGGTCGGGGTGTCGGCGAGCATGCGCAGCATGGTCTCCGCCTGAGCGGCGGTCATGCGGCGCTTGTGGTCCTTGTTGAGCAGCCCTTCCAGCACGGGCCGGAGCGGCCCCGCCTGGGTGGGCGGGTCGGCGCTCTCGCTGAGCAGCGCCGCCAGGGTCTCGGCGATCGTGGATCGTTCGTACGCGGGACGGCCCTCGACGGCGAAGTAGAGCGTCGCCCCGAGCGACCAGATGTCGGACTCGGGGCCGGTGTATTCGCCTCTGGCCCGTTCGGGGGCGGTGTAGCCGGGCGAGCCGATGACCATGCCGGTCTTGGTCAGCTTGGGGTCGCCTTCGGCCTTGGCGATGCCGAAGTCGGTGAGCACCACGCGGCCGTTCTCGGTGATGAGCACGTTGCCGGGTTTGACGTCGCGGTGGGTGATGCCCTGGGAGTGCGCGGCGCGGAGCGCGCCCAGCAGGTCGACGCCGATCTCGGCCACCAGCCGGGGCGGCAGCGGCCCTTCTTCGTCGATCACCTGCTCCAGGGATCGGCCCTCGACGAGCTCCATGATGATCCAGGGCCGGTTGCCGTGGACGATGACGTCGTGGATGGCGGCGACCGCGGGGTGGTTGATGCGGGAGGCGATGCGGCCCTCGCGGACCATGCGTTCGCGTAGTTCGGCCCGCTGCTCCTCGGTCAGGCCCGTGTCTTGGCGGATCTCCTTGACCGCGACCTCGCGTCCGAGCGCGCGGTCGCGGGCGCGCCACACGGTGCCCATGGTGCCGCGGCCGAGCGGGGCGAAGAGTTCGTACCGCTCCGCGAGCAGGTGCGTCTGCTGTTCCGGCATGAGAAGAAGATATCGATTCTCGCTTGGGAAGTGCTTTACCCTCGCTTGCGAAGTTCTCTTGGCCAGAACCGCCGAGGAAGGAGCAACTTTATCATCGTGGTGGTGAAGCGGGCGTAAGCCGAGGGCGCCGGCTCGGCTCGTCTGCGGTGGACTCCTTCGCCGGGGCGGCGCTCCTGACGTTGTGGGGGGACGTTCAGCGACGGCGTGGCGACGTCGGCCCGGTGCAGCCCGCGGTGCGCGGGCCGGCGGGTGAAAGGGGGCGCGCTCGGCACCATCGCCGGTCGCGGGAGCCTGCGCGGGGTCAGCGGTTCCTCCGCCGAGCCGCCCGCCGCGACGCGGGTGAGCATCAGCGACGCCCGTACCGAGTCGAGCCGGGTGTGCGGGTCGATGCGGAGCAGCGCGTCCAGGACCGGCGCGAGCGGCCCCGCCTTGGCCATCGGGATGGGTTCGCCGCTGGTCAGCGCCGCCAGCGCGGCCGCCGCCGTACGCCGCCCGTGCAGGCCGCGGCCCTCGACGGCGGTGTAGAGGGTCGCGCCGAGCGACCACAGGTCGCCGGCCGGGCTGGCCTTGGCGCCGAGCACCCGCTCGGGCGCGATGTAGCCGGCCGAGCCGAGCACTATGCCCGCCTGGGTGATGGAGACGTCGCCTTCGAGCGCGGCCAGGCCGAAGTCGGTGAGCACCGCGCGGTCCTCGGTCACCAGCACGTTGCTGGGCTTGACGTCGCGGTGGAGGATGCCCTTGGCGTGGACGGCGCGGAGCGCGCCGAGGATCTGGCGGCCGATCTCGGCCACCCGGCGCGGGTCGAGCGGCCCGTCCGCCTGGATGATCTGCTCCAGCGACCGGGCGCGGAGCAGCTCCATGACGATCCACGGCCGGTCGTCCTCGGTGACCACGTCGAAGACGGTGATCACCGACGGGTGCGCCACCATCGCGGTCGCCCGCCCCTCGCGTTCGGTGCGCGCGCACAACTCGGCACGCAACTCCTCGTCGAGGACCTTGGGCAGGCGGACCTCCTTGACTGCCACTTCACGGTTGAGCAGCTCGTCATGTGCCCGCCACACGGTGCCCATGCCGCCGCGTCCGACCGGCTCCACGAGCCGGTAGCGCGCGGCGAGGAGGTAACCGGAGGGCGCACGCATGCCTGGCAGCTTACCTATTTGTGTAAACCCACCAGTAGAGGCCGGGCCGATAAATTGTTGCGAATTCAAGTCAGCCATCATGACCGGCTGAGTCAGGACATGTCGGAGCGCCCGGCCAGGGCCGTCCTGAAAGCGTTGCGCCCGACACCGTCACAGCCCTGTAACGCTGTGGTAAGGGCATGAGGGCAAGGCGGGCGCACCGGGCAGGAGTCCAGGTGGAGCGACGGGAACTGTCAGTGCAGGTCGTCAGGATGGGAGGCAACCGCCCGAAGGTTGACCAGCGCAGACCAGAGGACGTGAGGACGATGCGCCAGATCCGGATTCGCCGCCGGCCCCGCAGGCCGGCCGCCGCCTCACTCGACCTCCGCACGCCGTCGGGGCGCAAGCTGCCCTACTGAGACCGGCCCGCTACCGGCCGGCGCCGGGGAGCCGCCCGGCGCCGGTCACGTGCTCTCAGGCCCGCCGGCCGATCGTCAGCACCGGCCCGGTGGTGTCGGCGAAGAAGTCGTTGCCCTTGTCGTCGACCACGATGAAGGCCGGGAAGTCCTCCACCTCGATCTTCCAGATCGCCTCCATGCCCAGCTCGGGGTACTCCAGCAGCTCGACCTTCTTGATGCAGTCCTGCGCCAGCCGGGCCGCGGGGCCGCCGATGGAGCCCAGGTAGAAGCCGCCGTACTTCTGGCAGGCCTCGGTCACCTGGAGGGACCGGTTGCCCTTGGCGAGCATCACCATCGACCCGCCCGCCGCCTGGAAGCGCTCGACGTACGAGTCCATCCGCCCGGCGGTCGTCGGCCCGAACGAGCCGGACGCGTACCCCTCGGGGGTCTTGGCCGGGCCCGCGTAGTAGACCGCGTGGTCCTTCAGGTACTGCGGCATCTCGCCGCCGGCGTCGAGCAGCTCGGCGATCTTGGCGTGCGCGATGTCGCGGGCCACGACGAGCGGCCCGGTGAGCGACAGCCGGGTCTTGACCGGGTACTTCGACAGCTCGGCCAGGATCTCCGGCATCGGCCGGTTCAGGTCGACGGAGACCACGTCGCCGGACAGGTCGGCGTCGGTGGTGTCGGGCAGGAACCGCGCCGGGTCGGTCTCCAGCCGCTCCAGGAACACGCCCTCGGGGGTGATCTTGGCGAGCGCCTGCCGGTCGGCGGAGCAGGAGACCGCGATGGCCACCGGGCAGGACGCGCCGTGGCGCGGCAGCCGGATGACCCGGACGTCGTGGGCGAAGTACTTGCCGCCGAACTGCGCGCCGATGCCCAGCTTCTGGGTCAGCTCGAAGACCTTCGCCTCCAGCTCCAGGTCGCGGAAGCCGTGGCCGGACGCGGAGCCCTCGGTGGGGATCGAGTCGAGGTAGCGGGCGCTGGCGTACTTGGCGGTCTTGAGCGCGTACTCGGCGGACGTGCCGCCCACGACCACGGCCAGGTGGTACGGCGGGCAGGCGGCGGTGCCGAGCGAGCGGATCTTCTCCTCCAGGAAGGCCATCATGCGCGCCTCGTTCAGCACGGCCTTGGTCTCCTGGTACAGGAACGACTTGTTGGCCGAGCCGCCGCCCTTGGCCATGAACAGCAGTTGATACTCGTCGGCGTGGCCGTGCGGGTCCTCGGCGTAGAGCTCGATCTGGGCGGGCAGGTTGGTGCCGGTGTTCTTCTCGTCCCACATGGTCAGCGGGGCCATCTGGGAGTAGCGCAGGTTGAGCCGGGTGTACGCGTCGTACACGCCGCGGGAGAGGTGCTCGGCGTCGCGGCCGTCGGTGAGCACGTGGCGCCCGCGCTTGCCCATGACGATCGCGGTGCCGGTGTCCTGGCACATGGGGAGGACGCCGCCGGCCGAGATGGAGGCGTTCTTCAGCAGATCGAGGGCCACGAACCGGTCGTTGCCGCTGGACTCCGGGTCATCGATGATCTTGCGGAGCTGGGCCAGGTGGGACGGGCGCAGGAAGTGGGAGATGTCGTGGATGGCGGTCTCGGTGAGCAGCCGGAGCGCCTCGGGGTCCACCTCCAGGAACGTCCGCCCCGCGGCTTCGACCGTGCGCACCCCCTCCGAGGTGATCAGGCGGTATTCCGTGTCGTCGGCGCCCAGCGGGAGAAGGTCGGTGTAGTCGAAATCGGCCATGTCCATCCTTTCGATCCGCTAGAAGGGTACGCCTTTGCTGGTCACGGTCCGTCCCTTGGGGGTTGCGCGGGTTTTTATGGCGGTACGAGCAGACGCCCCGCTCAGCCCGGCCAGGATGCCGGCGATCACCAATCCCGCCCCGGCCAGGTCGTAGGCGGTCGGCGTGGCGATGCCGAGCACCACTCCGGTGATGATCGCGCCGACCGGGATGAGCCCGGCGAACAGCCCCGCCCGCCCGGGCCCGAGCCGGGGCAGCGAGGTGTACCAGAGCAGGAACGCCACCACCGTCACCACCACGGCCAGGTAGCCGAGACCGAGCGCCTCGGCGGCCGTCGGCACCCGGAGCACGTTCGTACCCTCCTGGAAAAGCCCGATCGCCGCCAGCATCGGCACGGCCAGCACCGTCGCGTACGTGGACACCCGGATCGCCCCCAGCCTGGGCAGCAGCGGCAGGGCCAGCAGGGAGAAGCACACCTCGCCCGCCAGCGCGCCCAGCGCCCACAGCAGCCCGGTCAGGTTCCCGCTGCCCAGCCCGGTGGCCAGCGTCGCGCCCGCCACCACCACGACGGCCCCGGCGAGCAGGCGGGGCGCGGGACGGCCCCCGGCGAAGGCCAGCCAGAGCGGCACGGTGCCGAGCACGGTGCCGACCAGCGCGGGCCCGGCGGCCCGGGCGGACTCGATCACGAACACGTTGAACAGCGCCAGCCCCGTCAGGGCCAGCGCGCCGAGCAGCAGCCACTCCCGGCCGGTCAGGCGGACGAACCGCAGCCCCATGACCCGGGTGACCGCCACCAGGATGGCGGCGGCGATCAGGTAGCGCACGGCCTGCCCGCCGTAGACGGGATAATCCTCGATCAGGCCGGACACCCCGGCCAGCGTCCCCACGCAGAACATGGCCGCCGTGGCCCCCGCGACTCCGCTTCTCATGGCAGCCAGGCTAGGGAGACAATGGTCCCCGTAGACAGTCCAATACCGGGCGGCGATCGGGGGCCAATGTGGCCGACCTCCATGTGACGATAAATCGCGGAATCGGGGGAATCGCCGGGCAGATCGCCGCCGAGCTGCGCCACGCCGTCCGCACCGGCCGCCTCACCCCCGGCACCCGCCTCCCCGCCACCCGCGACCTCGCCGCCGACCTGCGTGTCTCACGCGGCGTCGTGGTGGAAGCGTACGAGCAACTCGTCGCGGAGGGCTTCCTCGTCTCCCGCGTCGGCTCCGGCACCCACGTCGCCCCGGCCGCCGCGCCCCGCGCCGAACCCCCGCCCGGCGACCGGGAGCACGCCCCCTACTACGGCCACCGCCCCACCTCGCCCGACCTCGGCCTCTTCCCCCGCGAACGCTGGCTGGCCGCCCTCCGCCACGTGCTCGCCACCGCCCCCGGCGACGCGCTCGACTACGGCGACCCCGGCGGCGTCCCCGAGCTGCGGGAGGAACTGGCCGGATACCTGAGCCGGGTGCGGGCCGCCGACGTGCGCCCGGACCACGTGGTGGTGACCGGCGGCGTGGCCCAGGGGCTCAGCCTGGTCCTGCGCGTCCTGGCGGAGCCGGGCAGGCTTCGCCTCGCGGTGGAGGACCCAGGCAGCGACCGCCAGCTCCCGCTGCTGCGCCGCGCGGGCGCCGACCCGGTGCCGGTCCCGGTCGACGAGGAGGGCCTGGACGTGGCCGCGCTCGCGGCGAGCCGGGCGGACGCGGTGCTGGTCACGCCCGCCCACCAGTTCCCCACGGGCGTGGTGCTCTCGCCCGCGCGCCGGGCCGCGCTCATGGCGTGGGCCCGCGACGGCGACCGGATCGTCCTGGAGGACGACTACGACGCCGAGTTCCGCTTCGACCGCGAGCCGGTCGGCTGCCTGCAAGGGCTCGCCCCCGACCGGGTGGTCCTGTCCGGCAGCGTCAGCAAGTCGCTCGCGCCCGGCCTGCGGCTGGGCTGGGTGGTCGCGCCCGCCCGCCTGGCCGCCGCGGTCCGCCGGGCGCGCGGCGAGCTCGACCTGGGCTCGCCGGTGATCGAGCAGTACGCGCTGGCGCACTTCCTGCGCACCGGCGGCTACGACAAGCACCTGCGCCGGATGCGCAGGGAGTACCGCGTTCGCCGGGACGCCCTGGTCGAGGCGCTGGCCCGGGACCTGCCGGAGGTCCGGGTACGGGGGATCGAGGCGGGCCTGCACGTCTACCTGGAGCTGCCGGAGGGCTGGGACGCGGAGCGGCTGGTCGCCGCCGCCCGGGAGCTGGGCCTGGTCGCCGCCCCGGTGAGCCGGACGCGCGGGGCGGGCGGCCCGCCGGCGGTGGTGGCCGGGTTCGCCCGGCTGCCCGCCCGTCGCGCCGCGGAGACCGTACGAGGGCTTAACGTCCTTATGTCTGGACATTTTAGGAAGTGAGAGTTAGAAAGAAGGCCGATCCCTACGGGAGGTGCCATGCGTGTGGGTCTGCTGGGGCTGGGACGGATCGGCGCGTTCCACGCCGCGACGCTGGCCGCGCACCCGCTGGTCGACGACCTGATCGTGGCCGACCCCGTACTGACCTCGCCGCACGGCAGGCCGGGCGACCCTTTCGAGGCCGACGCGGTGGTGATCGCCACCCCCACCAGCACCCACGCCGAGCTGCTGCTGGAGGCGTGCCGCCGGGGCATTCCGGTCTTCTGCGAGAAGCCGGTGGCGCCCGACGTCAAGGGCACGCTGGAGGTGCTGGAGGCGGCCCGGGGGAAGCGGGTGGTGATCGGGTTCCAGCGCCGGTTCGACCCCGGGTTCGCGGCGGCGGCGGACGCGCTGCGCCGCGGTGAGCTGGGCGACCTGCACCGGGCACACCTGATCACCGCGGACCCGGCGCCGCCGCCCGCCGGCTACATTCCGCTGTCCGGCGGGATCTTCCGCGACTGCCACATCCACGACTTCGACATGCTGCGCTGGGTGACCGGCCGCGAGGTCGTCTCGGTGTACGCGGCGGGGGCGAACCGGGGCGCCGCGTTCTTCGCCGAGGCGGGCGACGTTGACACCAGCGCCGCGCTGCTCACCCTCGACGACGGCACGCTCGCCACCGTCCAGGGCTCGCGCTACAACGGCGCCGGGTACGACGTGCGCATGGAACTGGCGGGCACCCGGGGCACCCTCGCCGTCGGGCTCGGCCCGCGTGCCCCGCTCACCCCGGCCGAGGGGCCCGGCCCCGAGGGGGAGCCGTGGCCCGACTTCGTCACCCGGTTCGCCGGCGCCTACCGCGCCGAGCTCGACGCGTTCCTGCGCGGCGCGGACGGCCTGTGCACGATCGAGGACGCGCTGGCGGCGCTGTACGTGGCGGAGGCGGCGGAGCTGTCCCGCCACGAACACCGGCCGGTCGAACTGGCCGAGGTCACGGCCGCGAGGTGACCCGCTCCGGCTCGAACGCCCTGGCCAGGAAGACGATCGCGGCGGCGAGCACCAGCGGCGCGGCGAACCCCGCCCGCATCCCGGCGACGTCCCCGAGCCCGCCCACCAGGGCCGCGCCCACGATGAAGCCGACGTAGTTGAACAGGTTGATCCGGGCGATCGCCACCCCGGCGCCCGACGGATCCAGCCGCCCCGCCGCCGAGAACGACTGCGGCGCCACCACCGACAGCCCCACCCCGGTCAGCCCGAACGCCACCACCGCCAGCGGCTGGCTCGGCGCGAACACGATCCCCAGGAAACCCAGGGTGGCGATCGCCCCGCCCAGCCGGACCACGACGGCCGGACCGTGCTTCCTGACCGCCAGGTCGCCCGCCAGCCGCACCAGCAGCGTGGTCGCCTGGTACGCGGCGTAGGCCAGCGGGATCACCCGGGCGTCGGCCAGCAGCTCGTCCTGCATGAAGACCGTGCTGAAGTTCGACACCGCCGCGTCGCCCACGTACAGGAAGCCCATCGCCAGGCAGAGCGGGATGAGCGGCCGCCACGGGACCTTGGCCCCGGCGGCCTGCCCGGCGGTGTCCCCCCACTCCTCCTCGGGCGCGTACAGGCGGGGACCGGCGAGCAGCGAGCCCGCGACGGCCAGCACCATCGGGATCGACATGACCGCCTCCAGCGGCAGCCCGTCGCCCGCCGCCGACGCCCACAGCGCCCCGGCCAGGCTGAACACGCTCCACAGGCAGTGGAATCCGTTCAGCACGGCCCGTCCGTACCGGCGCTCGACCGCGACGCCCTGGATGTTCATGCCCGCGTCCACCGCGCCCGCCGTCACCCCGAACAGCAGCAGAGCCGGCACCAGGAGCGCCACGCTGGGCGCCAGTGCGGCGAGCACGACGGCGGCGGCGAGCGTGGGCTGGGCGAGGCGTAACAGGAGGCGGCTGCCGAGGGGGGCGGCGAACGCGCCCGCCGCCATGCTGCCCACCCCCGCGAACACCGGGACGATGAGCAGCAGCGCGGTCAGCGCCCCGGTGCTCAGACCATGTTTGTTCTGCAGGTGCGCGACCTGGGTGAGGAGGGTGGCGAAGGACAGGCCCTGCACCGCGTACACGGCGAAGGTGGCGACGCGGGCCTGGCGATCACGCGGAGACGGCACGGCGGCCTCCTGAGCGGGGGGAGAAAAACGTGAGGAGGGGTCAGGTTAGCCTCTGGGATCCCCGCTCCACCAGGGCCTGACCCGAGTTCCCCGCCAGCCTCCTGCCCGCCGCCCAGAAACCCAGCGCCGCCACCGCCGCCACCTCCACGGCCGCCAGCCCGCGCTCCACCAGACCCAGCGGCATGACCTGCCACCACCGCAGCCCGTCCTGCGCCCCGAGCAGCACCAGCACCCCCATCCCCGCCAGGTACAGCACCGAGCACACCCCGAGCCCGAACGCCACCAGCGACGCCGGATTCCGCGCGCCCCGCCGCCACGGCCGGGCGATGACCAGCGCGGCCAGAGGCAGACTAAGGAAGGCCACCACGCTGCCCGCCCGGTGGATGCTGCCGCTCAGACTCGGCCCCACCGACCAGTCGTGCTTGGGAAAATAGGCCGCCACCAGCAGCCCCGCGCTCCACGCCAGCAGCGCCAGAGTGCCGACCGCCCCCGCCAGCCCCGCCCGCCGCAGCGCCAGCCCGATCGCCGCCGACCCCGCCGCCAGCAGCGCCACCCCCAGCCCGAACAGCCAGCCCAGCTCGGTCAGGCCGTGCTCGCTGATCGTCCGACGGAACGGGTCGATCTCCCCTAAAGCGGCCAGATCCAGCCCCAGGACCACCACGGCCCCCGCGCCCACACCGCCCAGTCCCCAGCGTGCCGGCTGACTCAAGAACGCCTCCCGCGTCGTACTCCATCGGATGCAACGGCCCCGGCGACCGCGGGGATTCCGGACAGGGGCGAACCGGGTGTCAGCCGGATATCGTGGAAACCGTGAAAGAACGCCCGGGATCCTGGCTCCCCCGTCTTCAGGAGGCCGGCGAGCGGCTAGCCGAGGAGTGGGCCTCGGCCCGCCGCCCCCGCAAAGACGATCAGCCGCAGCCCTCGGAGCTGCGCGCCTCCGACGCCGACCGCGAACGCATCGCCCAGGTGCTCCAGGACGCGCACGCCGACGGCCGGCTGACCCTCGACGAGCTCGAAGAGCGGCTCGCCGCCCTCTACTCGGCCCGCACTCTCGGCGAGCTGGCCGGGCTCACCACGGACCTGCTCCCCGCCGACCAGCAGCCGCTCAACCTCGACGGCACACCGGTCTCCGCGTTCCTCAGGCAGCAGCAGCGGGGCGGGCGCTGGGTGGTGCCGGCGGAGCTCGACGTGACCGCCATGTTCGGCACCACCAAGCTCGACTTCCGCGACGCGATCCTGCAGAACAGCCGCGTTGTCATCAACGCCACGCTGGTCTTCGGCGGGCTGGAGATCCACGTGCCCGAGGGGCTGGAGGTCGTCCGCGTCACCAAGGACAAGACCGTGCGGCTCACCAAGGGGCCGGAGGAGCCCGGCGCGCCCGTCGTCGAGGTGCGGACCACCAACTTCATCGGCGACGTCTCGGTCAAGCAGCCCCGCCGCCGCAAGCGCCGCCGCTGATCAGCCGCGCGCCCGGTGCGCGGGCTCCGCGGGCTCAGCCCGCGTGCCTGTATCGCGGGCTGAGCCCGCGTGCGGCTCTGCGGGCCTCAGCCCGCGGTGTCGAAGTTGATCGCGCTGTACGCGCGCAGCTTCCACAGCTGGTGCTCGCTCTCGACCTTGCGGATCGTGCCCGACCGCCCCCGCATGACCAGCGACTGGGTCATCGCCACGCCGCCGCGGTAGCGGACGCCTTCCATCAGCTCGCCCTGGGTGATGCCCGTCGCCGCGAAGAACACGTCGTCGGACTTGACCAGGTCGTTCGTGGTGAGCACCTGGTCGAGGTCGAGCCCGGCGTCCAGCGCCTTGCGCCGCTCGGCCTCGTCGCGCGGCCAGAGCCTGCCCTGGATGACGCCGCCCAGGCACTTGAGCGCGCACGCGGCCACGATGCCTTCCGGCGTGCCGCCGATGCCCATCATCAGGTCGATGGCGGTGCCGCTGCGCGCCGCCATGATGGCGCCCGCCACGTCGCCGTCCATGATGAACTTGATCCGCGCCCCGGTCTCCCGGATCTCCTTGACCAGCTGCTCGTGCCGGGGCCGGTCGAGCACCACCACGGTGACGTCGGAGGGGGAGCAGTGCTTGGCCTTGGCCACCGCCCTGATGTTGTCGCCCACCGGCCTCTCGATGTCGACCACGTCGGCCGCCTCGGGCCCGGTGACCAGCTTCTCCATGTAGAAAACGGCCGACGGGTCGTACATCGAGCCGCGCTCGCTCACCGCGATCACCGAGACCGCGTCCGGCATGCCCATCGCCGTCAACCGGGTGCCGTCGATCGGGTCGACGGCCACGTCGCATTCGGGACCGCTGCCGTCACCCACCTGCTCCCCGTTGTAGAGCATCGGCGCGTGGTCCTTCTCACCCTCACCGATGACCACCACACCGTTCATCGACACCGTGCTGATCAACTGGCGCATGGCGTTCACCGCGGCGCCGTCGGCGCCGTTCTTGTCACCTCTGCCCACCCAGCGGGCCGCCGCCATCGCCGCCGCCTCTGTAACGCGGACGAGCTCCAGAGCGAGGTTACGGTCGGGGGCGTGCTCGCCCGTTGCCAGTGGTTCGGGCACCGAGGTCTGTTCGGACATGATGTGAGGCCTCCTCGTCACGACTACCCCGATGGTAGTTGTCCCTGTATCCCCGGTCGGCGGAGGATAATGTGCCAGCCATGAGCAGCGATGTGGAACCCCCGGTGTCGGCCCGCACCTCCGAGCGCGGTGCGGCGACCCGCTCCGCGCTGCTGCGCGCCGCGAGAGACGTCTTCGTCACGAAAGGCTTCGCCGAGGCGGGCGTCACCGACGTGGTGGCCAAGGCCGATGCGAGCGTCGGCAGCCTCTACCACCACTTCGCCGGCAAGGCCGACCTCTACCTCACGCTGTTCGAGGAGTTCCAGGCCCGGCAGGCGCAGCGCACCAAGCAGGCCGCCCGCGACGCCCGCGAGGCGGGCGAGACCGACCCGATGCGGGTGTTCGTCAGCGCCGCCCGCGCCTACCTCGACGGCTGCCTGGCCGAGCGCGAGCTGGCCGCCCTGTTCCTGCGCGGCGACGGGCCGCCCGGCTTCGACGTCGTCATGCGCGACCGCCTCCGCACCTGGGCGCGCCGGAACGCCGCCCTCTTCGACGAGGACCAGAACGCGCTGGTGGTCGTCCTGACCGGCGCGCTCGCTGGCGCCGTCAGCGAGATCGTCCAGTCCGGCGACCGGAAGCTCGCCGAGGACGTCCTGGAGATCGTCGGCCGGCTCCGCCCGGCCGGGTCCGCGACCGGTGCCACCAGCGGGTAATCTCGCCAGGTGTGCGACGGTTCACCGAAGGTCTCCACGGCTACGTCGTAGCCGTCCTCGTCTGCTTGGCGGGCGTCGGCCTGTTCCTGCTGGTCACGCCGCGGGGCCAGGCTGAGTACATCCCGAAGCGCGATTACTCGATCACCGTGGCCAACTTCGCCCGTACGGTCCCGTACACCGTCTGGGAGCCCGAGCAGGACCCGGAGGGGTGGATCCCCAACAGCAACCGGATCGCCGACGGCGAGAACGGCGCGAAGGTCCTCCACCTCGGCTACGCCACGGCCGAGCGCGAGCACGCGATGTTCATCCAGAGCGACGAGAAGCCCGCGGCCGAGTTCGCCAACCGCATGGCCAACTCCGACAAGTCCGTCGGCACCCAGCAGGTCGGCGGAGAGACGTGGGAGCGGCGCTTCCGCGAGGACAAGAAGCAGCGCACCCTGATCCGCGTGCTGCCCGATGTCACGCTGGTCGTGACCGGCACCGCCGACTGGCCGGAGCTCGGTCAGCTCGCGGCCACTCTGCGTGAGCGTCCCAAGTCTGTCACCTGATCGGATACGACGCTGCTAGCATCGGCGCCGCGTGGAAGGACCCGCCTCGACGGGCGCCGGTTCTGCTGTCAACCACGTGCGAAGGCCCCCGCCCCCGCGGCGGGGGCCTTCCGCTTGTGCGCCGCACTAGGGTGGGCTTGTGGCTGAGGAGAAGACGCCCTCGTACGAGCAGGCACGCGAGGAGCTGACCGAGGTGGTGCGCCGCCTGGAGGCGGGCGGGCTCACCCTGGAGCAGTCGATCGAGCTCTGGGAGCGCGGTGAGAAGCTGGCCGCGATCTGCGAGGAGTGGCTGCAGGGCGCCCGGGTGAAGCTGGCCGCCGCCATGGCGCGCAGGGCCGAGCCGGGCGGTCAGGACGACGCGCCCTTCTGAGGCGGCGGCTCAGCCGACCCGCTCCAGCGCGACGACGGGGATGACCCGGCTGGTCTTCGCCTCGTACTCGGCGAACCCCGGGGCCTTCTCCACCATGCGGGCGTAGAGCCGGTCGCGCTCCGGCGGGTCCACGACCGAGGCCCTGGCCTGGAAGGTGTCGGTGCCGGCCTCGACCGTCACCCCGGGGTTGGCGCGCAGGTTGTGGAACCACGCCGGGTGGTGGTCGGCGCCCGCCTTGGAGGCGATCACTACGAGCCGGTCGCCGTCCTCCAGATACATCACGGGGGTGGTCACCCGCCTGCCCGACTTGGCGCCGGTGGTGGTGAGCAGGAGCAGGTCGGCGCCCTCGAAGGGGCCGCCGACCTTTCCGGCGTTGGCGCGGAACTCCTCGATGACCTTCTGGTTGAAGTCGTTCATGGTCTCTCCTTGGTTTCTCCGATCACGGAGCCTAACCGGAGAAATTTCCGTTTGCGCGCCCCGTATGCTCAGAGCCGTGTGCGGACGTCAGCTTCCCGTGCTGGGGCAGCCCCAACCGGAGCGCGCCGACGCGGCGCGGAACCGGCGGAAGATCATCGAAGTGGCCGCCCGCATGATCCAAGCCCGCGGCGCCGACCAGCTCTCCCTGGACGAGGTCGCCAAGGAGGCGTGTGTGGGCGTGGGCACGGTCTACCGGCGCTTCGGCGACCGGGCAGGCCTGGCGTGGGCGCTCATCGACGAGCGGGAGCGCCGCTTCCAGGAGGCGTTCATCAGCGGCCCGCCGCCGCTGGGGCCGGGAGCTCCGCCGGCCGAGCGGGTCGCGGCCTTCCTGACGGGGCTCGTCGACCGCGTGGTGTCGCAGCTCGACCTGTTCCTGCTGGCGGAGGTGGGCACCCCCAAATCCAGATACAGCGGCCCCTACCGGGTGTACCACACCCATCTGGCCACGCTCCTGGCCCAGGCCAGGCCCGACGCCGACCCGCGCTTCCTGGCCGACGCGCTGCTCTCACCCGTCAACGCGCACCTGATCTCGTTCCAGCGCGCGGAACGCGGGCTCACCGTCGAGGAGATCAAGGCGGGGGTCGGCGACATCGCCGCCGCC
Organism: Nonomuraea sp. NPDC049649; assembly: GCF_040675175.1. Classification (NCBI taxonomy): domain Bacteria; kingdom Bacillati; phylum Actinomycetota; class Actinomycetes; order Streptosporangiales; family Streptosporangiaceae; genus Nonomuraea; species Nonomuraea sp. NPDC049649. Next base: position 172,606 of record NZ_JBFAOH010000012.1, read on the forward strand.
GTCACGGCTCGGCGCGCACCGTGACACGGCCGTCGGCCAGCCGCACCGTGAGCTCGTCGCCCGGGGCGACCTCCGCCGCGCCGCGGACCACCTCGCCCGCCGGGCGCTGCACGATCGCGTAACCGCGCTCCAGCGTGGCGGCGGGCGACAGCGCCACCAGGCGGGCCCGCACATGCGTCAAGTCGTCACCGGCCCGGTCCAGCGAACCGGAGAGCGCGCGCCTGGCCCGCTCGCGCAGCCCGTCGACCTGCTCGGCGTGCCGCTCCAGCTCGCGCACCGGATCGGCGAGCGAAGGCCGCGAACGCACCGCCGTCAGCCAGGACATCTCCCGGTCCAGCCAGCCGCTCACCACCCTGCGGCCCCGGTCGCGCAGCTGGCGGATCAGCGTCAGCTGCTCGCCCACGTCGGGCACGACCTTCTTGGCGGCGTCCGTCGGCGTGGAGGCGCGCACGTCGGCCACCAGGTCGAGCAGCGGGCTGTCCTGTTCGTGGCCGATCGCGCTGATCACCGGGGTCCGGCAGGCCGCCACCGCGCGCACCAGCGTCTCATCGGAGAACGGCAGCAGGTCCTCCAGCGACCCGCCGCCCCGGGCGATCACGATCACCTCGACGTCGGGGTCGGCCTCCAGGCGCTCCAGCGCCCCGGTCACCTCGGCCACCGCGTACGGGCCCTGGACGGCGACCTCCTCGACCCTGAACCGTACGGCGGGCCAGCGGCGCCGCGCGTTCTCCAGCACGTCGCGCTCGGCCGCCGAGTCGCGGCCGCAGATCAGCCCGATCGTGCCCGGCAGGAAGGGCAGCCGCCGCTTGCGCTCGGCGCCGAACAGCCCCTCGGCCGCCAGCAGCCGGCGCAGCCGCTCCAGACGCGCCAGCAGCTCGCCCACCCCGACCGGGCGGATCTCCAGCGCGGTGAAAGCGAACGAGCCGCGGTTGACCCAGAAGTCCGGCTTGACGTGCACCACGACTCTGGCGCCGTCAGCCGGTCGGGGCTCCGCGGCCTCGTACACCCCGCGCGGCGCCGTGACCCGGGCCGACACGTTCGCCACCGGGTCGCGCAGCGTCAGGAACACCGTGCCGCCGCGGGCGCTCAGATCGGTGATCTGGCCCTCGGCCCAGACCGTGCCCAGCTTGCCGATCCAGCCGCCCACCATCTGCAGGACCGTGCGGATCGGCAGCGGTGATTCGGGCGTGGTCTTGGACGTCATGCGCCGGAGCGCAGCTTCGCCAGGCGGTTCTCGTACATGCGGATCACCTCGGGACGGGCCGAGGTCGCCTGCTCGTACGCGAGGTACTCGGCGATCTGCTCTTCGGTCTTGCCGCGCATGCGGGCACGCAGCGACGCCACCGACAGGGACGCGAAGCCGGGGATGGGTTCGACCAGCTCGCCCGCGCCCAGGGAAGGCTCGCTCCCGGCGGCGGCGGGTACGGTCTCGGCCGCCTCGGCCAGCTTCTCCTTCTCCTTAGCCTTGGCGGGCTCGGCCTTGGCCTTGGCGGCCTTCTTGGGCTTCGGCTGCTCCTCGGCCTTCTCGGGCTCCATCGTCACGGGCTGCGCGACGGCGGGCTGGGCGACCGCGTCCTCAGGAGCGGCCTTGCTCTCGGCCTCGGGCTTGGTCTCGGCCTCGGGCTTGGGCTTCGTCTCGGGTTCGGGCTTGGCGGCGGTCTCGGGGGCGGTGTCGGTCTTGGCGGGGGCGAAGATGACGGGGTCCGGCTTGGCCTTGGCGGTGCCGTTGGGCTCGGCGGCGCCGGGCTTGGGAGCGAAGATGACCGGCTCCTTGCGGGCCGGCTTCTCCTCCTCGGCGGCCGGTGTCGTGGCGTCCGACGGCCGGGATTCGGCGTCTTCCTTCTCCTTGCCGTCCTTGCCGCCCCTGATCGAGTTCTTCACCCGGTCAACGAGCGTGAGCGCCTGACCGGCCGCGCTGAGCGTGCCGCGCACGACGAGGAGCGGCAGGTCACGCGCCTTGTCCTTGAGTCCGTCCTTGCCGGTGACGGACTTGGCGATGTTGCGTATCACGTCGCTGAGGGACATGTACGTCTCCCTGGGAGGTCAGTGTGGGATGGCCAGTCTGGCAAAGCGTGTGCGTATACGCACGCGCAGGCCCGTCGGCCGCTCCACGTAGCATATGGACTATGGAGCTCCAGACCTCTTCTTCCCGCCGCGTTCTCGTGGCCAAGCCCCGCGGCTACTGCGCCGGAGTCGATCGAGCCGTCGTGGCGGTCGAGAAGGCGCTGGAGCAGTACGGCGCACCGATCTACGTACGCAAGCAGATCGTGCACAACACGCACGTGGTCAAGACGCTCGAGGCCAAGGGCGCCATCTTCGTCGAGGAGACCGAGGAGGTGCCCGAGGGGGAGATCGTGGTGTTCTCCGCCCACGGCGTCTCTCCCGCGGTGCACGCCGAGGCCGCAGAGCGGCAGCTTCGCACCATTGACGCTACATGCCCGCTCGTGACGAAGGTTCACAACGAAGCGAAGAGATTCGCCGGCCAGGACTACGACATCCTGCTCATCGGGCACGAAGGACACGAGGAGGTCGAGGGCACCAGCGGCGAGGCCCCCGACCACATCCGGCTCGTCGACGGCCTCGACTCCGTCGAGAAGGTCGAGGTCCGTGACCCGGGCAAGCTGGTGTGGCTGTCGCAGACCACGCTGTCGGTCGACGAGACCAACGAGACCGTCGCCCGGCTCAAGCAGCGCTTCCCCAACCTGATCGACCCGCCCAGCGACGACATCTGCTACGCGACGCAGAACCGGCAGGTCGCGGTCAAGGAGATCGCCGCGGAGGCCGACCTGGTGATCGTGGTCGGCTCCGACAACTCCTCCAACTCCAAGCGCCTGGTCGAGGTCGCCCTGGACCACGGCGCCAAGGCCGCCTACCTCGTCGACGACGCCTCGCACATCCGCGACGAGTGGTTCGAGGGCGTCACCACGGTCGGCCTCACCAGCGGCGCGTCGGTGCCGGACGAGCTGGTCCAGGGCGTGCTGGCGCGGCTGGCCGAGCGCGGCTTCGGCGACGTGACCGAGGTCGAGTCCGTGGAGGAGAAGGTGCGCTTCGCGCTCCCGCACGAGCTCCGCAAGGACCTGCGGGCCGGCTAGTCCTCGCCTCTGGGCGTGCCGTAGACGCGGGGCTCGAAGTAGCCCTCGGGCTCCGGCACGTACGGCTGCGGCTGACGCGGGCGCGGGACCTCCGCGCCCGCCCGCAGCTCCTCGCGCAGGTCTCGTACGTTGTCGCGCAGGCCGCGGGCCAGGGCCACGCCGAGCACGATCGCCGAGCCCGCGAACAGCCAGGGCGCGCCGCGCGACAGCGACCCGTACAGGCCGAGCGCCAGCGACTGCAGGATGCCGACCGTGACGAGCGCCCGGCCCAGCTCGACGAAGAGGGTCGCCACGAAGAACACCAGCGGCGGCGTCACCACCAGCGACAGCAGCTCGCGCGGGTTGACCATCACCACGCCGAGCAGGCAGGCGGCCACGAACGCCAGCCCGACGAGCACCTGCATGTCGAGCAGGGCGGCCAGCACGTAACCGGCGAGCGTCGAGACGAGCGTGAGAGCGATGGCGCCGCGCGCGGTCAGCCTGACGGCGGAACGCTTGCCTGTGCCGGTCACCGGCCCACCCCCCTTATTGCGACCCGCTGGTCAACTTACCGTTCGCGTGTGTGATGAGAGACGGGGTTTCGAGGAGTTCGGGGGAGGCCAGAGGGCGCGGCAGGTCCTCGACGCTCCCGGGGGAGTCGAGCTCGCCGTCGACGACGCCCAGGTCGTGCAGCTTGCGCGCGGTGACCAGGACGCGGCTCTCCAGCGATCCGACGGTCTTGTTGTACGCCTCCACGGTACGGGCCAGAGTCCTGCCGAGGGCCTCCACGTTCCGTCCCATCGAGGACAGTCTTTCGTACAGCTCCTTGCCCAGCTCGAACACCGCCCGCGCGTTCTCGCTCAGCGCGGCCTGCTGCCAGGCGTACTGAGCGGTGCGCAGCATCGTGATCAGCGTGGTCGGGGTGGCGATGTGGACCCGGCGGGCCATCGCGTGCTCCAGCAGGCCGGGGTCGCGCTCCAGCGCGGGCGCCAAAAACGCCTCGCCGGGGATGAACAGCACCACGAACTCCGGCGCCGGGGAGAACGACTGCCAGTAGGACTTGGCGGCCAGCCGGTCGACGTGCTCGCGCAGGTGCCGGGCGTGCGCGTCGAGCCGGACCGTGGACAGCGACTCGTCGCCCGCCTCCGCGGCCTCCAGGTAGGCGGCCAGCGACACCTTGGCGTCGACCACGATGTTCTTGCCCCCGGCCAGCCGCACCACCATGTCGGGACGTACCGAGGACTCCGACACCTGCTCGTCGAAGTCGCAGTGGCGCTGCATGCCCGCGATCTCGGCGACCCGGCGCAGCTGCATCTCGCCCCAGCGGCCGCGCGCCTCCGGGCGCTGCAGCGCCCGCACCAGCGCGGTGGTCTGGGCGCGCAGTTGCTCGTGGCTGTGGCGGACGAACTCCATCTCCTTGGCCAGCTCGGCCCGGGCGGCGCGCTGGCCCGACTCGGTGTCGCGCAGCTGCGTCTCGACCCGCGCCAGCGCCTCCCGCAACGGCTCGACCAGGTGCTCGACGGCCTGCCTGCGCTGGTCCAGGTCACCGGCGGCCTCCGCCCTGGTGGCGGCCAGGCGGCTCTCGGCCAGCTCCAGGAAGCGCACGTTGTTCACGTCCAGCGCCCGGGTGGACAGGGCCTGGAACCGCTCGGCCAGCTGCTCCTCGACGTAGACGAGCTTGTCGGCGGCGGACTTGGCGCGCGCGTCGGCCTCGGCCACCCGCACCGCCGCCCGCGTCCTGGCCACGAGGAACCCGATGAGCGCGCCGGCGAGCAGCCCCAGCAGAAGCGAGACGACATCCATCTGATCGATGATGCAGGCCATCCCGCCGTGATGGGGACCCGACACGCCTGGGCTCCTCCGCGGAGCCAGTAAACTCGCTGGGCGTGAGCCTCTCCATCGGCATCGTCGGTCTGCCCAACGTCGGCAAGTCGACGCTGTTCAATGCCCTGACCAAGACCGGCAACGCGCTTGCCGCCAACTACCCGTTCGCCACCATCGAGCCCAACGTGGGCATCGTGGGCGTGCCCGACGAGCGCCTGCCCAAGCTGGCCGAGATCTTCGGGTCCGCCCGGATCCTGCCCGCCAAGGTGGAGTTCGTCGACATCGCGGGCCTGGTCAAGGGCGCCTCCGAGGGGCAGGGCCGGGGCAACCAGTTCCTCGCCAACATCCGCGACACCGACGCCATCTGCCAGGTGATCCGGGTCTTCAACGACCCCGACGTCACCCACGTCGACGGCGAGATCTCCCCCAAGCGCGACATCGAGACGATCAACACCGAGCTGATCATGGCCGACCTCCAGACGGTCGAGAGGGCCATCCCGCGCCTGGAGAAGGAGTCGCGCCACAACAAGGACAAGAAGCCCGCCCTGGAGGCCGCCCAGGCCGCGCTCGCCGTCCTGGAGACCGGCCGGACCATCTTCGAGAGCGGGCTCGACAGCGCCGAGCTGCGCGAGCTCCACCTGCTGACGGCCAAGCCGTTCCTGTACGTGTTCAACGTCGACTCCGACGAGCTGGTCGACGACGACCTGAAGGCGCAGCTGTCGGCCCTGGTCGCGCCCGCCGAGGCGGTGTTCCTCGACGCCAAGCTGGAGTCCGAGCTGGTCGAGCTCGACGAGGACGAGGCGATGGAGCTGCTGGAGTCCGTCGGCCAGCACGAGTCGGGGCTGAGCAAGCTCGCCCGGGTCGGCTTCGAGACCCTCGGCCTGCAGACCTACCTGACCGCCGGGCCGAAGGAGGCCCGCGCGTGGACCATCCCCAAGGGCGCCACCGCGCCGGAGGCGGCCGGGGTCATCCACACCGATTTCCAGCGCGGCTTCATCAAGGCCGAGGTGGTCTCGTTCGACGACCTCGTGGAGACCGGCTCGATCGCGGCGGCCCGCGCGGCCGGCAAGGCCCGCATCGAGGGCAAGGACTACGTCATGCAGGACGGCGACGTGGTGGAGTTCCGCTTCAACGTGTAGCGGGCTTCAGGAAAACCCGTTGTACGGGTCGATAGCGTCGGTTCCATGCCTGATGCGCACTATGCCGTGCCCCGGCTGGCCCGGATCTACGACGCGCTCGACCCCGACCGGAGTGATCTCGACGTGTACGCGGCGATGGTCGCGGAGTTCGGCGCGCGGCGGGTGCTCGACGTGGGCTGCGGCACCGGCGTGCTCGCCTGCCTGCTCGCCGGGCGCGGCGCCGAGGTGGTCGGCGCGGACCCCGCTGAGGCGTCCCTGGAGGTCGCCCGCGCCAAGCCGGAGGCGGAGCGGGTGCGGTGGATCCTCGGCGACGCCGCCGGGCTGCCGCCGCTCGATGCCGACCTGGCGACCATGACGGGGAACGTGGCGCAGGTCTTCCTCACCGACGACGAGTGGCTGGCCGCCTTGCGCGGGGTGCGCGCGGCGCTGCGGCCCGGCGGCGTGCTCGTCTTCGAGACCCGCGACCCCGCCCGCCGTGCCTGGGAGGGGTGGGACGGGGCCTGCGAGGTCGCCGACATTCCGGGGGAGGGCCGGGTCGAGACGCGGACCGACGTGCTGGACGTCTCGGGGCCGCTGGTGACCTTCCGTCGCACGTACGCCTTCGCGGACGGCGCGGTGCTCACCTCCGAGTCGACGCTGCGCTTCCGTGAGCGTGACGAGGTCGAGCGGACGCTGCGCGAGACCGGCTACCGGGTCGAGGACGTCCGGGACGCCCCGGACCGGCCGGGGCTGGAGTTCGTCTTCGTGGCACGGGCCTAGACGAGCACGTCGTCGCCCGCCTCCACTGCGGCATCCGGCTCGGCGAGTGAAGATCTCGTTCCCCGTCGGGGCTGCTGATTAGCCGGATTCTGTATATCTGATTCCGGGACTACTTCTGTGTCAACCAATTGGGCGGCTCGCGCGTCGAACCGTCAAGGCGGTCACGCTTGACTCGGGAGGCCCCCATGCTCCGTCGCATCATCAGGAACCGGCGCCAGACGCCCTCGCTCACCGGCATCAGCCTGGAGGAGGAGCTCGCGCTCTTGCGGGTCGAGCAGATGTACGGGCTGCGCGTCGACCGCGACGACTACCTCCGGATGAAGGCGGACGAGCGCGAGCAGGTGATCAGGCGGCTGCGCGGCCGGGACGCCGCCACGAGCCTGCTGGCCGGGCTGCGCGACACCCTGGAGCGGGCCGTCCAGCCCGCCGGTCTCCGCGACCGCCCCCGCCGGCCCGCCTGACCGCGGCCGGTCCGATCCCAGGCTCGGCCGGAGCCGGAACGGCCGGGCCAGACCCGTGAGGTATCGAACACGGGGTGAAGAAGTCGCAGGTCACAGCTATCGCGCCGCCGTGAGGACAGGAATTCGTGGCGGTCGGGTTATGCGTTTTTAGGTCTCTGGCCTGGTCAAATGCCCTTTCGACAGGGAACACACACAAACCGGCGCGCCGGGTGCGTCCTATGCGCACTCGGTTTGCCCCTGGACGGCGATGCTTGCAGCATGGGCGTGGCTTTCCTGGAACAATGGCGGAGACCGGATAAGGTGACTGCTTCACCGCGGATGATGGGGATCGGCAACGGACGACACCGCGCCAGCCGGGGCGATTGGCGCGAGCGGAGGCGTGATGGCTCGTAGGTCAACCGTCCAGCACGGTCCTCGGACCGCTGGCGGGCCCGAGCTTTCCGAACACCCCGACATCGGTTACGACCCCCCGCAGTCCCGGCGGCCGCGGCGCGGCGGGTGGTCGGGTGGCGGCGGGCGGTGGCTCGTCTGGACGGGCCGGATCGTCCTCTGGGCGCTTATCGTAGTAATCGTGGTAAATGGGATCCGTGCCCCATTCGAGCGGTTTACCGGGCAAAACGCCGCCGCTCCGAATGCGACCGCGCAACCGGGCAGCGACTTCCCTCGCGACCAGGCCATGGCGTTCGCCGCCCAGTTCGCGGGCGTCTACCTGAATTTCAATCCCGACGACGCCGTGAGCAGGTCAGGCAAGCTGGCCGCATTCATCGCCGACGGCATGGACCAGCAACTGGGCTGGGACGGCAACGGCCGGCTGGGCGCCGTCGCCATCCAGGCGTACGACATCGAGGTCGCCGACGCCAACAACGCCGTCGTCACCGTGGCGTTCCAGTCCGGCCCGCGCAGGATGCACCTGTCGGTGCCGATCTACTACTCCGGTGGCGAGAACGGCCGCCGGTTCGTCGTCTCGGGCTGGCCCGCGATCCTGCCCGCCCCCGCCCCCGCCCAGCTGCCGCAGGCCGCCGGCCCGGAGACCGACGACGCGGCCACCGCCGAGCTCAAGCCGCAACTGGAGGGCTTCTTCCGCAACTACGCCTCCGGCAACACCGCCGAACTCCAGCGTTACGTCACCGCCGGCACGAGCCTGCCGAGCTTCGCCGGCGCCTTCACCTTCGCCGAGCTCAAGAGCGTCGTGGTGCCTGTGGGGGGTGCCACCAGAGAGATCGAGGCGGTCGTGGTCTGGGTCGTGCCCGGCAGCGCGCCCGCGACCACCGACCCCGACAACACCGCAGGCCCCGGCGTGACGGACGGCCGCCTCCAGCAGGCATACCGCCTCACCGTCGAGAAGCAGGGCGACAAATGGTACGTCGACGACATCCGTGGCGCCGGTCGTGTCGTCGGATAGCCGGGTCCCGCTGATCGGCACCCCCCGGGAGGACAAGAAGTGATCTTCAAGACCGTACTGCTCAACCTCATCGAGATGACGCCCACCCCCCCACCCACCGGCGTCAACACCGAAGGGCTCGCCGAGTTCCTGCGCGCCTTCTTCGCCCCGCTCTTCCTCGTCGTCGTGTCCGTCGTCGCACTGTTCTTCCTCTTCACCCGGGAGATCACGCGCTTCGTCCAGTTCCTCATCCTGGCCGTGGCCATCGGCGTGATCTTCTACGTACCCAACATCATCGAGGTGACGGCCAAGGCGATCGCGGGTGCCCTCGGCATCCAGTAAGGGTTGAGACCACTCTCCGGTGGTCATGAACGAGCGGGTGGAGAGGAGGACCGCGTGGACCTGCCCACGTACACGAACATCTGGCGCATCGAGAAGCGGCTCTACAAGCTGTACGACCTACGGCTGCCCATGCCGCTCCCGATCGTCTGGATCGGCGTGTTCGTCGGCGTCTTCGTCCCCTGGTCGCTCCTGCTCTGGCTCGTCGGCGTGCCCGTGGCGATGCCCTGGCACGTGCTCTACCTGGTGCCGCCCGGCATCGTGACCTGGCTCGCCACCCGCCCCGTCATCGAGGGCAAACGGCTCACCGAACTGCTGGAGTCCCAGCTGCGCTACCTCGGCGAGCCCAAGGCGTGGTACCGCCTGGCGCCCCTGTCGGAGCCCGACACCATCACGTTCTCGGCCCGCGTCTGGCGCGCCTACCCCGTACGCGTCAAGGCTTCCCGCAAGTCCCGCCAGCCCGCCCGCAAGCGCACCCCGGCCACGGCCCCGCGCCAAGTCAGGCCCGCCGTGGCCGCCGCCGCAGCAGCCGCCGCCCACGCCCCGCTCACGGTCACGGTCGCCGAGTCGGCCGGCCGGGTCCAGGTCGCCGCGGAACCGTCCCGCACGGGCTGGGGCACCCGCGTCCACCCGAGCACTGCGCCCGCGCTGCCGTCCGGCGAGTCCGCGCTCCCGTCCGCTGATTCCGGCCTTGGGGCGCGTGAGTCCGTACTCCCGTCCGGAGAGTCAGGGCTTCCGTCCCGGGAACCGGCGGACCACGAGCAGGTCTCTTCGGGAGAGCCCGCCGACGTCCCTTCTGCTTCTTCGGTACGGGAACTGCGCCTGGTCCGCGACCCCGTACGAGAGGAACGTCCCTCGGAGCCGGAGTCTCAGGACGAGGCCGCCCCTCGCCGGCCCCGCCAGAGCGCCGGGGCCAGGCCGATCGACACCGAAGCACTGCGGCGCCTCCGCAAACTGGCGGCCAGCGCCGACGGCACCTCCGCCGACACCGCGCGCCCCGAGCGCTCCGGCGAAGACGAGGCCGCCAGGAGACAGCACCGCAAGGGCCAGCCGCCCCGGCTCAACCCCGCCCTCCTCGCCGACGCCCAGCGGAGTTGGGCGCCGCTGACACCCGACTCGCGGCCCATCACGCTGTCCCGCCCGCTGCACGACCACGGGCCCGAGCCGACGTTCCCCACCAGACGGGACGACACTTCGGAGCTCGCGCCGGAAGACTCTCCCCGGGATGCGGCACCGTCCGGAGAATCCGACGGTGCCGAGGAACGCCCGGACAGATCCGAGCCTGAGACGGACCGCGGGGGAACGCGCCGTCGCGGGCTTCGAGTAGTGACCACCGAGCAGGAGGCACACCCTCAGCAAGCCGAACAGCCTGCGGAAGAGCCCGCACCCGCCGACCACCAGCAGACCGGGGATACGACCCCCGAGGGTCAGATTGCGCCGTCCGAGGACGAGCAGCCTGACGGTGAGGCGTCCCGTGGCGGAAGCGCGGAGGATGCGCGGTCCGCTACTTCGCGGGGGGCGGGGCGTAAGCGGGCTGCGAGGGGCGCGGGCACCGAGGGGAAGGTTGCGCCGTCCGAGAGCGGGCGGGCTGCGAGTGAAGAGCCTGAGCGGGTCGCCGGCGCTGAGGTGTCCCGTGGCGAGAGCGGGGAGGACGCGGGGGATGCGCGGTCCGCTGCCTCGCCGGGTGCGACGCGTGGGCGGGATGCGGGCGCCGAGAGGCGGGGTAGGCGGGCTGAGGCGGCGCGGGATGGTGCCGAGCGCAGGCAGACTGCGTGGGCCAATGCCGGGCGGGACGTCGGCGGCGAGCGCGGTGAGGTGCCGTCGGACGGGGTGAGCCCGGAGACTGCGCAAGGTGAGCGGGCTGGGGAGCCGGTTGGGCGTCAGGTGGGTCGGGCGGATGGGCTGATCGACGGTGGGGTGGTGGTGCCGGGGCCGCGGGCGGGGGAGGCGCGGGTGCGGCGGGTCGAGTCCGTGGTGGGGCGCGACTCCGGGGGGTGGCGGCGGGTCGCGCGGGTCGTGGTCGGCGGAAGCGGGATGCGCGGCGACGGGTCCGAGATCGACGAGGCCCGGGCGCGGAGTGTGTTCAGCGGGAGTCGCCGGATCGTGGTGCTGGGGTGTACGGGGGGTGCGGGGCAGAGTACGACGGCGTTGATGCTGGGGCACACGCTTGCCGGATATCGCGATGACCGGGTGGTGGCGGTGGATGCCAGCACCGGGGCGAGCACGTTGAGCAGCAGGATCGAGCCTGAGACGCCGGAGACGCTGGGGTCGCTGCTGGCGGGGGTGTCGCAGGTCAGCGGCTATTTGAGGATGCGGGGTTATACGACTCGCACGGCGTCGGGGCTGGAGGTGGTGGCGGCCGACGGTGACGCGGAGGCCGAGCAGCGGCTGGCTGACCGGGGTCTCTTCTCCGACGAGCGGCTGGGTGACGCGCTGGCGCTGCTGGACCGGCATTACAAGCTGACGGTGATCGATCCGGCCGCGGCGCTGGCGGCCCGCGTGCTTCCGTACGCGGATCAGCTGGTGCTCGTGGTGCCCGCCAGCGAGGAGGCGTCCGAGGCGGTCGGGATGACGTACGAGTGGCTCGACGGCCACGGCTGCGCCGACTTGAGGAGGCGCGCGGTCATGGTGGTCAACGGGGTGAGCAGGCGTTCGATGCCGGACGTCGAGCAGGCGGAGGCGGTGGCCAGCGGCAGGTGCCGGGCCATCGTCAGGGTGCCCTGGGAGGACGATCTGGCCCCGGGCGGGGCGGAGATCGTGGATCCCGGGCGGTTGCGCACGGCCGGCAGGCGGGCGTACCTGGCGCTCGCGGGGGTCGTGGTCGCAGGCTTCGCGGCACAGAAGGTCCGACCGAGCGAAGAGGAGTTGGCGAGTGACCCCCCGGGCACGAGAATCGGTGAGCGTTAAGTGAACATCCGAGCAGGTCTGGCCCGTTCATGCGCTGAGGGGGCGGCATGAGCAGGGCGTCCCGCGCGCATCAGCGCCTGGCGGTCCGATATTTCGACGACCGCATCCTGCTCACGAACACCTGCGCGTGGGCGTACTTCCGCCTGCCGACGGTCAGCTACGAGTTCGTCACGCCGGAGGAGCGCGAGGCGCTGGCGACCAACATCACGATCGCGCTGGCCGCGATCAGGATGCCCGACGCCGAGGTGCACCTGCGGGTGGCGCACCGGGCCTATCCGGCGGCCGAGTGGGCGATGGCGCTCAACGGCACCTCCGACGAGGGGCCGGGCTGGCGCGACTACCTGGAGGAGATGTACCGGCACGTCTGGGCGAAGGACTTCTGGACCAAGGAGGTCTATCTCGGGGTCCGGCTCGGGGCGCGGGGCAAGCAGCTCGGCACGGGCGCGCTGGCCCAGCTCCTGGGGCTGTACCAGCGTACGGAGAAGGCTCTCGGGATCGAGGACGACCACGTACCGGACGGCGAGATAACGCGCTGGACCGAGCAGGCGGAACGGCTCGGCCGGGCGCTCGCGTCGAGCGCGCTCTACGCACGGCACGCCACCTCCACGGAGGTGGCGTGGCTGTTCCAGCACGCGGCGGCGGGCGGGCTCGCCGACGGGCCGCCGTCGGCCAGCCCGAAGCGGCGCTGGGGCAAGGGCGAGATCGAGGCCCTGGTCGAGGGGGAGATCCACAACGGCCGGTCGCTGCTGCGCATCGTGCAGCCGCAGGGCGACTCGTACGTGGCGCATCTGTCGTTCGCGCGGTTCCCGGATCTGATGCCGTTCCCGGACGGTGAGCCGTGGATGCACTTCGCCGACCAGTTGCCGTTCCCGGTGGAGATCTCGTCGCGGATGCGGCTGATCCCGCCCGTGAAGGCCTCCCGCGACGTCGCGCGTAAGCTGGCGCACGCCCGCGACATGGACATCCACATCCGCGAGGCCGGCGCGGAGGCGCCGCTGGCGCTGGCGGAGCAGATCGACGCGGCCCGGATGCTGGAGCACGGCATCACCAAGGAGCGGCTGCCGTTCGTGTACGGGTGGCACCGGCTGATCGTGTCGGCCCCGACCGAGGACATCTGCGTGCAGCGGGTGGAGGCGGTGGTCGAGCACTACCGCGACATGGGCATCGACGTGGTGAACTCGACGGGCGACCAGTTCTCGCTGTTCTGCGAGTCGCTGCCGGGCGAGCGCGTCAAGATCAACGCCTATGCGCAGCGGCAGCCGCTGCGGACGATCGCGGGCGGCATGGCCACCGCGACCGTCGACCTCGGCGACCGGCTGGAGCACGGCGGCGAGGGCTGGCTGGGCCCGTACATCGGCGAGACCGTGGGCCGGGCCCGCAGCATCGTCCACTTCGACCCGCTGCTGGCCGCGAGCCGCAACCGGCCGACGGCGATCGCGATCACCGGTGAGCCGGGCGGCGGCAAGACCACGCTCGCGCTGCTGATGATCTACCAGATGGCGCTGCGCGGCGTCACGGTCGCGGTGATCGACCCGAAGGGCGACGCCGAGTCGCTGGTGCGGCTGCTCGAAAAACGGGGCCGCAAGGCGCGGATCATCCCGCTCGGGTCGGCCGCGCCGGGGCTGCTCGACCCGTTCTCGTTCGGCGACGACATAGCGGCCAAGAAGACGATGGCGACCGAGACGCTCCGGCTGCTGCTGCCGCGGATGTCGGAGGAACGCGAGTCGGCGATGATCCAGGCGGTGGCGGCGGTGTCCAACCAGCCGGACCCGTCGCTCGGCAAGGTCGTCGACTATCTGGAGCAGGCCGAGGACGCCGCGTCGAAGAACCTCGGCGCGGTGCTGCGCTCCATGTCGGAGATGCATCTGGCGCGGCTCTGCTTCGACCCGTCCGGCGGCGACCAGATCGACACCGAGGGCTGGACGACCGTGTTCACGCTCGGCGGGCTCACCCTGCCGGACGTCTCCACGACCCGGGACGACTACTCCTACGAGCAGCGGCTCTCGGTGGCCCTGCTCTACCTGGTCTCCCAGTTCGCGCGGAGGCTGATGAACGGGCTCGACCGGCGCGCGCCCAAGGCGATCTTCCTGGACGAGGCGTGGGCGATCACGTCCACGCCGGAGGGCGCCAAGCTGGTGCCCGAGGTGAGCCGGATGGGCCGGTCCCGCAACACGGCGCTGGTGCTCGTCTCCCAGAACGCCGGAGACCTGCTCAACGAGCAGGTGACGAACTGCCTGTCGTCCGTGTTCGCCTTCCGGTCGACCGAACGGGTGGAGGTCGACCACGTGATGGCGCTGCTCGGGGTGGAGCCGCTGGAGGAGCACAAGGCCGTGCTCCGGTCGCTGGGCAACGGGGAGTGTGTGTTCCGCGATCTGGACGGCCGTGCCGGGCGCATCGGAGTGGACCTCATCTCGGATGAGCTGCTTCGTTGGCTCGACACGAATCCAACGCACGACAAACCCGACGGCAACGGGCATGATGATCTTCAGGGGGGCGTGGGCTCGGCGCAGGAGGTGCGGTCATGAAGATCCGGCTACCCAGGCGGTGGGCGCTCGCCGTGGTGACGGTGCTGCTCGGGTTCGTGGTGGTGCCCGTCGTGGTCGGGTCCACGTCGCCGGCCGCCGCCGCGCCCTGCGACCTGTCCGGCCAGCTCGCCCCCGAGGTGATCGGCAGCGGCGTCGACGGCATGATCAAGCCGCCGGAGCCGGAGGGCGGCCAGGCGCCGGTCGTGACGAACTACGGCCAGTTCGGCATGGCCGGCCAGTTCTGGCATACGCACGAGCTCGGCTGCTCCGACATCGCCGCGGTGCTCGGCAACTCCTGGGCCAACACGATCTTCCTGTGGGCCAAGGCCATCGACCGGCTGACGATCACCACGTACCAGGCCGCGGCGACCGAGGGACCGCTCCAGGCCATCAAGGACGTGGTCGACGACATCGTCACCAACCTCTCGCAGGCCATGTACTGGCCGTACCTGCAGCCGATCGTCATCCTCGGCGCCATCTGGCTGGCGTGGTACGGGCTGATCCGTAAGCGGGCCACCACGACCGCCGAAGGCGTCATCTGGATGGTGCTCGCGGTCACGGTCGCGACCTGGTTCCTCAGCCGCCCGCAGGACTTCACCGGCCTCGGCGCGGTCGTCACCGACAAGACCGGCGAAGTGGTCAACTCCGCGTTCTCCGGGCTGCCCGGCGCGGGCGGCACGTCCTGCCTGCCGCCGCCCGGCGAGACCAACCCCGAGGTGCGGGCCGGCGGCTACGGGCAGAACGGCACCCCCGGCGTCGAGCAGAACGCCGACGCGCTCTGGTCCACCCTGGTGTGCAAGCCGTGGCTGATGGGCATGTTCGGCACCGCCGACCCCGACCAGCCGATCGTGCGAGACTTCGGCCGGGTCATGCTGGAGACCCAGTCCATCGCGCCCGCGACCGCCGAGAACCCGGCCCCCGACGTGGGCGCCCACCAGGCCCAGTACGCCGAGATCGCCGACAAGCTCAGGAACGACTCGCGCTACTTCATCTTCTCCGGCCGCGACTGGACGAGCCGGCTCGGCGTGGCCATCGGCGCGCTCATCGCCGCGATGGTGGCCGGGGTGCTCATCTTCCTGGTGGCGGTCTCGCTGCTGGTGCTGAAGGTCGGCTTCCTGCTGCTGCTGATCCTCGGGCCGGTGTTCCTGCTCATCGGCGTGCATCCGGGCAGCGGGCGGATCATCGCCATGCGGTGGGTGGAGATGCTCATCGGGACGCTGCTCCGGCAGGCCGTGCTGGCGCTGGTGCTCGGGGTGCTGGTGTACGGGTACGCATTGATCATCTCGACGGCCATGCCGTGGGGGCTGCAGATCCTGTTCATGGCGCTGCTGACGATCGCGGTGTTCTTCTACCGCAGGCCGTTCCAGCACCTGTTCTCCTCGATCAACGGGCACACGCTGGCCACCCGGATGCTCGGCGAGGCGGCCAGCTCGCCGACACTGGAGCGGGCCGCGAACGTGCTGCCTCCGGTGGCGTCCGCACGGATCGGGCGGTGGGGGGTGCGGAAGGCCGAACCGCTCCTCACGGCCGCGGTCTCCGGCGGAGCGGCCGGGGCGGCGGCGTCCGGGGTCGCCCAGGGCAGGGTCCGGGGCGAGGAGAGCGAGGGCGCCTCGGGCGTGCGGGTGCCCGCGCCGCTGGACAAGGAGCAGCAGGGGGTCAAGGCAGGCGGCAGGCGGGTGCCCGAGGCGCGCAAGGGCGACGCGCCGCCGCTCAACCTCGGCGGGACGAACAGCCGCGGCGGGACCGTACGGCCGGGCGGCGGAGTGCGGGCGGCCGGTGGGCCGCGCGGGCTCGGCGGCGGGGCGGGCGGTCCCCGGGCTTCCGGGTCGGGCGGCGGTTCCTCCGGTTCCTCCGGTGCGTCCGCGGCCTCGGGCGGGTCCGGCGGCTGGTTCGGCGGGCGGCCGAGCGGCTGGGCGCCGCGTGGCGGGACCTCCTCGGGCGGAAGGCGCTCGCGCTTCGGCGGCTCCGGTGGCTCGGGCAGCTCGGGGGGGCGCTCCGGCGGTGGCTCCGGCGGGTCGCTGTTCGGGCGTGGCTCCGGTTCCGGCGGGTCGCTGTTCGGCGGGTCGAACGGGTCCCGCTCGGGCGGCTCGCGGCCCGGACCGGCGCGGTCGCGGTTCGGCGGCGGGGCGCGGTCCTCCCGGGACAACGGCTCCTCCGGCGGCGTCTTCGGCCGCAACCCCGACGGCCGCGTCTTCGGCGGCTCCTCCTCCGGAGGCGGGTTCTTCGACTCCGACCGGCGCGGCTCCGAGCCGCCGCCGCTGTGGGGCAGCAGCTCGCGCGGGAGCGAGCCCGCGGTGCCCTTCTGGCTCAACCCCACCAACCCCGACAAGGACTAGACCGTGGCGCAGCCGGGTGACAGGCGAGGACTGGTCTTCGCCGCCATCGTGGCGGTGCTCGCCGCCGTCGGCCTCTACCTGACCATGTGGCCGGACTCGCGCGAGCCCGCCGCCGGGCAGGAACAGGCGGCGCCCCGCACCACCGCCTCGCCCGTCGTGCCGGCGACGCCGCTGGCCACCGCCAGCGACGCGCCGTTCGACGTCTACGCCTACCTGCCCATGTCGAAGGAGCAACTGGCCGCCGCCGCCGACCTGGCCGAGCGGTTCCTGGCCGAGTACGCGACGTTCCGCCATGACGAGGATCCGGCCGCGTACGTGGCCCGGGTGCGCCGCTACACCACGGCCGACCTGGGCAACGTGCTCGCCCGTACCCTCACCTCGCCCGGCACCGTGGAGCAGAACCGCGACGAGCAGGTCGTCTCCACGGCGACGGCGAAAGTCCGGGAAATCAGGCAGATCGAGAAGGCGTCCATCGTGTTCGTGGTCACCGGAACCCAGCAGATCAGTCAGCGGAGCGGCCCCCGGCAGCTGACGGAGGACTACGCGGTCACGGTCAGCCAGCTCGGCACCGACTGGCGCGTGTTCGACCTCCAGCCGGCGAGCGACGGCCAGGAGGGGGACACGCAGGGGTGAACCGGTCACGAGCGGTCTTCGCGGCCGTCGCCGCCGGAGTGCTCCTGCTGGGTCTGGCTATCATCTCGCCGATGCTGATGACCTCCATCCCCGCGTTCATCGGGTCCGGCGGTGAGCTGCCGGACTGCACCGACGACGGCCCCCGCGTGCAGGCGGCGTCCGACTCGGCCGCCGCCGACATCCCGTCCGAGTACCTGGAGCTGTACCGGAAGTACGGCGAGGAGGTCGGGGTCCAGTGGACGATCCTGGCCGCCGTCGGCAAGCGCGAGACCGACCACGGCCGCTCCACGCTGCCCGGCGTGAAGAGCGGCACCAACTACGCGGGCGCGGCCGGGCCGATGCAGTTCCTGATCAGCACGTGGGGCGGCAAGGCCAGGGTGCCGATGTCGTCGGACTTCAACGGGTACGCCTCCGACGGCGACGGCGACGGCATCGGCGACGTCTACAACCCGGCCGACGCCATCCTCGGCGCGGCCAAGATGCTGCGGCGCAACGGCGCGCCGGAGAACGTGCGGCGGGCGCTGTTCGTCTACAACCGCGCCTGGTGGTACGTCGACCAGGTGGAGGAGATCGCCCGGAAGTACGCCGAGTCCGGTGTGGTGGAGGTGCCGCCGGAGGCGGACGACGCCTGCGACGAGCCGCTGGTCGAGGCCGCGCCGAGCGCCGTGGTGGCCAAGATCCTCGACTACGCCCTGGACCAGCGCGGCAAGCCGTACCTGTGGGGCGGCACCGGGCCGGACGCGTTCGACTGCTCGGGCATCGTGTACGCCGCGTACCGGCACGCGGGGCTGTCCATCCCGCGCACCACGTTCGGGCAGTGGCCGTTCGGCGAGAAGATCCAGCAGGGCTCCGAGCAGCCGGGCGACCTGGTGTTCTTCGACTCCGGGCCGGGCACGGCGCCCGACCGGCCGGGACACGTCGGGCTGGTCGTGTCGAAGGGCAAGATGGTGGAGGCGCGCTGCCGCCTGTGCGGGCCGATCAAGGTGACCAGCTACGAGGGCCGCGACAAGATCGTCGGTTTCACCCGGCCGCTGCGCAACCCCACCGTCCTGGAACAGCTCGCCAAGCTCGGGGACGCCGCCGTATGACACTCCCTGTGTCAACCTCAGGCAACAACGAACTCGGTGAGCGCTGCTGCGGCACCGTGTTTGGCGGGGTCGTAGGGAACGCCGTCGAGCCAGCAGCGCCAGATCACGCGGATCCAGGCGCGGGCCAGCACGCGGACGGCGTGCGGGTGGTCCTTACCCGCCTTGCGGGCGTCGTT